>CAYGSW010000341.1:0-6056 GCA_964352535.1 uncultured Granulosicoccaceae bacterium | reverse complement strand
CACGAAAATCTGACTCGAACTCTCACACTTTCGCTTCGATCGTTATTCTCGGACACTAGTCAACATCGTTCAACGAGCGAACAAACGCATCGATAGTGTTGGTGATCAGTGCTGTACGCGTATGGTGTGGCGCATGACCAGCGCCTTCGATCATGACGCTTTGCAGGTGATCAATCTGCTTGATCAGCCTGTCGTGATGATTCCACGCAGGCACCACATGGTCTTCGCTGGCAGCGATCGATAGCAGTGGCTGTTGTATCTCCGGGTAGCGCAGTGATTGTGTTTTCAGATGCTCTCTGAGCTCAATCCTGTCCAGCGCATTGTGTTTGAAGGTTGTGGGTCGCAGTGATAACACCAGCCCTGTGTTTTCAACATAGTTTGCCGGTACAGACTCTGGTGAGAATACGCCTTTAACGGCATCATCAATGGACAGGCGACCTATTGGCGTGATGTATTGCCAGCGAAAGACGTCACCCATAATGGGCCGTGCACTCAGATCGATATGCCAGTCATTGTCACCCTCCCACGGATGCGTTGCACCTGCAATTAGAACGCCTGCCTTGATCTGTACATGCGGATGGTCAGCCAGCAGGGCCGCCATCACGACAGAACCTGCCCAGGAGTGTCCAACAAGCACGGGGTTGTTTATCTCCAGCGTGTGTAGAGCGTCAAGGATCATGGTGGCCTGTTGTGCCGGATCAGTCGCACCGGCGGGTGGCCCGCGGTCGCTATAGCCATGTCCGGGTCTGTCGACGGCCAGTACTCGCCAGTCCTGTGCCAGCGCGGGTTGCAGATTAGTCATGAAATCCAGCGCACTGGTACTAGCGCCGTGAATCAGGACAATGCTGTCAGCATCAGCATCAGCATCAGCATCAGCATCAGCATCAGCATCAGCATCAGCAGGTGGACCTGTGTCGATGACATGAAGCTGGTGCTCGCCCGCCTGCACCCGACTGCCCTGCATCGGGTATTGGTGTGTTGCCTGTAGCGACAGCACCCAGGTGATCAAAATAAGTGCCGTGTTGAACACCAGCACCACCAGCAATAGGCGTTTAATGCGCGATTTCATTCACGCATTATCCACGAATAATACAGCCTATACGGTATCCAGCATCGTTGTTGCCCGGTCGAACCACATACGCGATATCAAATTGTCCTTGGGCAGTCGGATGCCCAGCGTGTCAATACCTGTGTGTCTCTCTCTAAGTTCCTGCAAAAGCTGACGCGCACGTGTGGCGTTGCCCAGTTCGATTTGCGCGATGGCATCGCTGTACAGGGAAGTATCGTAGTAGGTGGTGTCTGGGTGACTTTCTCGAAGCTCTTGCATGGCCAGCAAGGCATTGGCAGGCTCTTCAAGATCGATCAACTGAATATATCCTTTAAGGTATTTTGCATCGTCTGCCAGATAGCTGTCCGGGTACAGCTGCTCAAATCCGTCCAGCGTGCGAACCGCGCGGGCGAAGTCTCTTTCGTCACGCTGAGTCATAGCCTTAAGGTAGAGTCCCAGATCAGCATCCCCGCCGTAGGTCTGCGCCTCATCAATGATGGGCAGTCGGATAGCGGCGCGCCGTTTGTTGATGGTAACAGGATCGTTCGCCAGGTAATTGTGGTACGTTGTTCGTGCGGCCAGGTACTTGCCGTCTGTCTCAAGATCGTTCGCCTTGTAGTAGCTTTGCTCATTGATGTTGACTGACTCGTCCACCATTTTAATGGTCTCGTAGTCCACTACGAATCGGGCGTGCTTTTCCCCTTGAGTGATCGGGGTAAACGATACATCAACTGTCACAACCTCTGCGGGTTGCAGAATGATGTCATCAAGCACCTGAACCGCAAATTCGTCGGAGTTGTCGTCAAGTCGTGTTTCGGGCTCTGGTGCTACCACTGAGATATTTTTCAAAGGGTAGATATCGGCTCCACGATTGGCGATGCGCACTGCATAGCTTTCTGTCGTGCCTACATTGCGCGTGCCATAGTACAGCACCTGCTCCAGGCCCTCACCCAGCGGCTCTGCCTGATGGGTGACGTAAAGGTAGGTGCCGTTGACGCCTCGTGAAGCAACCGCTGAATCGCTTCCTGAGCCGCCGCCATTACAAGCGGCGAGGGCAATGGTTGCAGCGGATACGCTGAGGCACATTCGCAGGTTCCATGAACTCATTTTTTCCACATCCACTTTATAAAAAAGGCAGTGTTGTTGTTATGCTCAGGCGACTTTGCTGTCGTTTTGGTCATCGTCGATCAGCTTCAGTTGCTGCTCCTGTACCTGGAAGAAGTCCAGTGCGCTTCGACAGTTGTTCAACGCGCCATCGAAGTCATCTTCATTGGATGCAGTGCTGGATTCGCTTTTAAGGCTTGTCACTTGTTCCATGCTCTGTTTTGCAGCAGCAATCTGTGTGCGTACTGAAAGCATTGCCGCGCTGAGTTCATCGGCAATTTCGCCGAATTCGTTCTTGTCGCTTGAGCGCAGGCGAACATCAAGGTTGCCGTTGCCAACTTCGCGAAGTGCGCGCTTGATGGCAAGAATCGGATGCCCCAGCTTGCGAGTGATAAATACACCTAACGCGATTGTTATGACAACGTTGATGGCCAGCATCGCGAGCATCCATTTACCGAGAACGGTCGTCATTGCTGGCAATGCCTCATTCACCATGGCAATATCCTCAGACACGAACAGCAAAGGTGCCATGCCTTGCAATAGGGTGCCCAGCATTTGATGGTAGAACACGCCCACCAATGCAGTTGTAATGCCCAGGTACACCAGTGACAAGACAATTACGCGGCGAATCTCTCTAGCCTGAAAGGTTTTATCGCGAAGCAAGGAGAACAGAAAATTGGAATCGGACGAACGAGCCATGGTCAGCACCAGTACAATAGGTATAACTAACTGTCGGCGTTAATTGGGTTAACTTGATTGTCAGGCCTGCCCGCTTGGAGCATCCGCAGCATGTACTTGTGCACTACTTCGCAAGTCTCTTACAGACGATGAGTTATGACACCTGATCCGCTCGAATACGTTGATACAGGAACCGCCTTTTCATTGGCAGGGGCGATCTATCTGGTGCTGGCCATTTGGGCCGGCTTGCACGTCATATTGCACAAGCGCAACGAGGCATCAGCATTCAGTTGGCTGGGCATCATCGTCCTGGCGCCCTTGTTGGGCGCAGTACTGTACTGGTTGTTCGGTATCAACCGGATTCGCCGTAGAGCTCAGGCTGAACTCTCCGATCTGTCAATTGTGGCTACGCGCAGCGATGACGAGCACTGTATTCAGGTAGCGGGGTTGCCTGTCAATTGGCAGGAGCGAATGCGGTTCGGGGCAGGGGTGCATGATGCCCCCTATTTGCCTGATAACTCGCTTGATCCCTTGCTCAATGGTGATGAAGCCTATCCGCAGATGCTGGCAGCCATTGAAACCTCACAGCATAGCGTTGTGCTATCCAGCTATATATTCGAATTCGACGAGGTAGGGCGGCAGTTTGTCGCGGCGTTGGTTAATGCCCATCGCCGTGGTGTCATGGTGCGAGTCATGATCGATGGGCTTGGGGTTGGCTATGGGCTGAGTCTGGTGCGCTCTGATCGTGTTCTTCGTCGACAAGGCGTGAAGACAGCGCGATTTCTATCAGCCTTATCAACCAGTGGCACTCGCTTTATCAACCTTAGAAACCACAGAAAAATCCTGTCAGTCGATGGTCAGGTTGCTTTCATAGGTGGCATCAACATCCGCGACAACAACCTGCTCTCCGGCAACGCATCGCACAAGACACAAGATGTTCATTTCAAGGTGCAAGGACCCGTGATCAATCAGATCAACCAGGTGTTTACAGCCGACTGGGAGTTTGCTAGCAAAGAACGGTTGCATCTGCCACGCTGGTGCGACGATGGTCAGTTGCTGCCGGTGGCCAGTCGCGTGCTTCTTGATGGCCCGGACGATAATTTCCAGAAACTCAAACTCACCATCATGGGCGCGGTGCAGTCTGCAAAGACCCGCGTTTGCGTAATGTCTCCGTATTTTCTACCTGACAAGTCGATCAGCAGTGCACTGCAACTCGCGGTGCTCAGAGGCGTGAGAGTCGATGTTTGCGTACCCGCCAAAAACAATCTGCGCTTTGTTGGCTGGGCTATGCAGGCCAATCAGGCTGAGTTACTGGCCATGGGAGTTAACCTGTATGAGTTGCCTGATCCGTTTGATCATAGCAAGCTGTTTCTTGTGGATGACGACTGGAGCCTGGTGGGCTCAAGCAACTGGGACGCTCGAAGCCTGGAACTGAACTTCGAGATCAATCTGGAGTGTTACGACCTGGCGTTGAACAAGCAGCTGACAAAGATCATTGAAGCGAAGATGGCATCGGCAATACCGCTGAAACGGGTGCCAGATCATCACTTTTTAGTGCGAGTGCGTAATAACTTTTTTAGGCTGTTCTCCCCGTATCTATAATGCTGCGCAACCGCTTCATGCCGCAAGGCTATACCGACAGTGATGAACTTCAGGTTATGGGATGTGCCCATCGGGAAGGGCTTGGCCCAGTGGTGCGCTGTCTGCTCTGGAACATTCTGAAGGCCAAGCGCAGCAACTGGCTGGATGATTTCTCTGATCTGGTTGCTGATCGTGATCTGGTCATGCTGCAAGAGGCTGTTTTCAATGCGCCCTCTGACGCCACTTTTACCCAGAGTGAGCGCCTGGAGTGGGTGATGGCACGCAGTTTCAAGGACCCCAGGACGGGTAAAGAGCATGGGGTCAAAACCGGATGTGCCGTGAGTGCTACAGAACGACATTTCTATTTATCCCCCCATCATGAACCCCTGTCGCAGACGCAGAAGCTGTTGCTGACAACACTTTATCCGCTGAAGGACAGTGACGAACAGTTGCTGGTGCTGAACATGCACGCCATCAACTTTGTCACTGTCAGGAAGTATGTACAGCAGTTGGGTCAGTTAGACGCAGCTCTGGGATCGCACTCGGGGCCCGTTATTCTCGGTGGTGACTTCAACACCTGGAATCCAACTCGCCTTGCGCATTTTCAGCATGTTGCCTCAAAAGCCGGATTGCAGGAGGCGAACATGCAGCGACGAAGCCGCATTGCACAGATGAATCAACACCTTGATCATCTTTTCTATCGCGGTCTGACGCTTCGCGCTGTTGAATCACTGGGCCACTATCAGTCTTCTGATCATGCACCCATTACCGCAACGTTTGAATATCGTTCTCGGACGGACCACTAACCACTGACAACAGTGATCAGGAAGGTGACGAACAATACGACCGCTGCGAGCAGAACTGAGACGTTCAACCATTCCTTTGACGAACCACGCGGGCCGTTTTTTACATAATGCTTTGCCGCAGGCCACATGCGAACCAGCATGAACCCGAGAAACAAAGCCATTGGGATCTGGAACCATAAATCATTCATGACAGCTTGCTCCTTAACATACCTGAATATCAGCTCTTTCTAACGACACTGGGCCGCGTAGCGGCCCAGTGATTCCCATCGAAATACATGCTAAAACGACTACTTCATATCAAGACTTTGCACTCAAGATTCTAAAGTATCATTCAGTCGTCGCTCATAATTCCCAGCAGGTGCAGCAGACTTGTAAACAGGTTAAATATGTTCAGAAACATGGACACTGTTGCGCGGATGTAGTTTGTTTCTCCACCATTTACGATTCGGCCAGTGTCAAACAGAATGAAACCACTCATCAGCAACACGATAGCGCCCGACAAAGCCATGGACAGTGCAGGAATCTGCAAGAAGATATTCAGCAGCAATGCGCCCAATATGACCATCAAGCCGACAAAGAGCATTCCACCCATAAAGTCAAAGCTCTTCTTCGTCGTGAGAACGTAAGCACTCAACGCAAGGAAGATGGTGCCAGTGCCACCCATGGCGGTGGCCACGATGGTAGAACCGTTGGGCAACGCCGTATAGTAATTGAGCATTGGGCCAAGGCCGAAACCAAGCATACCGGTAGCCAGGAAAACAATGCCTATTCCCGCTGCCGAATTCTCGAATTTTGGCAAGACAAACCACAACACACCAATGGCACCGAACGTCATGATC
>CAYGSW010000340.1:0-6059 GCA_964352535.1 uncultured Granulosicoccaceae bacterium | reverse complement strand
GACGAGCGCGTCGCTAACCAGAACCTTGAAGACAGCAACGTTGCTGCAGAGCTTGCCTACTGGGCAACGGTTGTACACGACCAGTTGCTCTACCAGATGGATCTGCGACGCAAGGATGTCAATCGCATGAGTGATGACGAGCTGCGCAGCGAATCGGTTGCGCTGATCGACACGATTCTGGAATCACTACACAGTGAACTACCCGCTGATCTGGACCCGGAAGCACTCAAACAGAACGTACTTAATGAAGCTGTAGGTCTGGGTCCACTGGAGCAATTTCTGGATGATGCGGAAGTTACCGAGATCATGGTAAACAACCACGCCGAAATATTCGTGGAGCGAGCTGGAAAACTGGAGCGATCGCCGTATCGGTTCAGCAGCGATCGCACGGTTTACTCAGTCATTGAGCGCATTATTACACCGTTAGGCAGGCGCATTGATGAAAGCAGCCCGATAGTGGATGCACGACTGAAGGATGGTTCAAGAGTAAATGCCATCATACCGCCACTGGCACTTAAAGGACCCAGCCTCACGATAAGAAAATTTCCCAAACACCGCCTGCAGTTCAGTGATCTGGTGGAATACGGATCAGTGAGTCAGGAAATGGTGGATTTTCTTCGCGTGTGCGTGGAAATGAGAAAAAACATCATCGTCTCCGGTGGTACCGGTTCGGGTAAGACCACATTGCTTAATGTGCTATCAAATTTTATCCCTGATAGCGATCGTATCGTTACTATCGAAGACGCGGCCGAGCTGAAACTGGTTCAACCTAATCTGGTGTCACTCGAATCACGTCCTTCCAACCTGGAAGGCAAAGGTTCGGTGCCCATTAGAGACCTTGTAAAAAACTCGCTGCGAATGCGACCTGATCGAGTGGTCGTTGGAGAGTGTCGCGGTGGTGAAGCTCTTGATATGTTGCAGGCAATGAATACCGGTCATGATGGCTCATTGACCACTATCCACGCCAACAATCCACGCGACGTTGTTTCTCGCCTTGAAGTGCTGGTGTTGATGGCTGGCATGGATTTGCCAGTGACCGCCATCAGAGAACAGGTAGCCTCTGCTGTCCACATGATCATTCAGCAAACCCGGTTTCACTGCGGCTCACGAAAGATCAGCAAGATTACCGAGGTCGTTGGTGTCGAGTCTGGCACGGTCCAGCTTCAGGACATCTTTGTGTTCGATCAACAAGGTGTCGATGAAAACCACAGGGTACGTGGCAGCTTCAAGGCAACAGGCAATATACCCACGTTCTACGAAGAGCTTCGCGACATCGGAATGGATGTTGATCTTTCTGTGTTTGCCAATGCATCCGGGTTCTAGATCATGACCTTAACCATCGTATTGTTCATGATGTTTCTGGGGGTGTCGTTACTCGCCTACATCATGATGAGCAGTGGCTCGGAGGCGTTTGAAACGGCATCTGAAAGCGTTGCATCGCGCACAGACAGCCAATTGCGCAAGATGTTCATGTTTGCCAATACCAAGAAACTGCTAGTGCTTTACCTGCTCATGCTGGTGCTAGTTCCGCTTTGCCTGATTGCGCTGAATCAGTCTGTCATTGTCATTGTCATTGCGATAGTACTGATGTTAATGGCACCTCGATTTATCCTCAACACCATGGCTAAACGCCGCAAGTCTGCCATCAATAAGGCACTGCCTGATGCGCTGGCACAGGTTGCTGGCGCCATGCGTGCCGGTTCAACATTTACCAGTGCGCTGCAGTCAATGGTTGAAGAGCAAAAGGGCCCATTGGGTCAGGAGTTCGGTTTGCTTCTGCGTGAGCAACGGCTTGGCGCACGGCTTGAAGATGCACTGGATAACCTGGGTGAGCGAGTTCAGTCAGAGGAGGTGGATCTTGTTATCTCGGCGGCTTTGATTGCTCAGGAGGTCGGTGGAAACCTTGCCGAAATTTTGCAACGACTGTCAGTGACTATCCGTCGAAAGATGGAAATGGAAGGCAAGATAAAGGCGTTGACATCGCAGGGTATTTTGCAGGGATATGTTGTTACTGCGCTGCCATTTTTTATCCTGATCGCCCTGATGTTTGTTGAGCCTGATGCCACACGACCGATATTCAGCAGCGTTCTGGGCTGGGGATTTCTCTTCATGATCGGACTGCTGCAGATTATCGGCGGCTTGATGATCCGCAAGATTGTGAATATCGACATATGACCATGCTCCTGATCAGTCTGGCGATCGGTGCCTTTATTGGCCTGATGTTCTGGCAGATATGGTTGGTGTTTGCTGGCGTGCCTACCGAAGATCGTCAGTTCATGGATCGGCCGCCTCTGGGATTTCGAGTAGTGTGGCCGTTCATTGAGCTATGGGTGCATTATTTTGGCCGTTTTTTCTCTGAAGAATCGCTAAATCTGACAACGTTGAAGCTTAAACGCGGCGGCGTTGAGTTCACGGTAACCGCGAGTCAGTTTCTTGCGTCGCAGTTTATTGCTGCAGTAGTCTTTTTCACTATCATCATGATCGTCGGTTTGTCGCGTGATCTGAATATTCTTCCATTTGCACTCGCTGCGGCGTTGGGTGGTTACTATTATCCAGAGCTCTGGCTGAAGGAATCAGCGCAGAAGCGTGCAAACGATATCTTGCGTGCACTGCCGTTCTATATGGACATCATTACGTTATCCGTAGAGTCCGGCAGCAATCTGACGGGCGGTATCACTCAGGCGGTACAAAAATCTGCGGATTCACCACTACGTCGTGAACTTAGTCGGGTTCTGCGTGACATTCGTGCCGGGCGTTCGCGTGCTGAAGCCATGCGTGATCTGGCCGAGCGAACCGGCACGCTGGCAGTACAGAACGTTGTCAGCAGTCTCATACAGGCGGAGCGCACCGGTGCCAGCATTGGGCCCTTGTTAAGAGCGCAATCCGAGCAGCTGAGAACCGAACGTTTTCAGAAAGCCGAAAAGCTTGCGATGGAAGCACCTGTAAAACTTCTCGGGCCGCTGGTCATGTTTATTTTTCCATGCACATTTCTGGTGCTGATCTTTCTCGTGCTGAGCAAGGCAATCCAGTCTGATGTCATTAGCTGGGCGCCATTGATCTGGGCCTATACATGGCCGGGATGAGATGGCACGCCCCACGTCTTGACTGTCTAGAGCGCAACAGTACGACATTACCAATTGTGTCCGTCAGGTCACCTGTGAGAATTCCATGAAGAGTCTGAATAGTAAGCTATCGGTTAAACGGTTGGCTGTGAAAAGCGGGTTGCTTGGCAGTCTTCTGATGCTGCTCTCTGCCTGTGAACAGACACAACTGCCGCCGGGTGCGCAGTTGAGTATATCGCCTGAGACTCGCACACTACGCATCGGTGACCGGCGTGATGAGAATGGCAATTGTTTTCTGGACGCCAATTCCTACCTCGATTTCCCCATCGTGTTGCGTCTGACAAATTCAGAAGGTTCACCGCTAGCTGATGCCCAAATCAGTGTGTATCTGGACTATGCAGGAAATACCTTCCCGCCTACAAGCACGCCTGTGATGGCTCTTTATGACGATCGGCGCGGTAACAACAACGGCGTTATCGATGCATTTGAGCTAGTCAGTAGCCCTGATGACGATATTGTTCAAGTGAAGACCGACTACTACGGTGGCGATCGCCCACTGCTTCTCCGTATCAACACGTCTTGTCCGTACCAGGGCGAGGTGTTTGCATTCACCGACGGGGTTACCGCCCAGACCAACATAGAGGTGACCCTCGAAAGTTCCAGTGGCAGTGCGGCCCTATGAATCACATCGACGATTATCCGCAATCCATGAATTCGCTGGCGGGTTCCAGCGCGCAGGCTGCTCTGATCTTGAGCGTCGCGGGTAAACCTCTGCTGAAGGCGTATGAAGCAACCACTTTCATTAGCCGTCTGCGAGGCTTGCACGCCCACTTGCCATTGGCAAATAACGAAGCCTTGGTGATAAGCCGATGTCATGCAATACACACGATAACCATGCGCCATCCAATCGATGTTGTGTTTGTTAGTGAAACCGGCGAGGTGATTGACGCGACTACTGTACCAGTAAGGCGTTTTCGTGCCTCGAAACATGCGACGGCTGTAGTTGAGATGAACGCCGGCACATGTACCCGACTCGGTATTGGCGCTGGTATGAAACTGGAACGTGATTCTGGGGTGTGGAAATGACAATGGCTAATCAATTAACTCGTACGCACGTTTCCCGCACGAACAACTGGTGGGGGAAAATTCTAGTTTTAAGAAACCTGTTGCTTTGTTTGTCGATTTTTGCAAGTGCTTGCAGTACCTTGCCTTCCGGTTCAGCTGATGGTTCAAAGGCTAACGAAGATGAATCAACCGCATCCTATGAAGTGTTCAAGCTCAGTGACAAAGCCCATCTGGCCTATACACAAAGCCGCCTGATAGAGGCAGCCCAGTTATATCAGCAAGTGGTAGAACAGGTTCCCACCGATGCGGATGCCTGGTTCAGACTGGGTAACACCTACGCACAGCAAGGCTCTTTCGAGCGGGCCATTCATGCTTACGAGAGCTCATTGATCAATGATAGCCAGCAACCCAAGGCCTGGTTCAATCTGTCTACCGCCTATTTACTCAACGCGCAGTCTGCCATGCGCCAGTCGTATGATCGGATGCGGCCCAACGATCCTGCGCGTTCACTGATAGATGCACGTCTGGTGGCCTTGTCAGCCTTGCTACACGGACGCCTGGAAGAGTCCAGTGTTCCCAGAGTCAGAACATCGCAATAACCAGAGCTTATCAGTACAAGCAGGGGAGAGGGGCATGAACAATCGAAGCAATTCGTCATTGCATCGTCAGCGTGGCGCATCGGCCGTGGAGTTCGTTGTGGTGGCGCCGTTGTTGTTCATGATGGGCCTGGGTACCTTGCAGGCAGGTCTTATCTACCATGGAAAAACCATCGTCAATTACGCTACCTTTGAAGCGGCTCGCGTTGGCGCTACCCGTCACGCCATGCTCGAACCCATGAAGAAAGAGCTGGGCTTGCGCCTGGCCCCGTTGTATGGTGGCGATGGCACGATGGCCAAGGCTGCCGAGGCCATGGCCCGTTCGTCGGTTGAGGTGGAATCACCGGTTAATCTGGATGGTACGGTAGCGCCTGCCACCACGGTGAAGGTGCTGAATCCAAGCGTGGAATCCTTTGACCGTTGGGGTCGTCCCAGTCTGGAATACAAGTCCAGAACGTCAATACCGAATAGTCACTTGAGACATCAGAGCCAGACCGAGGGGGCTGATGAACCGGGTATGACCCTGGCCGATGCCAACCTGCTAAAGATCCAGGTGACGCACGGGGTTGAGTTGAAAATTCCCTTTATCAACAAACTGATCATCAGCTCGCTGATGGGTCTGGAAAATATCAGCGATCCGGATCCTGTCAAGATCGCCTACTACCAGGCAGGACGCATACCGGTGACATCAACGGCGACGGTGCGCATGCAGTCTGAAGCCTGGAAAGAGTCGATTGAGCTCTCTGCGGCCGCGCCACCGTTCTCCAATCCGGTCGATCCCACGCTGGGACTGGTACCCGACGACACTGGTGAAGCCGATCCGCCGTTGAATCCCCTGCCCGACGATGGTAGCCAATGTACCGAGAATGGACTGGATGTGTTGTTGAGGAATCCCAACGCGGCGTTGCCGAGTTGTGAGGCTGGCCCCGGAGGGGATGATAATGGAGCGGCATCCACATGCTAACCCATCGTCCACTCACCCTGAGAATCCGGCCAGACATGACCACTTGCGTGTCTGCCGTGTTTGTCTGCCTTGTATTGTTGATCTGTTCCGGAACCATACACGCCAATGAGAGTAGCCCAACCACTAGCGAGGGCAATAGTGGATGTGATCTGGACGGTGAGAACACTAACTGCACCGATGCAGACGGTAATGCTGATGTGGGTAGTGCAAGCGCCTCCAACTTGCCATCGGACATAGCGGGTAACCCCGTTAACTTGATGTCTGGCAACAAGTCACAGAAGGAGACCGACTTTGCTCTGCCAGCTGACAGGCTGACGTTCAATCGTTTGTACAACAGCGGTAACGCGGACAATAACCTGGGCATGGGTCAAG
>CAYGSW010000339.1:0-6071 GCA_964352535.1 uncultured Granulosicoccaceae bacterium | reverse complement strand
TGTATTTCGACGGGGACGCCCAGTCCGGGGCGCGCAGCCTGAGCTTCGATTCGCTGCAGGAAAAGGGGATGCGGGGGCTGGCCTTCCGGAAAAATCTGGACTGGGCGTCCCCGTGGCTTTATGGAAATCCAGGTTAAGGCCTGGGCTTTCCCGGCAGCCGGTCGCTTTTTCTGGGGTTTCACGGGATTGTCATGGGGCTGTTACAGGGCCTGTATCATTCGCTTGTGGGCAACAGTCTACTTGACGTCCGGGCAATATGAGGATAGCTTAGTTATCGTGGTGAGCGGCGATGGCGTCTCCGTGATTCAAACCGACCACACCGTCGTCGCCAAGACGATATGTTTCCTGTACGCCCGGATAAACGCCGGGCGCCATCGTGTCTCCCGGCATGATTCAGGATTGACAAAAATGCAGCAGCAAACCGCACGCCCAGACTTCTTTTCCCGTTTTGATGGTGAAAAAAACCTGCCTTTCTCACAGGCTGAGTACGAACGCCGCCTTACAGCCCTTCGCCGCATGATGGCCGAGGGTGACATACCGGCAACCGTGCTCACGTCAATGCATAACGTGGCCTACCACTCAGGCTTTCTCTATTGCAGCTTCGGACGCCCCTATGCCTGTGTGGTGACCGCTGACGAGTGCACCGTCGTGTCAGCCAATATCGACGGTAGCCAGCCGTGGCGCCGATCGGTCAGCGACAATGTCATCTACACCGACTGGCGGCGCGACAATTTTTTCCGGGCTGTCGGCAAGCTCATTGGCAATGCGCAGCGCATCGGTATTGAAGCAGATCATCTGACGCTAGCCGGTCGCACAACACTGGAACAGGTTGTGGGCACAGTGGAGCTTATAGACGTTGCGCCTGCCACGATGAGCGCTCGCATGATCAAATCAGATGAGGAGATAGCGCTCATACGCGAAGGAGCTCGTATTGCTGATTATGGAGGTGATGCCATTCGCCAGGCTATCAAAGTGGGTGCTCGGGAAATCGATATCGCCATGGCAGGACGTGATGCCATGGAACTTGAAATTGCCCGTGCGCACCCGTCGAGCGAAATACGTGATAGTTGGGTTTGGTTTCAGTCGGGCCTGAACACCGATGGCGCTCATAACCCGGTCACCACTCGCGCCCTAGCCTCAGGTGACATCCTGAGTATGAATACCTTTCCCATGATTTCGGGTTACTACACAGCGCTGGAACGTACGCTGTTTATCGGCGAGCCGGATAATGCAAGCCTGAAACTATGGCAAGCCAATGTGGCGGTGCACGAGCTTGGTCTGTCACTGATTCGACCGGGGATTTCCTGTTCTGCCATCTGTGAAGAGCTCAACCGATTCCTTGCGGAGCGCGGCCTGCTGCAATACCGTTCGTTTGGCTACGGACATTCGTTTGGCGTGCTGAGTCACTACTATGGACGTGAAGCAGGACTTGAACTGCGTGAAGACATTAATACTGTTCTGGCGCCTGGTATGGTGGTGTCGATGGAGCCGATGCTTTGGGTACCGCAAGGTACTCCCGGTGCAGGTGGCTACCGTGAACACGATATTCTGGTGGTGGGTGAGGATAGCGCCGAGGACATTACAAGGTTTGCGTATGGGCCGGACAAGAACATCATCGCGGCCTGACAAACATAATCTTAAGTCAAATCGTACCCACAGAATAGATGATGGCAACAGGTCCACCACCATCAGGACCCTGGTGCTCAGCGCCACCGGAAACAAATATTTCTGTGTTTCCGATAATTCCTGCAATAAGTCCACCGACAAAAGCGCGCGCGTGACGTGTTGATGCAATATCGCTATCGTTCAACATGGTGTGCCGGCGACCACGAATGCTTCCGGTGCTAGACGCTTCTGCCTTTGCCAGGGTGGCAACGATTTCGGGGGAAGAGACTGCGTGAGCTCTTTCCTCGGTTGCATGGGATAACAGACTATTCAACGAAGCAGCATCGATAGCATCCTGCATCACAGCGTGCGACACGCGTAACGGTCCTGACCAGCTGGGTGACTGGCCTAAAACCACAACTTCACAGCCCATCAGTTCAATACCCGCTGAGCACGAAGCTCTTGCCGACCAAAGAGAAAGATCGGTGCCAATCTGCGCGTCTTCGACACCTTCGATTTCTCCCAGTGCCATAGCCACGCCCAGCGCAGAAGCGCCTCGTGACAGCCCCATGGATTTGAGTGTGTCTACCGTGGCTACATCACCATCAACCGCAGCTATACTATCCGACGTTAGTAGCGGACACTTGATTTGAATGAAATGTACATCTTCGGGGCGTTGAATATCAGCCAGTTGCATAGCCTTCAATACCCCTTGCTCTACAATGTTCACTTGAGTACGACGACCAATCTCTGTAGGCGAAAGATCACGTGTGATAACACTGCCTACAGCCAACGCCGGTGCTTTGGATTCAACATTACCATCACCGTTGTAAGCACTCACGCACAAGATAACCCAGTGAGGTGACAAACCGCCTTCAGTTCCGCCGGACATAACAAGGGGTATACGCATTATTTGAATTTCATCAAGCGACTCGGCAAGCAGGTTGCGTAACGATTGCGTGGCATAGCCGCGCGTAAAATCATTGACACACCCATTACCTTCCGTCTTACCCAGAATGGCGATAATATCTGAAGGGTCAACCTTGACTTGATTGATTAAGCGACGAATGCCAGACACATCATCCGGAGAATCCATGCCAATGCGATGTACGGTGGTAGTACGCATCATGTTAACGTCTTGTCGGTATGGTGATAGCGGTCCGCTAGCATGCAGTTCTTAGTGCAACCTTTGCATGGGGGGTGCTGGGTACTGCATGAACGTTTTATGTATTCCACTGCACTAACAACACCCTTGATAATGTGCTGATATTCTGTGCTTGAGTTTTTCCCAAAGGCCGCTAATGTCTTCAGCATCAGCAAGTAGCTGTCGGAATTCGCTGCGAAGCGCCTCTTCCAGTCCAGGTAAGTCAACACCTGTGAGTTTGCCGTTTACAATGACTTGCCGCCCCGCAGAATAGGCATCCACAATATGCTCCTTGGTGGCACGCGAAAACAGGTAGTGGCGTGGATCAACCTCCATCAGCGCATCACTGTCAAGTTTATCAAGATCAAGGACGAGCAAGTCGGCGGGCATGCCAACCTGCAGAACCCCACCGGGCGCAAGACCCAGTCCAGACCTTCCTGCAACACTGGCTGCACGCAGCGCATCCATTGGTGATATCCCGCTGCGATTAAATCCGCGTGAGTGATTGAGTAAGTGGAACAGGCGAAGCTCTCGCAAAGCATCGTCGTCTTCATCAAGCGCACAACCATCAAGCCCCATGCCTACCTCAACACCCGCAGCATGCATTGCACTCACCGATGCAATACCTGAGTACAAATGCAAATTGGATGACGTACTGACGGCAATTCTTGCACCCGATGACGCTATCAGGTCAAGCTCATCAGGCCGCGCCCAAACACAATGTGCCAGCGTCAACCGGGGTGACAACAAACCGGTGTCACTCAGGTAATTCACAATGCCCTCTGAATAGCTGGCGTCCGCCCAGCAGCGCTGCGCATCAGTCTCCAGCAAATGCATATGGATGCGTCGTCCTGTGCGCTCTGACTCTTTGGCAATGGTTGTCAATAAATCATCGGTACACCATTGCACTCCAGTAGGACCGTATTGGACATCAACATGATGATCGACATCGCTCAGCGTTTCAGCTACCTCTTCGACCGCCGACATTTGCTCAGAGACAGAAGGCAGCGCTCGAAGCCATGTGGCTTGTATCAGCTGACGCTCTTGTTCACTAAAGCCCTCAAGCAATGGTGCATGATCTGCATAGATCAGCGGGTTTCGGTCCCGCATGGCAATAGCCAGGCCAATTGAGACGCCAACATCACGCGCTGCGCGCGCTATCTCCCTGGCTTCTTCGGGTAAGCTCGTTTTCCCCATTGGCCTTGTGAGATGCACCATGACAGAGGTTGCACCACCGCGTAAGGAGCGGGCGAACGAGGCCGCTGCTGCTGTGTAGGCATCCACTGATGGCATGACGGCCAGTTGCGGCAACCAGGTTTCCAGGCGTTGTCCACCACAGCCGAACGATGTGGTGGACAATGGCCGCGCATGATTGTGCGCATCGACAAGAGACGGAATGCCCAGCAAACGCGTGCTACCGGGAAACGCGGTTGTGCGATCCAGCTCACGGATCTCTTTTATATGACCATCGGCTATTCGAATCTGGCAAGGTCCGCACACCGCATAGTCCCCACCTATCAGTGCAGCGTCCAGTTTTATCAGATGGCTGTTAGACATTGTTAGATCATGATTCCAGAGGACGTTACCGGCAGCTGCTTCCCTTAAAAACTGCGCAAGTCTTTTGCAGGCAAGTAGGCATCGGAAAACACCGCACTCACCTCAGGCGCTGTTGGCAAGTCATAAAGTTCCTGAATAACCTCGATTGAGCGTCCAAGGCGTTCTGGATCCACCGCACCAATCCCTCCAAGCTTGGACTCTTCCGAATAGATCAGATTGTTCAGCGCAAAATCCAGCCTCTTCAATTCCAGCTCACCATTACTCAGTGGTTCAGTAGCTGTGATCACCGCAACACCTTCAGCCGGATCGGCGATAACATCCTGCATAGCCTGAGCAATAGCATAAACAAGACCTTTCACCGCTTCTGGTTGCTCTTTGATGAGTGCTTGCGAGACCATGACACCGTTGGAATAGATGTCCAGACCTGCTTCGCCATAAGGAAACCAGGTGAACTCATTGTCCGGGTCCATTCCCAGTCCAATGATATTCAGATAACTGGTGACATTGAACACCAGGCTGGCGTCCACCTGTCCTTGTACCAGCATCTGTTCTTGAAGATTCGGTGCCACATTGATGATTTCAACTTTTGACGAATCGATACCAGCTGCATCGGCCAATGCCGGAAACAGTTTGGTGGATGCCGAGCCTGCAGGTGCGCCTACCTTCAAGCCTTCCAGACTCTTGAGTGTTTCAACCGGTCCGTCGTTCCTGGTTAATACCGCAAAGGGAGGCTGGTTGTATATCTGATACACCATGACCGGTGCAGCTTCAGGATTGGTTGCAGCATTTTGTATGATCGCGTTCATGTCACCAAAGCCAGCATCATAAGCGCCAGACATGATTCTGGTGACCGTCGCAGCCGAACCTTCACCCTGATCAATCGTGACATCCAGGCCCTGCTCTGCAAAGTAGCCTTTTTCCCTGGCCAGATAAAACCAACTATGCACGCCTTGTATTTTCCAGTCAAGCGTAAACCGAATGGGTATGTCTTCTGCTTTTACGAAGCTGGTAAATAGCAGTGTTGTCAGTGCCGCTGCTGTTGCATTGCTCAAAAGCTTTTTCATCGTAGTTGGGTCTCGATAGTTTGAATTAGATAGGTTTTTGGTAGTTACGTAGTTGCTTCCTTGATGATTTCTACCCATCGCCATACCCACGCAGGCGGGCATCAATAATTAAAGACAAGAACATCTCAAAGCTCCTTTCTCAGTGCCCAACCAGCCATTCGGCGTTCGATAAGTGAAAAAACGGCGTAAAGTGAAATGCCCATGACAGCAAGAATCATGAGCCCTGAGAACACCAGTGGCACGTTAAATGACGATGAGGCTATTAACATCATGTTGCCAATGCCTTTATTGGACGCTACTGTTTCGGCGATCACCGATCCCACAAACGATAAGGTGATAGCCACCTTCAAGGAGGCAAAAAAGTACGGCATGGAACGTGGCAGCCCGACGTTCCACAGAATCTCCCATCGGCTTGCCTTGAGTGATCGCATGACATCCTCTAGCTCAGGCTCAACGGTTGCAATACCTGTGGATACGTTGACAACAATCGGGAAGATACAGATGATCATCGCCGTTAGGATGGCGGGGACGGTGCCGGCGCCAAACCACAAGACAAATATGGGCACCACGGCTACTTTCGGAATGGACGATATGCCTACCAGCAGTGGATAAGCAGTGTCATAAGCGAGTTTTGAAGAACCGATGAGCACGCCCAATGACAAGCCAATAAGCACGCCAAAGAAAAAGCCGACCAGAGTTGT
>CAYGSW010000338.1:4680-6074 GCA_964352535.1 uncultured Granulosicoccaceae bacterium | reverse complement strand
AGATCAGCCCTTTCGGTCTGGTGCCTGCGATTGACGATGGCGGCTATACGCTGGCTGATAGCAACGCGATCCTGACCTATCTTGTGCAGAGCTACGCCAAAGGCTCGCATTGGATGCCTGAAGACGCCAAGCAGGCCGCCGAGGTTCAGCGCTGGCTAACCGTGGCTGCAGACAACGTATATTCCGGGCCCTGTGCCGCGCGCCTGGTCAAGGTCTTCGGCACCTCGCACGATCACGCAGCTGCCGTCGCAAGTGCGCATGAGCTCTTCAGAATCATGGATGCCCATCTGACAGGCCGTGAGTGGCTGGCCACGGACAATATCACCATCGCAGACGTCGCAGGCTACAGCTACATTGCACACGCTCCGGAAGGTGGCGTCGATCTGGCTCCATACCCCAACGTACGCGCGTGGTTAGCCCGAATTGAAGCGCATCCTAATTTCGTACCGATGGCTGCATCCCCGATTCCCGAGCTGGCCTGAGCCCCCACCTTGTACCGGGGTCCAGAGCCCCGGCGCATTCTTAACCAAAGGAGCCGCCATGAACATCACAGAGACGATTAATCCATTCCATGAAGGTGAGCGTGCTGCGCAGGTTCGCGCAGGCGTTGGCGACATGGCGGCGCGTGTTGGCGGTTTTATACGCGACTACCTGCCTGAACAGCACCGGGCGTTCCACACCTCACAGCCGTTTTTGGTGGCCTCGGGCGCGGACGGTGACGGACAAACCTGGGTTACGTTGATCGAGGGACAGGAAGGCTTTGCTACCTCACCCGATTCCCGGCATATCGCCTTTGATACGTTGCTGGGCGAGGGGGATCCGCTAGCCGAGGCATTTGACAAAGGCACCGATATCGGTGTGCTAGGCATCGAACTCGCCACGCGCCGCCGCAACCGATTCAGCGGGCACGTTCGTTCTTCGGGCTACGGGTTCGTGGTCGTGATCCGGCAAAGCTTTGGTAACTGTCCGCAATACATCCACGAGCGTGCTGTGACCCAGGTCGAGACGACGCCCGGTAAGATCCAGCGCGCCAACGCATTGAGCGCCGACCAGATCGCGCGAATCGGGGCCGCCGATACGATGTTCATCGGCACTGGTCATCCTGAGGCCGAGGGCGCTGCGCGCGGCTATGATGCCAGTCACCGCGGAGGTGCCGCAGGTTTTGTTCACGTAGCGGGTCCCCGCCGCCTGCTGATCCCCGATTACGCTGGCAACAACTTCTTCAACACGATCGGCAACCTGCTTTCTAACCCGCGTATTGGTCTACTGTTCATCGATTTCGAAACGGGTGGGCTCTTGCACGTGAGCGGCCGCGCGACCATCGACTGGGCGCCTGAAGCAGCCCACGATCCTGACGCCTGGCGGATGATTGAGGTTGAGATCGACGCGGTGAT
>CAYGSW010000338.1:0-4670 GCA_964352535.1 uncultured Granulosicoccaceae bacterium | reverse complement strand
GGCGAAGCTGGACCATCTGTCGCGGCGACTACGGATCGCTAAAAAAGTCCGCGAAAGCGCCGACATTACCTCGTTTTATCTGACCCCCGCCGATGAGCGCCCGTTAGCGCCGTTCAAGGCCGGTCAGCATCTACCTATCGAGGTGCAGATACCTGGCCAGCGTGGCACCTCCAAGCGCAGCTATTCACTGTCTGGACCGCAGCAGCAGGAGCACTTCTACCGCATCAGTGTAAAACGCGAAGATAAGGGTCTTGTGTCCCGTTACCTGCATGACGCAACACGCGAAGGCAGTGTGATCGAGGCGCAAAGCCCTTCGGGCGACTTTGTCGTGCCTTGCGCCAAGTGCCCGCTGGTACTGGTGAGCGCTGGTGTGGGCCTGACACCAATGCTGTCAGCTCTTCATGCCAATTCGGGCCAGGACGACCGTGACGTCTGGTACGTTCACGGCACACGCAATCGCCTGCATCACGCGCTCAGCGACGAGGTGGATGCATTGGTTGCGGCCAACCCTCGCTTGCACAAACGGGTGTTTTACAGTCGGCCCGAGGCCACCGACACGCTGGGTAAGGACTACGAGGTACACGGCAGGGTCACCGTGCAAAGCCTGCTCGATCTTGGCGCAGGCCCTGAGGCGCAGTACATGCTCTGCGGCCCCGCTGCTTTCCTCGCCGATTTTCAGTTGGGCCTGGAGGCGGCAGGCGTGCCCGCCGACAACATACATTTCGAAACCTTCGGACCCAGCGGGCAATCGTGAAATGGCAAAAACAAATGACCTGTCATCAAGAATAAAGCGCTTTCCAACGACTTGCAGATGCACTGTCACAAAGGAAACCTGCGGGTTTGGCTGGCTGTCTATTCCTGTCAGCCGTAACTGAGTTCAACAGCGTTAATTATGCCGTGCATGGGGCAGCTATTAGCCACGAGCAATCGCTCCCTGAATGGTTCCGCCGTGAGTTAGGGGCAACTGGGGAAAAGGGAATAATGTAGTGTACAGCATGAGTCCGTTTTCCCCAATCGGCCCGAACTGCTGAAGTTGTGCAACTCTCGGAGACGGATGCTAAGGATACATACAACT
The DNA here is from genome assembly GCA_964352535.1 of uncultured Granulosicoccaceae bacterium. Classification (GTDB taxonomy): domain Bacteria; phylum Pseudomonadota; class Gammaproteobacteria; order Granulosicoccales; family Granulosicoccaceae; genus Granulosicoccus. The sequence continues at coordinate 3,595 of CAYGSW010000338.1, read as the reverse complement.
ATATGACACAAGATTTTGTATGACAGACAAATGGGTCGCGCCGTATTACGTTACACACGTAGAGTTCTAGCCAATTCTCAAACCCACAAACGCCCGAGATCAAAAGGCATTTCCTCAAATGGTTCCAATGTGGCTGTAACTGTGTCGTTGACTGTACAAAGCAAAGTCCATTTGTCATTTTCCAAGGCGAATACTTCAATCAATTTGGCAATTGGATCAACTATCCAATAATGGGGAATTTGTTCACGAGCGTAAATGTCACGTTTTGCAGTTCGGTCATATTTCTGCGTAGATGGGGAAACGATCTCACAAACCCAATCTGGCGTAACATCGATCCAAGCCGTTTCTGGGAATTCTGGCATGGTAGATCTACGCCAACCAGCAATATCGAGAACAAGAATATCAGCGCCTAAATGGCATTCAGGTTCTGCCAATATCCACCAACCACTGGTGCCATCGGTTGACTCGCGATCAAAGCGATCTATGATCATTCCACCCAAGGCTAAGCCAGCCCGTGAATGTCTAGGACTAGGCCGTGGTTGAGTAATGAGCTCTCCAGCGATAATCTCACCAACCATGTTGTCAGGAACGCTGAACAGATCCTCGTACGTGGCGACATGATTAGCTGGAGTGCTCATAAAAATGGGTTTCTGGTAGGTACGTAAATGATAGTTCCTATCCATCTAGGTTTCCACTTGTCAATGCACAGTTGGAATGTCCTGCACTTCAGCAACTTAGAGATGTCGTGCTTGTCATAGTGAGTTCGACGAGTAGGTTAGGGCGGGATTGGCGAAGTAGTGAGCTGCGTTGGTTCAATTGTCATTGCATGATTGTCTGGATATCACAGAGAATCAAGGTATCAGCAAGGCAACGTTGTATAAAAACATTCGCCACCACCGTATTAGAGGTAGACAGAGGGTTCGGTTATGTATCGTTTGCGTCAAGCCGAGCTGAGCATCATTGATGGCCTGAAGCAGGCTTGCCTCCTCACTACGTCATGCGATACCCAACATTTCTAAGGGTGACAATACGCTTGCCTTCCGCTCCGATCTTCCGGCGCAGTCGACCGACATAGACGTCGACAACATTGGTCAACGGGTCAGCGTTAAGGCCCTAGATCGAGTTCAGACTACGCTCCCGCGAAAGAACCCGACCACTGTTCGTAAGAAAGAGCAGGAGTAGATCGCGCTCCTTCTTGGACAGTTCGATCTCGGATCCATCGACTGTGACTTGCAAAGCAGATCGATCGAAAATCAGGGTGCCGCTGGCAATCACGGTTTCCCCAGCATCGGACACATATCCAGTTGCACTACCTTCAGTTTCTTGGAACGTCGTGCTTTGCGAACGCTATGCACCAGTTCAACAGCATCGAGTAGCGTGTCAGGGCAGGGGACCGAGCGATACTTGATCTTGTCACGTTGTTTCAGGGTGCGGAAGGTAATGGACTTGTCCGACAGGTCCACGCGTTCGGGTGTTAGCTCCAGGGCTTCCGAAATCCTACAACCCGTGTGAGCAAGTGTTAAGCAGAAGGTGCGCACCTCGGCACGCTCGTGTGCATTGGCTGACGCAATGAATCTACCCTGTTCCTCAGCGATCAGGTAATTGCGTTTTCCGTCAATAGTGAACAGTTCGCTAGTTATCTGTTCACTTTTGCGTGTTTCTGAGCTCAAGTCAAGAATTCGTTGGTGGATGCCGATGATACTTGACTGTACGTACAAAATGCCGTATCGGTGAGCAATGGAAATTGCGGGCTTCGATTGGGACAAAGGGAATACCGGGCATTGTCAAAAACACGGCGTGACGCTGGAAGAAGTCCAATTCCTGTTCTCAAACGCGCCTCGTGTTTTTCCTGACCCCTTTGCCAGCGAAAAACGGCTGCGTGCCATTGGGCGCAACGCTGCAGGACGGTATCTGTATGTTGTCTTCATGTTTCGAGAGTAAGAGCAGGAGCGGTACATCCGTCCTATTTCTGCGCGCTACATGCACAAGAAAGAGGTTGAGCATTATGAAAAAGGCTAAACAATTCAAGACATTACATTCTGACTCGGAGGCTATTGAGGAAGTCGAAAACATCGACCTGACGCAATACGACTTGCGTGAGTTCAAGCCGACAACGTTTGAATTTCAGAAAAAGAGCGCGCGGCTTGAGTTACGTATACCCGCCGAGCAGCTTGTCCTGCTCAAGCAGATCGCTGAAAAGCAAGGCATCCCCCACACGCGTCTTGTGCGCCAATTCATCGAACAAGGCATGCAGGCATTCCAATCCTAAATCGGAAGATATCGGTTTTTTTGTGTCAGGATGACCGAAAACCCCGCCATGACAGCCCATGCCGCATTTCTTCATGGGCGGATGCTGAGTCGTAAAAAACGGGTCAGCAGACGGCAACATAGCACGAAGGGTCACAACAAGATCGACGCCCTAAATCACTCAAAAGGTGAACACTTCCTTAACAAAGTGTTCACTCTTAACCTAGAGACGCTTTAAATAAGAACGCTTGTAGCTCGGTTCACTTCATCATTCTCGTGCCAGTGTGGTAGTCAAAGTGACATCCGTTGCACCGGCTCGAGTGAAGCTCCACTCAAGTGAATCATCAGATAATTTGCTGAGCGTAATAGTACCTGCAGATACAGAATTAAATCCTGCAACACATGCTGCTGACTGAAGTGTGACAAGCCGTTGTTGAAATAAGATTTCTTGGCCATCTTGCCGTACGTTATCCATTGTTACTACACACGGAAGCTCAGGATATTCGGCACTTCCTTCTAGCGTGCCGTCAGATCTGGCGCGTATTATCATGAGAACGCTGAGATCCTCTGCTGAGGACGGCACGTCTATAGGGCCACTCCATGTTCCTACAAATGGCGAAAATCCTGTTTGTTCTTCACATAAAGTGCCACAATGGCTGTCTAACGGCACAGACGATGTTGAAAACTGCACGTCATCAATTGTTATGCCATCTCCATCACTAGGTGGGTTGCTTATCTCAACAGAGCCCAGTGGACGGTTAGACGCAATACCATAGAATGTGCGATTGCTGGTTCCGCCTCCGATAACCATTAGACTTTGTTCTGTGAGATCTTCGCTACCGACTAAATTCCCACTAGTGTCGAATGTACGAACTGTCGTTGGTTGACGCCCATTACTAAGTGGCGTTCCAAGGTGCCCAATCCATAAGCCTGCGCCGTAAACAGGATTGGTGAACTCGAAAACAAAATTGTCATCTAAGTCGTCAAATAATATATTTGTATCATCTCCAATTGAGTACGATGCAGAAATGGCATTAGGGAATGAATTAATATTGCGGTCGTAGACTGCTTGGACAGGAAGGCGCCTGCTAGCGTCAATAACTGCGATATTCCGTGATCTTATAAAAACACCTGGATATTCATCACCGCCAATATTCGTTCCAGCGACCTGATCATCAAACCGGACAACAGTGATATCAGGAAATAAGTCAGCAAAGGTGCTGTGATCGCCATACTCGCGTATCACGAGACCGCTACTGTCTACAGGCTGATCAGGCGCATCCTCCGAGACATCACCATCATCGGGAGTATCGTAAGCCTGCAGCCAACAGCAGGAGTACCCCTACCC
>CAYGSW010000337.1:0-6075 GCA_964352535.1 uncultured Granulosicoccaceae bacterium | reverse complement strand
GCGGCGGCTGGTGAACTCTGAATCCTAATATTTCGGGTTGACGGACTACTAGAGCGTGTCCGTTAGCATAGTAGATCTACTTCGACATGGAACCTCGGTCGTGCTGGACTTTCCGGCCAACACAGTCAATCAGCGAAAATGGATGAAGGACATTATTGTTCGGGCAAATGCGAGTCATGAATTTCATTATTTGGATTGCGCTGATTCGGTATGCATAGCTCAGCTAAAAAACAGAGCCGTAAGCGAGCCTGACAGGCATGCCACAGATACCGTAGAGATGTATGATGCTTTAACGAAACATTTCCAGCCTCCATCGACGGTGAGGGTTTTGATATTATCGTCCACGACCGGAGCCTGGAGCAGTGATGCAACGACGTAAGTTGGTTGACAACAGATGGGTAACGTTTCTGGAAGACAAGTTCACGCTGGCCAACGGCTCAGACTGCACTTATTATCATGCTCAGAAATTAGACGCCGTAATGGCAATTGCTATCGAAGGCAACGCATCCGCTGGTTTCACTTATATTGTCAATCAGCATAGGCATCCGATCGAGACATCAATATGGCAGTTTCCCATTGGCGGCTTTGATAGCGCTACTGAAGATCCTGTCGTCTCAGCAAGGAAAGAGCTGCTTGAGGAAACCGGGGTGCGAGCAGGCAATATGGAATACTTTGGCTCTTTCTACGCCGACCCTGGATTCACTAACCAGAAAATTCATGTGTGTGTCACGAACGACATACTGGAAGTGGGTGAACAGCAGCTCGAAAATACAGAGCATGGACTCATTGTCAAAAAAGTCGAGTTATCCAGCATCGCATCGCTGATAGATTCAGGTGAGATGGGAGACGGGTGGGGCCTAGCCGGGCACTATTATCTTCAGAAATACCTCGCTGATGTGTAAATCCGTTACGGGAGAACCGGCTACACAAAGCCTACATTGAGATACAGTAGCGCCATGTGTCAGCACCATGAGACCAAGCGACTCTTACTTAGGCAGTGGAGGGACGAAGACCGTCCCTGCTTCGCTGCCATGAATAACGATGCTGAGGTAATGCGATACTTCCCTCGAAAATACACACCCGCAGAATCAGACGCATCTGCAACAAGCTACGCCAATCACATTGCTAGCAAGGGTTGGGGCTTATGGGCTGTAGAGAGAAGAGACAGTGGGGAGTTTATTGGCTTCGTTGGTTTTTCAAGCCCTGCAGAATGGCACCCGTGTGCCGGAAACATTGAAATCGGTTGGCGTTTGGGTAAACACCATTGGAGGCAGGGATTTGCCAGTGAAGCGGCAACGTTGGCTTTGAAGGTCGGGTATGAGTCATTTGATTTTGACGACCTGGTGTCCTTCACGTCAGAGTGCAATCTGCCATCCATCAGTGTGATGAAAAAAATCGGAATGCGCGACGATGGTGTTGGATTCGAACATCCACGCATTGCAGTTGGCAATGAGTTGCGAAAGCATGTTGTTTACCGTCTCACAAGGCGTGAGTGGCAGGCAAGAAACAACGCACTTTAGCGTTTTTCAACAACGGGCCTTAGCATCGTAAGCGCTTGAACATACAAAGATACAAATTCCGCGAAGCGTACAACCAGATTTTAATCGGATAGGCCATGAACCTTCAGTCACCGCCAGAGTACGTTGAATCCTTTAAATTCGGGGGTAGCGAGGCGCTGTGTGCGCAGTTAGTGAGCTTGGTTCGAGAAGGAAAGAAAACAGCAACCTGCGGAGCTTTACGGGATTTTGGCCCTGAAGGCGATCCGCTGCCTGTCGTTGGACGCAAGGATTTAGCGCTCAATTGGGACGGCACACCTGCCTTGATCATACAAACCATTGCAGTGACGCAATGTCGGTTCTGTGATGTTGACGAGTCGTTTGCGTTAGCAGAGGGTGAAAATGATGACCTACAAGGATGGCGTCGCGACCATCGAGTCTTCTTCGAGCGAAACGGTGGTTTCGATGATCAGATGATGCTCGTCTGTGAACGCTTTTCGTTGGTCTATTGCTATTAAGCTCGCTGGTCTGTTGCTCTTAAGCGTCACTAAATGCCCGTTCTAAATCAGTGAAAACCAACGTTCGCGAGAGCGACCTGTTCCAACACGATGACTGGCATATGCCGCCTAGTTCGAAATGCTGATCAGATCAATTATGCTGGTAACGCCTTCATAGGACATGGCTGCCCGTCTAACTGCCTGTTTAGTGTATGAACTGTCCACCCAGCCAAACAGTGTGACAACGCCGTTGTCCAGGCTTAGATTGACATTACCTGTTGTGACAGCTGATTGAACAGCGCCTTTCAAAGACTGGCCACTGGTGTCAGCGGCTGCTGGACCAGTCAGTAAGACGGCAAGGGCAAGTGCTTGCACAGTCCTTTTTATTATATTCGTCATGATGATTTACCCTGTGAATGATGCTGATGCATTTCGGTGATGTGGGTGGTGAGTTCAGTTGTTGATGCTGCCGTCGGCAACGAATTGTTCTGGTTGGCCAGCAGCGTAATAACGATGGTGTTTCCAGTTTTCACAGGTATGTCTCTAAGTTTACGATCAGGTAAATTTTCCATGCAGCTTGATACTCGTAAATCACGTTCATTGGCCGCCTTGGTCACGAACCGAGTGGGAGCTTTCAGCTGCGTAACAAGTTACAAACACCACTCGGAACCAGGACGGATATACTCGCCACCGATCGCGTAAAAAAAATTTTGAAAAATAGTTCATCAAGTCCTGTTATGCGAGCCTCCAACGTGATGTCGTTAAGAAACCTCGTTACATCCATGGCCGAATCCGGAGAAGGTGAACGCATATCGGTTGGCGATCTGGTTATTTCAATGGGACCGACGGCTTTTGGGCCACTGCTTCTCGTGCCTTCGCTCATTGCCTTTTCACCTCTTTCAGGGATTCTTGGCGTTGCCACTATCTGTGGTTTGATGATAGCGGCTTTTTCCTTACAACTCATGCTAACGCACACCCGGATTTGGTTACCACAATTCATGTTAGTGCGTTCTATTTAGTGCGTTCTATCGAGCGGCAGCGAATCCACCGGATCTGTCCCCATATGCCGTTGAGGATGCAGTGGCAATCTGCGCACATTGGCTAGGAGGCTATCCGCTGGCATTTCGGTTGTCTTCTACTGACTGGATCGATGGGGGACTGGAGATGGATGAGACGATTGAAACTGCAAAGGCACTCAAGCAGGCTGGCGTGGACCTCATTTTTGCGTAAGTTGTTATGTGCTTATTGTGCAGCTAACTGCTGAATGTGCCACGCAAGGGCTGAATTGCTACTGACGACAGGACAGCCAACTCTTGCGCCAGCATCCTCTATCAGCTCATAAGTACGCAAGTTTGTGCACGAGGCCACCAACGCATCAACGTCACCACGCCCCGCAAGCTCCTGCATTGCCGACAATAGTGAACCACGTGATATACGTGCCACCCGATGATCATGCTGCTCGTTAAACGAGCCCGCATGGACAATGGAGTAGCCGCTTTGCACAAGATTGTTGTAAAGCGCTGCCGTCACCGCGGGTTCGTAAGGCGTCAGCAAGGCAATGCGTTTAGCGCCGATGTGTTTCAGATTCGCTTTGATCGCCGATAGTGGATTGGTTACTGCACAGTCAGGAATCACACTTGTGATAGCTTCTGCAACAGCCTGTTCACCAATCACCGTAGCAGCTGATGTACAACCATAAGCAATAACGCGGAACGCAGTATATTCTGGCAACAGGGATACGCTTGCGGGTAGATGCGCTTTCATTGCCTGCAGAGAGTGTTCGTCTATGTGTTGGCTGTTGGGAATACGCGTGTGGAACAAACGGTAGTTGTCCGGTAGCCAGCGACGCAGCTCGTGCTCCATGGTTTCGTCAGACTGCAAGATCACCAGGCCAACGGCAGGTTGCGTTGCATCATCTTCAGAGAGTGTGAATGTCAATGATTCCATAGGAAGTCCACACGGGTAAGTGATGAGGCGTATATTGCGTGGTGCACGTTGTGAAAGCAATCGGCAACGCGTATCGGTCACACTAAACCAGGCAATCTGCGAGCACGCTAGCAGACTATATTATGCTTATGAATCAACAAAAGAACATCGTACTAACCGGATGCAGTCGTGGACTTGGCCGGGCATTACTTGATGAATTTGTGGCAGCGGGGCATAGCGTATTCGGCAGTGCCCGTTCTTCATCGGCCATCGATGAGCTGACAAAACAGTACGCAGGCAAAAACGTATTCCGTGTTGTCGACGTCAGTGATCAAACGGCTGTTGAACAGTGGTGCAATGAGATCCTGGAAACAGCTGGCCCGCCCGATATCGTGATCAACAATGCGGCCACTATCAACGAGCCGGCTGTGTTGTGGGACGTACCCTCGGCCGAGTTCCAGCAGCTGGTCAATACCAACATTGTCGGCGTTCATTCTGTGCTCAGGCACCTGCTCAAACCCATGGTGGCACGTCAGTCCGGCATCATCATCAACCTGAGTAGTGGATGGGGTCGATCTGTCTCTGCTCATGTTGCACCCTACTGTGCGTCCAAATGGGCTATCGAAGGGCTCACCAAGGCGCTTGCTGAAGAGCTGCCGAAGGGCATGGCGGCCATCCCTCTGAGCCCAGGTGTTATTGATACGGACATGTTGCGCGGAGCGTGGGGCGAAGGTGCCGCAGGTTACCGAACAGCTGATGTGTGGGCAAAAAAGGCGGCACCTTTTATAATGGGGCTTGGGCCTGAGCATAATGGCCAGTCATTGACCACTCCTTAGCCAAGCCGAGATGACAGCATGTTGATCTCGGCCTGCGCGGCGAAGACGACATTGTGGCAGCCTGTTTCTGGTACCCGGTCGAAGGCTGAGTATGCCGTTCGAGAAGGTATCGGAACCAGCGTGTCAAGCAGCAATTTTCTCCTCATAATTACTTGGGGAAAACCAGCCAAACCAGTATCATTGGCGCATGCCAGAGCTCCAGACAACTGCCTCCTTTTCCGCGTATCACATAGCGGGTGTCGATGAGGTCGGAAGAGGGCCGTTGGCAGGCTCTGTGGTGGCCGCGGCTGTCATTCTGGACCCCCAAAAGCGAATGGATGGCCTGCTCGATTCCAAGCTGTTGGACGAACCCACGCGCGAGCGTCTTGACGTACTGATCAGAAAGCAGGCGCTGGCATTCTGCATCAGTGAAGCCAGTGTGACCGAAATCGATTCGCTGAATATTCTGCACGCCAGTATGCTGGCCATGAAACGTGCTGTGGAAGGGCTTGGCTTGCAGCCCGATCTGGCGTTGATCGACGGTAACCGTTGTCCGGATCTTGGCATGCCATGTGTTGCGGTGGTGAAGGGTGACCAACGCATTCAAGCCATCAGCGCAGCCTCTATCATCGCTAAAGTGGCACGCGACAAAATGATGGTCGAGTTGCACGAACGCTATCCGCAATACGGTCTGGCCAAGCATAAAGGCTATCCCACAGCATTTCATCGGCAGGCCATCATCGAGCATGGGGTTGCCGATTTCCATCGCCGCTCGTTTCGGCCGGTGCGCGAAGCGCTGTTGGCAGCAGAGAAGTTGCAACACACACAGGAAGAAATGTCGTGAACGACTCTGCCGACACAGCCATAAAGCCGTTTGTTCACTTGAGTGTACACACCGAGTTTTCGCTGGTGGACAGCACGGTTCGTATCAAACCGCTAGCAAAAGCGGTTGCCAGCAATATGGCGGCATGCGCTGTAACTGATCGCGCCAATATGTTCTCGCTGGTCAAGTATTATCGTGCCGCATTGGCAGCGGGCATAAAGCCAGTTGCCGGGGTCGACATGCGTGTGCGCGGTATGGCACCTGATGACGAGGTCACACGCGTCATTCTGCTGGTACAAAATGCTGCCGGGTATCTGAACCTGACCAATCTGGTCTCACGCGCCTACCAGGAGGGCCAGGGAGATGGCACGCCTGTGGTACACATTGATTGGCTGTTCGAGGCCCATGATGGCCTTATTGCCTTGTCAGGGGCTCTGGAAGGTGATGTTGGTAAAGCCATATTACGCGGCCATCAGGACGAAGCTCGCAAGATTGCACAGCGCTGGCAACAGGTGTTT
>CAYGSW010000336.1:416-6112 GCA_964352535.1 uncultured Granulosicoccaceae bacterium | reverse complement strand
CTTTACGCCCTTTACGCCCTTTACGCCCTTTACGCAAACGTTGCCGAACGATACGCGAACCGTCAACCCTTGTCTGATCGTTCGGTTGACTGCCAGTGATGGTCAACGCCTTGAATTCGTTGATCAACATAGCCAGACCGCCCGGCTACACAACACTCTGGCTCGTGTCTCAAAATTTACAAATAATGGCTTGATCTTTCGCCCAGATCTTGCTCAGCTTTGGCCTTGCTGCTGTTTTTTTTTCCGTCGAAACCTCGTCGAAACCTCGTTGAACGCTGCAACGTTACATACTGCCTCAAACATTGAAAACATGTCAGGTTACTATTAAAACTGATGGCACATACTCTGTGTCCGTGTGTACAAGCGCGCAAGCGGCAACTAGGAAAACGATGAATTGAGTGTGCAATCGGTAGTGCCCCCTGACAACGTCCTCGCATATCGTCTCAGGATTGGCGCCTGTGTATGCATTGCTGCAGCGTTGTCACTAATGGCGACACAACCTGCCATCGCACAAGCGATAAAAGTTGCGTTCATCGGTGATCAGGGGGTCGCACCTTCCGCACAACGTGTGCTTGAGTTAATCAGAGATGATCAAGCCGAGCTACTACTGATTCAGGGTGATCTGGGTTACGAGCAAGATGCTGCAGCCCAATGGATAGAAAACATCGACACCATCCTTGGCAAGGATTTTCCTGTGTTGATGGTGGTCGGTAATCACGAGAACTATGAATGGCCGACCTACTGGCAGTGGCAGAAAGACAAGCTGGAACGTGTGCCGGTAATTCGCTGTGAAGGGGATGTCAGCGTCAAGGCCTATTGCACTTACAAGGACTTGGGTGTGGTGCAAGTATCGCCTGGCATCATGGAGGTGGAAGGTATTGACGGCAATGATGACTATGCTGGCTATATCACGGCAAAGTTCAGCGAAGATCCCAGCACCTGGCGCATCTGCAGTTGGCATAAAAACATGCGCGATATGCAAGTAGGCGGCAAAGGAGATTCCACCGGTTGGGCTGTTTACCAGAGCTGCCTGGCGCAAGGTGCAATAGTGCTCAACGGTCACGAGCATTCCTACTCACGCACTTATTTGATGAGTAGCTTTGAAGACAAGACAGTCATACACACGAACAACGACATGGACATTGGTCCCAACAGCTCGATCTCGATTGTGTCAGGTCTGGGTGGACGCGAGATTCGCCCACAACGGCACGGGGGCGACTGGTTCGCCTCCATCTATACGGCGAGTCAGAATGCTAACAACGGGGTGTTGTTCTGTGAGTTCAACAATGACAAGGCAGACTGCTACATGAAGGACGTCGCTGGACTTGTCCCCGACACGTTCACGCTGACCAGTCTGATTAATACTTCCGTTGAACCTGGAGAGCCTGCTAATAACTCTACAGAGAACGACTCGAATACACAAGACAGCACTGGCAACGTCCCAGTAACAGACACACAACCTGAAGCTAGCGATCCACTTGAAACTGATACTCAAGCTAACAACACTGAACTACCGGCTCCAGTGACACAAGGCGACTCTGGCGAACAGGTGGATACCGACATACAGGCCAACGCTGGAAACCCACCTGCGACTGAGACTGATGAACAATCGGATGAGATCACCGCTATAAGACCCTCGCAATCCGAGCTTAACGTGCAACCACCCGCCACGCCCTTCGTTCCATCTGATCAACCTGAACTACCAACCCCTGATAACACAGACGCAGAACCACAATCTGTCATGAATAATTCGCCAGACAGCGCAAACGAGCAAGACAGCGGCTATCAGTCCCCATCGCCCTCCGGTAGCGCGCAAATTCCAACCGTTTTCCTGAACAATGATAGTTCGAACGGGGGTCAGTCCGTACCCGTTGCGTCACGCCATGTCAACGTTGACGGTGGTGGTTCACTGGGATGGCTGTGCCTGTTGGCTCTCTTTGTTGAACGTGTTATCCGTCGACCCACTGCAACCGGGTATTTCAGAAGTGGGTAGATCAAAGTGATCTGAACGCCAAGCGACTTCTAGTGTTTTTCCCGCGTCTCACTGCCGTACCAGGTTTTACACAAGCGTTTTGAATACAACGCACCCGGAATCAGTACTAGCATCATCTGACGCACTAGCTGGCTTGGCGTGTACCAATCCAACTTGCGCACCGATGTCACCACAGGCGACACTGTCGCGATATGAAAGGCCATATTACGCTGCCGTCCCCAACGTTTTAAAGCACGCGACAAATAGATCTCCTCACCGGCATACACTCGAACGCTAAACCCACCAATCTCTTCGAAGGCATCCTTACGACAAAAAATAAAACACCCTGCTGCCAACCGGCCTTTCAATGCTAGCTGGTTCCAGAACTTCAACGTTTTCAGCGCAACTCCACTGATCTGTCGATCCGGCGCAATGAGCGATCCTCCCCCTACTGTTTTGCCATCTCGTATGAGATTGAGAACATGCTGTAAAAGCTGGGCGGTGCATTGTGAATCCGCATCCAGAAATACCAGTGCATTACCTGTGGCCACTGATGCTCCACGATTACGTGCTCTGGCAATCTGGTTTTTCGACTCGAAAACAACAATTGCACCATGGTCCTTCGCGATTTGTGCCGTGTTATCAGTCGAATTGTTGTCGACAACGATAAGCTCGCCCTGATAGTCCGATTGTTCTCCTAGCTGCGCCATGGCAAGCCGGGTGTGCTTCAACGTGTGCGGTAGAAATTCAGCCTCGTTCCATGCCGGGATAATCAGTGAATAGTTCATTGTCATGCGCTCACTACAGTGACATCTTACAACGCTGATACGTTTTACCCGGCGGGATAGACGCTGGGAGGGACTTGCAGTATGCGTAGCGGGGGCGTAGCGCAGCCAATGGGGCGTAACGTAGCAAACTTCAGTTATAACGCAGCGCCAGATAATCTAAGGATCAAATGACGCTTTCACCTTGGCAAACACATCATCTGTAACCCAGCCTGACCAGATGTCTTCGTAGTTTTCCAGAAAGTGCCGAGCAGCCTCCTGACCTGTTGCCTGATTGTCTGCCATCCAGATCAATAGACTATTGACGGTAAGATTGTGCCACTGCCGTGTTGACAAATAGTCCATCACGATACCGGCCCTTTCACTGAATTCGCGGGTTACGACGGTGAACACATCGCTGGTGGGCCAGGCATTTACACGGGGTTCCGGACAGTCAGGTACGGCTGTGCAGCTGTCCCAATGGGCCTTATCGTGCTCACCCATATCCAGCTTGACCATCTCATAGCGACCCAGCAATGACGATGGAGCCCAGTAGTATCCCAACCAGCCTTGTTCGCTTTCGTACGCTCTGGCAATGGAGGCATCAAGTCCAGCGGCAGAACCCGTGTTAACCAAGGTGAACCCTTTTTCTTCAGCACCAAAGGCGCGGAACAGATTACCGCTACTGATCTGACAGCCCCAACCTGCTGGACAACTGTGCACAGCGCCTTTCGTTTCATCATCAATTGCCGAGAATAGTTCAGGATGCGCTAATGCATCACTTGCGGTTTTGATGTCAGGGTAGGCATCAGCGATGTATTTTGGAATCCACCAGCCCTCTTCGCCTCCATCTGCGAGCACCTGTGCTGCCATAATCAGCTGACCGTCGGCCACTGCTGCATCGAGCTCTGTGCGCACCGCATTTATCCACAGCTCGGGCACCACATCCGGGATTCCCGTCTCCACCATAGATCTGAACGCAGGCATCGTCTCTACGGTAGTCAACTCTGCATTACAACCATACCCAGCCGATAAGATAATTCTGTCAATCTCAGCGATTATTTCCGCCGAAGACCAGCTCATGCTGGCTATCGAAACATCCCCACATTCCTTTGCTGAGGCGAAATTACTGCCGGCAATCAAGCTAGCAACAAACAATATGCCTGCTAGACAGCGCCTGTATCCCATTTTCTACCTCGTAATGCCTCTGGTGATTCGCAGGAGTGTGCGTACTGCACAACTATGACACATCAGCAACAAATCGCGGTGATCTGGAGGCGGCACGGGCGAATTTTCTATAACGGCTGCTTGTGGTGTTATTGAAGGGGGTTTCCGGATTATCTGGTCAACGGGCTCATGAGCATCACGTATCGGCCTGATGAATCTATCGGGCATCCGGTGCCAGGCATGTCGACTACGGCGTACGGCCAGGAGATGGAGGCATGGGCTTCAATGCTTGGAGCTTGTAGCTCAGTTGCGCCGTATCGTACGCCTGCGTCAGTGATAAGGCCCTGAACCCACGTGAAACGGACACGACAGGTGCAGGGCCTTTATAGCACTACTCAAAATTCAGTGAGCAATGATCCGACATTTTGCGAGCAATGATCCAACGAAACCGTCCGCTGGCAAGTTGCACATTCAGTCAATCAGCGTCTGGACAGCCAGACAGCTGATCAACGAACCCGAGTACCGACTACCTAGCACCTAGCACCTAGCACCTAGTACCTAGTACCTAGTACCTAGTAACGGTAATGTTCTGGCTTGTACGGACCTGCCGCATCGAGGCCAAGGTAATCGCTTTGCTCGGTGTTCAGCTCAGTGAGCTTCACGCCGATTTTCTTGAGATGCAAACGGGCAACCTTCTCATCCAGAGCTTTTGGCAGGACATGCACATCTACCGAGTATTGCTCACTACGCTCCCAGAGTTCGATTTGTGCCAGAACCTGGTTGGTGAACGACGCTGACATGACAAAGCTTGGGTGACCTGTCCCACAGCCCAGATTGACCAGACGTCCTTCTGCAAGCAACGTAATGCGCTTGCCGTCAGGGAAGATAACCTGATCAACCTGTGGCTTGATGTTTTCCCAGGTGTACTGTCGAAGCCCCGCAACGTCAATTTCGTTATCAAAGTGGCCAATGTTGCACACGATAGCCTCATTCTTTAGTCGCTTCATGTGATCGTGAGTAACAACGTTGACATTGCCTGTCGCAGTCACAACGATATCAACCTGATCAGCTACATCATCCATGGTTACGACGCGATATCCTTCCATCGCCGCCTGCAGTGCACAGATTGGATCTACCTCTGTAACCCAAACCGTTGCACCCATACCGCGAAATGCCTGAGCACAACCCTTACCCACGTCACCGTACCCCAGGACCACAGCAATCTTGCCAGCAACCATGACATCGGTAGCCCGCTTGATTCCATCCAGGAGTGATTCACGACACCCATACAGATTATCGAACTTGGATTTGGTGACGGAATCATTGACGTTAATGGCCGGTACTTTGAGTGTGCCCTTTTTAGCCATTTCAACCAGACGATGAACGCCTGTGGTGGTCTCTTCAGACAAGCCTTTAACACCTGCCATCAACTCAGGGTAGTCGTTGTGCATCATGACGGTGAGATCGCCACCATCATCAAGAATCAGGTTGGGTACCCAACCGTTAGGTCCTTTGATGGTCTGATGGATACACCAGTCAGCCTCTTCTTCTGTCTCGCCTTTCCACGCAAACACAGGAATACCGCCAGCGGCGATCGCAGCTGCAGCGTGATCCTGAGTAGAGAAGATGTTGCAAGAAGACCACCGCAGCTCAGCACCCAGCTCTGCCAGGGTTTCTATAAGCACAGCCGTTTGAATGGTCATGTGCAGGCAGCCAGCAATGCGCGCTCCAGCCAATGGTTTTTTGCCAGCGTACTCTTCGCGCAGTGCCATCAAACCCGGCATTTCGTGCTC
>CAYGSW010000336.1:0-406 GCA_964352535.1 uncultured Granulosicoccaceae bacterium | reverse complement strand
TTCGTGCTCAGCCATGGCAATTTCCTTGCGACCAAAGTCGGCAAGGGTGATATCAGCAACTTTATAGTCGCCGCCTACGTCTTTTGCGGATGCATTCATGATGAATAGTCTCGTTGTTTGTTTGATGATGACTGATTCGATTGATACGACTCATTTGATACGACTCATTGGCGAGTTGCATATCAGCTGAACCAGCGATGCCACCGATACGAATGTCGACCAGATGCATGGGGTTTTCGCCAAGCTCTGGAATCGGAGTAAAAGGGTTTCAGTTGTTGATAAAAATCATGCCATTCCCGCTGCCTGGCGCAAGGCATCAGCACGGTCGGTTTTTTCCAAGGAAAATAAATCCACATAACGCCCAAAGTTACAAAACCCACCGTTTTCAGGATAAAACGACCCAATA
>CAYGSW010000335.1:4688-6130 GCA_964352535.1 uncultured Granulosicoccaceae bacterium | reverse complement strand
TCTCTTATCTCTTATCTCTTATCTCTTATCTCTTATCTCTTATCACCGATCACCGATCAAGTATGGCGTTTGCAGAATAACAGATAGGTTGATTGATACCTTTTAATCACCAGAAACAAATTCCTTGTCAGTATGGCTGTCATGCAGTGACAGGCATAGGTGTGGAATCCTCAGACTTATGTAGGCCCACCACAGCAAGAACAGTGACACCCAGTACTGTGAAGTACTAGAAATCCAACGCTGTAAAACCGAGTACAAAAGGCGCAGGGACAAACGCTACGCCTACCATGAAATCAACCGCTAAATGAAAATTGTATGGAAGGACACGAAACAGTCCGGTTTTGTGATCAGTCAATAGCGTCAATGCAAATGCGGCAACCCCTGTAACTACGGATAGCCAGAGAGCCACCGGGTTAGTTGTACCGATTCTCACTACAGCTGGCATGGCAATGAGCCCTACGGCAACCGGATAGTCCAGGTAGGCATGAATAGTTTGGTAATGAATCGAGGCATGATATTCCTCCGTGTTGGTTTGTAGTAGTTGTGACTACAAGCCTCCAACGATGTTCCTATTAACAGCATGTAGATCGTTCATGGTTTTGTACAGATCGTACAAAATACGGTTAAAAAACAGGCAAGGCTTGGCCAACCCGCCAACGATTACAGGGCGGAGTCGGTTCGAGCCTCCTCAACGTATTACCAGAGTCCCTTGTTGCATTTAGCCCAGATGTACCCGCGTGTCCATCTCAATGCTGTTCAACGTGCTTGAAATGGACGCCGCACGACCCCACTAGTACCAGCCAGCATCACGACGCCTCATTCGCACCGTCTCACTCCTCTGCAACGCTTGGCAGTGAGGGCAGCGTTCAGCATGCGCGGGGATATCATCAAAGCATTCATTGCACGATTTATAGTTCGAGGGCATGAACATTCTCCACACACTCATAAAAATCAAAACAACGCGTGCACCCGGTTCACCGTGATGTCGAGTTGGCTTCACCACTCTGGCTTCTCGCCAATGGTTTACCTCACCTGGCCACATCACGGAGAATAAAATGCTTACGACTGAACTTACAGCATTCAATTTCACGGCTAAGCTTCTCATCACTTATCCCTCTTACAGCACCACATCCAGACTGGCAAACTATCATGATGAGAAACGCAAACGGGCAGGTTTATCGTGTATTTATACCAACCTAGACCTAAGCGTAGGGCAGCCTCCTCTGATCCTGCTAAAACGGCTAAATTAATAAAAGCGATCAGGGCTAGAAGCACAGGTGCGATAGGCGTTCCGATAGACTTACCGGCCGCGTAACCCCTCAAACAATTCGCCACACCTTAATTTGCCACACTAAGAATTGAAGTGCAGGTAGACGAATGAATCGATAATTAGGTTGTGAGACTGTATAAGATGGTGGACATCCAGACATACAGGCATACAG
>CAYGSW010000335.1:0-4588 GCA_964352535.1 uncultured Granulosicoccaceae bacterium | reverse complement strand
AGGCATAAAGGCATAAAGGCATACCATCAGCCTATGACAACTACGCTCCAGTTGCACAAGGCTGGGGCAGACCCTATCTACAGTTTCACACTTGGCAATGTTGTACAGTAGGTATGCAGTCGCTATGAGAGTCAAGATTACGTCGCACACCACAATGACCAGACGTCCTCTATAATTGGTATCGCTCCAAAGGAGTCAGAGCACTAATTCTGATCATACAAAAAAATGTAAACCTCACTACCGCGCCGAGTTTTTACGTCTCCATGCCATTACCGTCGATAAACGCTGAATTACCGCTGTCTGTACTACAGATATTGCCCAATCCCGTGCTGGTGAAGAATTCTGATCTGAGTTATCTCTGGGTTAACCCGGCGTTTGAAGAACTCTTCGGTATTTCGTGTGTTGAGCTGCGTGGACAATTGGACGTGGACGTCTTCGAGGACAGACAGTCGGCCCAATGCAACAGCGGCGATCTCCGTGTTCTGAGGTCAGGCGAAGTCGATGAGGCCTATGAAACCGTGTTCTCCCAAGACGGTTCACCACGGGAAACCATAACTCGCAAAAGCCGTCTTGTACTCAGTGATGGATCTTGTTACCTCGTGGGCGTGATGCACGATGTAACTGAGGTCACACGAGCCAATGAACAGCTTGAAGCACAGTCTGCCAAGTTACTCAAGCTGGCAAATACCGATGCGCTGACAGGTTGTTTGAATCGACGCGCGCTTTTCAAGCAAGCGCCAGCCTTCATTTCCATACACACGCAGCGCTGGGCTGTGCTTTCGCTCGACATTGATCACTTCAAGCATGTTAATGACACTTTGGGTCACGATGCCGGTGATGCTGCGTTAGTTCACTTTTGCAAGACCGTACGTCAGGTTCTACGTAAAGAGGACATATTTGCCAGGCTTGGCGGAGAGGAATTCGTAATTCTACTGTCTGGTATCAGTGATACCGAATCAGCTGATATTGCCAATCGAATATGCAAACTTGTTGAGGATTCACCCTGTGGCTACAAAGGGCGTAAAATACCAATGACCGTCAGCATTGGGGCAGCTTGTAACAGCAGCAACAACGTATTCGATCTTGATCAGGTTCTCAAGCAAGCAGACGAGGCATTGTATTGCGCAAAGAAGCAGGGTCGGAATCAGGTAGTTTCCGCTGCTACTTCGTAGTACTCCCATGCCCTCTACCGGAGTAAGTGCATCGGCGATATGGACCATAATGTAGCTGGCATGAATCTGTTGGCTCAGCCAGCTTTCTGGCTGAGTATTTGATTCAAACATGCATTGAGCATGCAGTCACTACCGCTGAGCCACTGGCATGTTAACAAACACACGACCAACGTTAACTTGGGCGTGGATATGCTCTCTGATCTTACTGCCCACGAGTGACAACATACCGTTTGAGAACACCGACAAGACTCAGGCCAGCTATCGCCAGGGATTACTACCAGACAATGCTGATATAATCGCGCGCCTTCCATGTTTCACCGGTCGCTTGCATTTTGACGAAAAGCGAGCCACCGACACGTACATAGCGTCTGCCTGGACCTTGTCGCAAGTCTGTAAGACTTCGCGCCTCACTGTAGTCCAGATCAACAAGTTTTGCAGCAGCGGGCATTGATTTCAACTCAAGTGTCACGGTATCGCCATGGTGTAAATAATCCAGCAACACATTGAGGCGTCCAACACTGAAAAGGCTCGGATTGAACTCATAGCCGTAGTAGTGCCTGTCATGATTCACTGATACAACACTCTGATAGCTGGAGCGCGGTGAAAGGGGCTCAATGGTGAATCGAGGGCCATCACTACGCGTGTGAGTCATTGCAGGAAGCTGGGTCTTTTTCTTGAAATCCAGACGTACCCAACCATACCGGTTTTCACACAGCTGGCCTGTACCCATGGCAGCAACACAAGTCTCGTCAACCATCATGGGATGGTCGGCAACCAGCGCGGTGTTGGGAGCCAGACCAAAGCTGCCGTCCAGATCATGAATCACTGCACCCCATTGCGAGGGTCTTAGCTCATCAACCGCCTTGCGTCTGTCGTACAGCCAATAGCTGTCATCGTAGGACACGCCGCTGACTCGACCACTGGTCAATCTGTTTGCCGCATCACGCGCTCCGAACAGGTAGCTGGGGCCATAATCACTGTTGTAGTTGACAAAATGAACGTTCTCGAAAATCACACCAAAATCGTAGATACCGATGGCACTTCGCATTCTGCCAATGCCCTCTTCGGACAGTTTGCTGTTGGCAACAAAAAGAGAATCACGAATAGTGACGGGCCGAGGTGCTACAAAACTCGCTTTCCGGGCATGTCCGCTATCAGTAAGCACCATATTAGTGAACAGTTGATCGCCTTTACACGGCCAGACAGCGCCATCGCCGCCAGTGAACACCGTCAGGTTTTCGATATGTGCCTGCTGAGGTGGTAGATAGCCTTCAGCACCCTGGCCCGCAGCGCAGGAACTGAATCCCATGGTGCTTGAATGCACTCGGTTATCGCTGAACTTACCGAAGCGTGATGTAATTGGAGATATGTTTGCATACTGAGGCAATGAGGCAGAGGCACCTGTCACTTTTTCGTCTGTGTCATACCAGAATCCAAGTCCGTCACTTCCGGCCGCTGCGTTGCGTGTGAACGTGTTGTCGCCATTACTTATCCAGAAGGTTGACGGTCCTTTTGCAGCCTGGCCCTTCTCTCGATCGCTGGGTATCAACGCAACATCGGCCGCTGGCTTGCGAGTCAGCAGACCCAGGTTGTGATCGAACACGTTGCCTGTCTCAACGCCATCCTCCAGAAAATACCCGTGCCCGACATGGTCCATGCAAACGTTGTCTTCCACTCGGGCGTTATGTGTTGCATGCACCGTCACACAGCGATTGAAACTGCGGCGTATACTGGAGTTGCGAATGTATTGACCAGTGACGTCACCCGCCATGTGCCAATGGAAGGGGTATCGGCCGAGTATACCTTCCTGTCCCATGCGAAACATCTCCACACCCGAAATCAATCCTTCCGAACCTTTCATGATCATGATATGGCCGCCAAATCGTAACGTCTCTGACTGTTCGTCGCCTTGAACACGAATATTGCGACTTAGCAGAGCCACTTCAGCGCGTGTATCGGCGGTCCAGGTTCGTGTGTCATTGCTGAATGTCTGCACCTCACCAAAGTGGGTATGAAACAAGCCCTGATCCAGCGTCACTGAACGACCTTCAATCGCTGCGATTTTTCGGACTTCAGCCTCTTCCATGTCATCACCAGTAGCAGTGACAACAATCTGATCGCCAACCCGCCAATCGGGTGCATACTCAAGCACTAAGGTATCGCTGCCTGATCGGGCTGTTGCATCAAGCATCAGCCACGATGTTCGTTGTTCACCGTGTAGCCAGATTCGTCCACCGCCCATGGCGCTGAGCATCTTGGTTCCCATACCCATGATAGATTCACTGGTATCGCTCCCTGTTAACGTGATGTCCAACTGTTGTTCAAAGGGTTTATCAGGTGTGCCGCATATAAAGTCACCGTGAACCATGATCCAGCCAGCGCTTATGCTTAAGTCTTGAGCAGCGCAATCAAGCCGACCGTTGATCGTTAGTGAGCTCACCTCAATATCCTGATCAAGGATAAGACGCTGATCACGCTCAATGGTAATGTCGCCTGAAACGGGCGGTTTTCCATCGTGTAGCTGTTCTGGAGACCATGCGCTACGATCCGACCACTTCATGGTGGCAACGCTATCATTGAGTAGCTGACGTGCAGGCACTATGGTTTCGCTGGTCAGAACACCTGATGTCTCATGAGCACTATGACTGGTCACCGCGTTAGGCGATGACGCTGAGCAGCCTGCCAGACTGACTAAAGCTAGTACTGGCCAGAGCCTTGCAGCTGATTGGGACATGCATCGAGATTGCCTGATGTTGTTCCCTGAATACTTGGAAAAACCTGCACGCTGTATTGCAAATGAGATCAAGTTGATCATGTGGTCATAATCTTTTTTATTGTTGTGCCACCACTATGAACCCAGGCCTTGACGGCAACTGTGGACTGATGCCGATATTGGTGAAGCCACCAGGAGTGAACTTGAATGGGAATTCTGAAATTGTGACAGGCCATAGTTTTCTATAAAGATCTGACGAGATGCCGATGATGAGATTATTTTGATTGTGGTCAGATGGGCAAACCGCTCGATTGTATCTTGGCACCTCAAATGGTGCTCGTACTATCATGTCAGCACTTCAAGGACGCTTTTGCACCCTGCTATTCAGCAACTGATCTTTACGACGGTCGACAATCTACAGCCGATAACCGATTCATGAACTGCAACTAATTGCCGTCTTTAAATGTTTACCAGCGTCTTCTATAAAATTCCAGCCCGGAACGGTTGCGCCGCTTCTATAGCAGCGTCTCAGGAGCGATTGCGGCTCCGGCTGTACTGGTTTTTCCTGGATCACTCAGGGCTGCGCAGGTCTGGAATGACTAGGAGGCTGTCCGAGAATAACGATCGAGGCGAGAGTGTGAGATTTTTAGTCAGATTTTCTCGTCAATTGAGGTGAATAGTTGTTCTATTCGCCGTTGTTACG
>CAYGSW010000334.1:0-6153 GCA_964352535.1 uncultured Granulosicoccaceae bacterium | reverse complement strand
GGGCGGCGGCTGGTGAACTCTGAATCCTAATATTTCGGGTTGACGGACTACTAGACTCCTCAAATAAGCGGAAAAATCCGCTCAAGCTTGAATCACGTTCGCTCGATTATTTCTACCGCGCAGACTCTCGTACAGGGAGACGACAGTACTTTGCAACGCTCTGTGAATGGTCAATTTGTGCCATAAACATCGGTGCCCATTAATGGTCTTATTGCGAGACCAAACAACATAGAAAGGAGGAATCATGCTCGACGTGACACTGAACGGGGAGGTTTCAAAAGTACTTGATAGCCTTGAGCAAGCGTTGACTGCTAACGATATTGAGGCTGTACTTGAGCATTTTGTTGATGATTGCTATTGGCGGGATCTTGTTTCTTTCACCTGGAATCTAAAAACGCTTGAAGGGAAAGATGACATTCGTGGCATGCTTGAGTCGCAGTTGTCGAAGGTACGTCCATCTGATTGGGCGATTGCCGAAGGTGAAATGGCGACCGAAGACGGCGGCATTGTTACAGCGTGGATAAGTTTTCAGACGGCGATTGTCAGAGGGTACGGGCTCGTCAGATTGAAAGAGGGCAAGATCTGGACCTTGCTGACATCTGCTACCGAGTTAATCGGGCATGAAGAACCGCTGGGCTTTGAGCGGCCTTTAGGTGCCAAGCATGGGGCTGACAAATACCGCAAAACCTGGGCAGAAGAGCGCGAACAGGAAATGGCTGAGCTGGGCTATAAAACCCAGCCCGAAGTGCTCATTGTCGGTGGGGGCCAGGGCGGTATTGCGTTGGGAGCGCGTCTGAGACAGCTTGGTGTGCCAACCATTATTGTTGAGAAAAACGAACGTGCCGGTGATAGCTGGCGAAATCGATACAAATCATTATGTTTGCATGATCCTGTGTGGTACGACCATCTGCCCTACCTGCCTTTTCCTGCTAATTGGCCGATATTTGCGCCGAAAGATAAGCTGGGCGATTGGCTGGAAATGTACACACGGGTCATGGAGCTTAATTACTGGACAAAGACGTCAGCCAAGTCAGCAAGCTATGATGAAAAGACCGGGCAATGGACAGTGGTGGTGGAGCGTGATGGAGAAACCGTGACACTAACACCCAAGAACCTTGTGCTGGCCACGGGTATGTCTGGCAAGGCTAACGTACCGACATTCAAGGGTGCGGAGCGATTCAAGGGTGATCAACATCATTCGTCGCAACATCCGGGTCCTGACAGTTTTAAAGGCAAGAAAGTGGTGGTCATCGGTTCCAACAACTCGGCGCATGACATCTGTGCTGCATTGTGGGAAAACGATGTGGATGTCACGATGGTGCAGCGCTCCAGCACCCATATCGTTCGGTCAGATTCGCTGATGGAAATTGGTCTTGGCGCACTCTATTCGGAAGAGGCAGTTGCCAATGGCATGACAACGCAAAAGGCAGACATGATCTTTGCTTCAATACCGTATCGAATCATGCATGACTTCCAGATACCACTCTATGATCAGATGCGCGAACGCGATGCTGATTTTTATGCGGGACTTGAAAAAGCGGGATTCCAACTCGATTGGGGTGCTGACAACTCTGGATTGTTCATGAAGTATCTGCGGCGTGGGTCAGGCTACTACATTGATGTTGGTGCGAGTCAGCTGATCATCGACGGGAAGATCAAGCTTAAGGCTGGCCAAGTCAGTGAAATCACGGAGGATGCTGTTGTATTTGAAGACGGAACCTCGATCTCTGCTGATGTCATTGTGTATGCAACAGGCTATGGATCTATGAACGGCTGGGCTGCGGATCTGATTAGTCAGGAGGTAGCGGACAAGGTTGGCAAATGCTGGGGTCTGGGCTCAGATACGCCGAAGGACCCAGGTCCCTGGGAAGGCGAGCAACGCAATATGTGGAAGCCGACGCAACAGAAAGGTTTGTGGTTTCACGGCGGCAATTTGCACCAGTCTCGGCACTACTCGCTGTATCTGGCGCTACAGTTGAA
The DNA here is from genome assembly GCA_964352535.1 of uncultured Granulosicoccaceae bacterium. GTDB lineage: Bacteria > Pseudomonadota > Gammaproteobacteria > Granulosicoccales > Granulosicoccaceae > Granulosicoccus. The sequence goes on along the minus strand of CAYGSW010000334.1, from coordinate 4,173 downwards.
AGCGCGGGCGGTTGGAGTAGAAACGCCTATATACGGGTTGCAGGAAAGCTATCACACGGGACGCTGACAAAAGCGGGATATGTTTTAGTTCGCAGCAGGGAGGCTGCGACAGCATTATGTGGTGTGTAAATGTTCACCCTGAGGTTTTCATTACTGATGTGTCGATCGATTGCAGGGAGGAGCGGGCTGGAAATTGTGGTTGAATCATTGGCCAGTGTTGATGACTCAACCGCATTCCATCAACGAACTATCATTGACAGGGTCAGTTCTTTCTGTGCTTTCATATGACGATTACCGCCACTTACACGATCCAGAAGCAATGCTCCTTCGAGTCCGGAAACAATTGCTCGTACAAGCTTGCGTATTGATAGTGAGCTTGAAATATCCTCTGGATAAGTGCTGAGCAGATCAAAAAGCCACTTCTCCATATCGCCAAAAAACGTTTCCAGCAGACGCCGGTTTTCGCTGCTTAATTGTTCGACTTCAGCAGCCATCATGCCACACAGGCAGAGGCGATCGCTGCCAGACAGTGATTCAAAGACACCGATAAAGGCGGTGAGTTTGGTCTTAAGTCCAGATCTTTGACTGGCCAGATCATCAAGTAGACTGAAAAATTCAGTGCTGTATTCCTCTATTAGCGCTTTAGCCAGATCTGATTTTTCCGGAAAATGATAATGCACACTCGATGACTTGATACCTACTGACTGGGCCAGATTCCGGAAGCTGAGCGATCGCAATCCTCCCTGCTGAACCGCTGCAATGGCTGCGCTTGTCAATTGTGTTCGTTTATCTGTCATGTGAGCGGGTCGGTCTTTACAAGGCTTGCGGATACGGTCTCTTCAGAAGCTTAACCCAACGAAATTCTGGCTGAGTATGGATTGAACCGTTTACCGACTATCGGTCAGGTCATCTGTCCGACAGTGTCATGGCGCTGAAGCAAGTTTACTGCTTCACGAGGAATCTGTGCAGAAATGATCAAGCTACCAGACTGTGCTGCGATCCACCTCTGTGAAATAACCTTAACAATACTTAACCTCAAGGTTGACTGCCGGCTGCTGGCCTACGACCTACGACCTCTGGTCATTTGCCATTTGTATTTTGCATTTTGCATTTGTCAGGGTAGAGTTACGCTAGTAGTCCGTCAACCCGAAATATTAGAATCCTAATATTTCGGGTTGACGGACTACTAGTAATTCTCGAGTCTTTCAAGTAATCCCCTACAAGCCGATTAAATGTCCTGTTTTCACCCACAGACAGGCACCGTCTGGACCTGCTTTGGCGCGGACGCTGGATTGTACAGGCATCCTCAGCCACGAGTACTGTCGTAAGTCGTCACCGCCCTGACGACAACCTCCTTCCAGAACAAACACTTCAGCGCCACCTGTTGCATCGATGTTGATTTCTGAATGGGCTTCCCATTGCTCGAAACGCACATCCTCGTGCTCGTCTTTATACAATGGTGAGACTCTCACACCGTCTCTGTCGCGATCAGCAACGGCTCCAAGCTTGTGGCGCAGCGCGTGCACGTAGGTGCGATCCGCAGGATCAAACTGCCATAGCTTTACGAATATGGTGCATCCATCGGTGGAACCTGGTGTATGTGAGGATTGCGGGGGGTTGCGGATGTATGAGCCCGCAGGCCATTGCCCATAGTCGTCCTCAAAGACGCCCTCAAGCACAATGAACTCTTCTCCGCCGGTATGGACATGCGATGAAAATTTGCTGTTGGGTGCGTAGCGAACAATAGTAGTTACGCGATCGTTCTTAGTGTTGACGCGATCCAGACGGCGACGCTCGACACCCGGCATCGGCGAGCTTTCCCATTCGATGGTGTCACCGTGAAGCATTACCCGTTTAGAAAAATCGTCGTTTACGTTCATTTTGTTGGCCTTTCCTACTGTTAGCACAGATCGTGAAATTCATTAGTTAACTGCAGGTTACATTGCCTATCTACCGTTAGGTATGATATCAATCGATCTACACAACCCGCATTCAGTTTAATGAGCTGAACGTCAAAAAATGATCTGCAAGGTTGTGTTGCATTGCGTTTGTGCATGTTGTGTGCATGTTATGTCATTCACGCAGGCTTCGATGCACCGATACGTGAGTTCATGTTTCTGGCCACAAGTCTCTAGTCGAACACGGGTGTGGCTGCATCTGCCAACAAGGCGTCCACGTCAAGACAAGCTTCCAGGCCGTCCGCCAGAGCATCCAGCTCCTGTTCAACAAACGACTCGTAGTTGAATGCGCTGGATACGCCCTGTTTGATCGTGTTCAACCAGAAGCTTCTGAAACCGTCGTTAGCGAACAGGCCGTGCAGGTAAGTGCCTTCAATTCGACCATCTTTACTGACGGCGCCGTCAGGATGGCCATCGAGCATCAACATGTGACGTTGCGTATCTGTGCCTGTTGTCTGACCAACATGTATTTCATAGCCGCTCAAGGATGTCTTGCTACGTGTGCAGTAACCGTATACTTCACGAGTTTGCTTTTCTGCGTGCATTTCGGTAACGACATCAAGCAGCCCTAGGGCAGGTGTGCTACCCGGCTCTCCATCTATGCCATCAGGGTCATGAATCCATCGTCCCAGAAGTTGATACCCGCCGCAAACACCGATCACCCGACCACCATTACGGGCAAATGCAATGATGTCATGATCCCAGCCCTGGCTACGCAGGAAGTCAAGATCGCCCATTGCGGACTTGGTGCCCGGAATAATGATGGCATCAATGTCTTGCGGTATGGTCTGTCCAGGAGGGACAAACCCAAACTCTACATTTGGCTCCAGGCGAAGTGGGTCCATATCGTCAAAGTTGGCAATACGCGAAAGCATGGGTACTGCAATTTTCACTTTTTTTGCTGACAAGGCGTCGGTGTTATCGCCTTGCTGTAAAACAACAGCATCTTCCTGTGGAAGTTTCATTGCTGATGGCAGCCAGGGCACAACCCCACGACACGGCCAGCCAGTGCTCTCTTCGATGGCGACTACACCATCATCGAAAAGGCGAGGATCGCCACGAAAACGATTGATAATGAAGCTTGAGATCATTTGAGCATCAGCCGTCTCTATCACTGCTTTTGTACCCACGACAGCGGCTATGACGCCGCCTCTATCGATATCACCTATCAGGCAGACAGGTGCGCCAACACGACGTGCAAAACCCATATTGGCAATGTCACGTCCACGTAGATTAACCTCGGCTGCGCTGCCTGCGCCTTCCACAAGCACAAGCTCAAATTCATCACACAGGCGCTTGAAACTGCTAACAACACCATTCATCAAATGCTGTCGTTTATCGTTCATGTATTCACTGGCCGACAAGGTATTCAGCACCTTGCCATGCAGCACGACTTGCGCAGTTCTATCACTTTGTGGTTTGAGTAGCACAGGATTAAAATCCACGCAGGGCTCAAGACCTGCAGCACGCGCCTGTAGTGCTTGTGCGCGTCCAATCTCTCCACCATCAGCACACGCAGCCGCATTGTTTGACATATTCTGTGGTTTGAAAGGTGCCACTTTGATGCTGCGTCTTTTTGCTATGCGACAAAGTCCGGCAACCAGAGTGGACTTTCCGACATCCGACCCTGTGCCTTGAAACATCAGTACACGGGCGCTCACGATATTCTCACCCTTGTTCGATGGTGAACTACCACTGCTGATGATGCGCTAGCCTGGACCACTAGAAATCAATGCCCTTCTTGGCCTTTATGCCAGCCTGGAACGGGTGTTTTATCTCTTTCATTTCGCTGACAAGATCGGCCATATCCATCAGCTCCTGTTTGGCATTGCGTCCCGTGGCAATGACGCTTGTGCGTTGTGAACGCTCTGAGATAGCCTCCACAACGACAACAGGATCAAGGTAGTCGTAACGCAAGGCAATGTTGATTTCATCAAGCACCACAAGATCGTAGTCACCGCTATTCATCAGTTGGGTTGCCTTGTCAAACGCTGCGGAGGCGGCCAGTGTGTCCTGTTCCTTGTCTTGTGTATTCCAGGTAAATCCCTCACCCATGGTGTGCCAGTGAAGCTCGTCAGGAAAACGCTTGAAAAACTCGCGTTCACCGGTTTTCCAAGTGCCTTTTATGAATTGTACAATGGCAACTTGATGTCCCCATCCTAGTGCGCGCGCAATAACCCCAAACGCTGAGCTGGATTTTCCCTTGCCATCGCCG
>CAYGSW010000333.1:4037-6168 GCA_964352535.1 uncultured Granulosicoccaceae bacterium | reverse complement strand
GGGCGGGAGAGAGAGCAGAGTTCATCCGCCAAAACGCCTTGATTGCCAATATCTGGCGTGGCCTGGGCGCCAGAACCCGTGCAGTGGAAGAACCGGATAGACATCACTTCAATGTCATCGACGGCCTTTGTAATGCGCAGTCACCGATGTTGCAATTGCTCAAGGGTATTGTGTAAGGAAATGCTTTCGTCGTCACTGGTCGATAACAATGGTTTCCAGAATCGTGTTTTTGATACTTTCAACGGTGGATTCGCCTTTCACCAGATAGCCCTTGACTGACGAGTAATCATGTATTTTATCTTTTTCTTCGTCTTCACTGGCGGTGGAGTACATCATGACAACAGTGGGCTTAAGCTGGATGCTTTGGCTGTTGTGCTCAAGCGCACTGACAAATTCCCAACCGTTCATGATGGGCATGTTGATGTCGAGAAAAATAATCACGGGTGCTCGTAGACTGGGATGCTGCTTGCGCAGAGTATCCAGCGGTGTGGTCAGCAGCTCAAGTGCTTCCTGGCCGTTCGTGGCCTCCAGTACCAGCAGTGATAGCTCGGTTTTCTTGAGATATCGTTTGAGAAGATAGCGATCCTCTTCGCTGTCATCGATTATGAGTACGCTATAGGTGTGTGTATTAGCAGAGTCGGCAGATTTGATGTCGTTCACTAAATTCTCGAAGACGTGGGAAACATTACCGCTGTGACGGACGGGTGCCAGTGATCTATAGTGTAGACTTTTTGTGGACTGGTGCGCAGAATTACCGTTTTTTACATTAGCGATCTACTAAGGCACCCAGCTCGGACAGCCTCCTCGGGCGAAGTGCAAGAGCAAGCGTCAAAATCGCAACGTTCAAGCTTATTCGTGGCTAACCGTATCGGCTATAATGCCGAAGGGATACACGAATCCACAGCTTACCCGGCTGAACACACCGATCCTCCGTTGATCAGCGTAAGCCTCAGACGCTGTAACCACCACACCGAACTCACTGTCAATGTCTTCCATGGTTAGAAGTACTTCGCAATTCTGGTGCAACGTCCACCATCGCCTAGCCGCAAAGGTGTTACTGGTAATCATGGCTTGCCTGGCTTTGGCGGCTTGTAACGATGACGATGACAGCGGCCGTGTGACGGTTTCAGATGATCAGATGGCTATGGTGTTTTCACCGCCTGGCATCCTGGTGCAATCGCGGATGGTGGTTCAAGAGAATCTCGAGCTTGAATTGAAAGTTGGCGATCGAGTGATAGCAGGTCAGCGCAACCCCAATGGTCAATTCATTTTTCGTACCACGGTTGAACCCAATACCCCTGTCATTGTTTCTCTCGTCTGGTCTGAAAGAGTCGATGGTGTCAACGTCAATGGTGTGCTCGTTGATAACGTTAAAGTCGATCTGGCAGGCGCCAGCAGGCAGCTCTTTGTCGGCTCTGTATCCAGTCCGGCCGACATTACCTTTCGGGCCAATGAGTATCAGAGTAACAATTTCGACGATGACGACGACGGATTTTCCAATCTGCAAGAGCGCCGCAACGGCACGGCTTTCAATGATGATAATGACCCAGACACCGGTCCGTTCTTCGTTGGTCTGAATCTCCAGCTGCCTTTGCCTGGCCAACTGGCACAGGCGTCTGAACTTGTGCGCTCGCAGATCGATGTGGAAGTACTTGTAGACCAGATTCCAGTAGCTGTTATTCGGGATGGCGATATCTGGCGAGGGGTTGCCAGTGTGGTCGAGGAATCTGATCCTCTGGTCACGGCAAATTTTTTTTCCACAACGCTATTTTCAGCCGACGGCGATGTATTGCCACTGGCGACCTTGTCGCTCAGTCAGAATGCTGGGCAAGGAGCCACGGTTGTCTTCGAGGCTGGCGACTATGATGCAGAGCGATTTAACAATGATGATGATGACTTCACCAATGCGCAGGAAGTGGTCAGAGGGTCTGATCCGTTAGATCCACGCGATCCTGATCGCGATGGTGATGGTCGTCCGGATGATTCTGACAATTGCCCGGACGACGCTAATCCTGATCAGACAGATAGCGACGGCGACGGCCGTGGTGATGTCTGCGACCCGAACGAGTTGCCTGTGGCTGACGCCGGGCCGGATCAAACGGTGGATGCGGGGGATTCCGTGCAGCTTGAT
>CAYGSW010000333.1:0-3937 GCA_964352535.1 uncultured Granulosicoccaceae bacterium | reverse complement strand
TGATACCCAACGAGCCCCCCCAGGCTGACGCCGGGCCGAATCAAACGGTGGATGCCGGCGATTCCGTGGAGCTTGATGGCTCGGGCAGCACTGACAGTGATGGCACCATCGTCAACTATGTGTGGCGCGACGGAACAGACGTGTTAGCGAATGGAGAGACAGCCACTCTGGAAGATATGTCGGTAGGCGTCTATCAGATTGACTTGACGGTCACCGACAATGAGGGCGCTACAGACATTGATCGAGTGCGGATTGAAGTAGAAGCGGTGGTGGTTCCCAACGAAGCACCAGTCGCCGATGCCGGCCCTGACCAGATGTTCGAAGCAGGCAATGCGCTAGTACTGGATGGCAGCGCAAGTACAGATGACGACGGCATTATTGTCAGTTACGAATGGTTTGACGGTGATGGCACGGCACCTTTGGCCACAGGCGTTACAGCCAGTGTGCCAGACCTTGCCGCAGACACATACTTTATCAATCTGGTGGTAACCGATGATGACGGTGATATCGATACCGACCAGCTTGAAGTCATGATCATTGCGGCGGTGCTCGACAACGAGCTGCCAGTCGCTGATGCCGGTGAAGATCAGTCAATTCTGGAGGGTGATGATCTGCTTCTGGATGGCAGTGGCAGCAGCGACGGTGACGGCACCATTGTCAGCTATGAATGGTCAGATGAAAGATCGACGTTTGGTAACGGCGAGACTGTTATCCTCGGCGGTCTTGAGGCTGGTTCTTACACCATTGAGTTGTTGGTTACTGACAACGATGGAGGGACGGACACCGACCAGTTAGAGGTCACTGTCGATACGGTAGATTTATAGCAGTCGCCGCATTGCGTTGGATAACTGATTGCCCGTTACCTGTCACGCATCACAACCCACGCATTCCCGATCACGCGTTGCTTACACGCCACACCACGTTACCTACATCATCCGCGACCAGCAAGCAGTCGTCAGGGCCTACCGTCACACCGACGGGACGCCCATACGACACCTTTTCGTCGGGTGCCAGAAAGCCTGACAGAATATCGCGGGGAGGTCCGGAAGGTTTGCCGTTTTCGAACGGTATGAAGATAACCTTGTATCCACTTAGCGTGCTTCTATTCCACGAGCCATGCTGGCCGACAACCATGCCGTCAATAGTGAACCCGTTGAGCGTATTGGCCGGCAGCCAACACAAGCCCAGCGAGGCGGTATGCCCACCCAATGCGTAGTCGGGTGTAAGTGATTTGGCCACCATAGCTTCATCCTGTGGCACGCGATCATCAATGGTCTGACCCCAATAGCAATATGGCCAGCCGTAGAAGCCTCCGTCGGTAACCGATGTCAGATAGTCCGGTGGAACTTCATCACCCAGCCCATCGCGTTCGTTGACGACGGTCCAGAGTGCCTGCGTCGTGGGCTCCCAGGCAACGCCAACCGGGTTTCGCAGGCCACTGGCAAACACACGACTCTTGCCACTGGCGATATCAAGCTCGTAGATGGCTGCACGGCCTTCTTCCGCTTCCATGCCGTTCTCACTGATGTTGCTTTCTGATCCGACGCCTGCATAGAGTTTAGTGCCGTCGGTGTTGGCGATCAGGCTTCTCGTCCAGTGGCCCCCGGGTTTGAAGTCTACAAGTTTGCGTGGCTCGCCACTGAGTTGTGTTGCGCCATCTTCGTAGTTGAATGCCACGATGCCATCAGTGTTACCAATGTAGAACGTGCTATCGACCAATGCCATGCCAAAGGGCTGATTCTGTTTATCGATGAATGTCTTGCGTATTTCACCTACGCCGTCCTTGTCTTCATCACGAAAGAGCGTTATCCGATTCGCCGACTCGCCAACGGCCGCCGCACGCTTCATGGTGCTGAGCATGGCGTATTCAAACGCACTTTTCACGGCCCAGGGTGTGGGTAGTGCTTCAGCCACCAGCACGTCATTGTTGGGCAATACATAGATCCAGCGAGGATGTTTCAGGTCCCGTGCGAATGCATTGACTTTAAGTCCAGCGGCAGTCGTTGGCGTGTGCTCACCTTCCCAGCCGCGGGCTGTCGGCATTTTCAATGTCATTATTTTCTGGGCACGCGCTTCTGGAATGATGGGCGCACCGCCCATGGCAGGCACACGGGTATCAGCTTCGCTCCATCGGCGCATCATGATCATGAAAGCGCCAATCATGGCGACAAATCGTGCAAACAGTTGGCTCACTTCATTCTCCTTGTTTCGACATTGTTCTGAAATGGTTCTGACATTCGTTTGATAACGTTTTGATGTTCGCAGGGATGGCAGTTACAGGCGTTAAGCATACGCCTTGAGCCAGCCAAGCCCATCAAACGTTGTGGTGCGTGGTTTGTATTCTGCCCCGACGAAGCCAGCCCAACCCATTTCATCAAGCGCTGCCAGCAGGTTAGGGTAGTGCAGCTCTCCTGCATCAGGCTCTGAACGATCCGGCACGGCTGCGATCTGAATGTGTCCAATGGCATCAAGGTGAGTCCGAAGACGTCGTGTCAGATCGCCTTGCATTATCTGCAGGTGATAACAGTCAAACATCACCTTGATATTGGATTTGTTCACGTCGGCTATGGTGGCAAGCGCTCCGTCAAGAGACGACAGGTGATAGCCGGGCGCAACATAGTGACTGAGCGGTTCTATCAACACGGTGATATCCGCATCCCTGGCTGTATCGCAAGCGTATTGAAGATTCTTGACAAAGGTTGCCTGAGAGGCTTCATCCTTATCGGTAAAGCCTGCCATGACATGCACATTGGCACAGCCGATATCTGCGGCGTATTGCACTGACTCATCAATGTATTGCCGTGCTTCGGCCTCCCGCCCCACGATGGCAGCAACGCCATTGTCACCACCAGCAACATCACCGCGCCGGGTGTTCAGACCCAGCATGGGTAGTCGTGTCAGTTCAAGAGCCGCAAGCACCTCTGAAGCAGGCGTATCGTAAGGCCAATGACATTCAACGGCAGCGAAGCCTGCATCAGCTGCAGCACGGATGGCATCTGGCAGGCTCAATTCAGTCCAGAGAAAGCCAAGGTTGGCGGAAAATCGAGTCATGGGCTGATGTGTTCTGGCATTCGAAGTCAATGGAGTCGGACACTATAAACGATGCGCCGCTGCCGTGCGAAGGTACGCGCCAGCGGGTGTTGCGGACAGTTGGCAGGTTCGACACGCGGGAGCATCCATCACCGAAAAGTCACGTGCACCATGGTGTAGGCAACGGGGAATATCTGGGCATACGCCGAACACCGAAAAGCAGACTCGACGGTGCGATAAGACCTTGCTACCTGTTAATACCGACACAATGCCTGTTGCTACCCTGGCGCTTTTCTGAATGCTGCGGGATAGCGACATACATGGTTCTGCAAACACTGATAGAAGGATGAAAGAGAGGCAAAGCCGCATTCTATTGCGATAGTTAGAATCTTGCGATCAGTCTCCACCAGAAGCATCTTTGCATGCATGATCCGTGTGTCCTTCTCCGCTTTTTGAACAACGAACCTGTTTCCGAGATAGCCATTTCAGATCACACACGCAAACACCATGTGGCACTGATCTTGGAGCACTTCCGTTACCGACTTTGCGGATAGGAGGAGCGCTTGGGGCTTGAGCAACGCGCGATGTCTGCTGCCCGTATCTCCACTCGACCGGTTTTCGTCTGCCGGGAGTTAGTCGATTCCATGCGACTCAATCGGATAGTGTTACCCGGCTACACCTATTGACAGGACGTGGTTCGTAAAGCACTGGCGTTTGAATGTCATCGTTTGTCTGGTGCTCTCATTGAACTAATCGCAGTTGACGATATACAACTTCTGGCTCGGTCAGAGTGAGCAGATTATCGGCGGTTTGGGCCAGAAACCCCATCATGGTTTGATGGTTATATGATTACGTACCAGCGTACTTTTCATTATTGTTACGTATTTTGATATTAGGTAATGTCCGA
>CAYGSW010000332.1:0-6203 GCA_964352535.1 uncultured Granulosicoccaceae bacterium | reverse complement strand
AGGTAGAGTAGGATTTGTAGAATTTATAGAAGACGTCATACTAGATCTTTCAAGCTTTTAATGTTGCCGGTAATTTCAAGGCCAATGCGTATGTTATTGGACGAGCCCTTGACCACCGCCTGAGTGCCTTCTACAAGGTCGTGCATACCTTCGCGCGTTGTATTCATCTGCTGGCGTAAGCGCGCAGTCTCGCCGGTGACATGATCTATGCTGCCCGCTACATCCTTAAGTATTGCGTTCATGTGTTCACGTAGCTTGCGTGAATCATCTTCACCGTGGGATACAGATTCCAATGAGCTATCCAGAGTGCATGTAAACCTGGTGGTCTCGCTACGAATGCTTCCAACGTCTTCACGCATAGACTTCAAAGCATCGCAAATTGCTTTGCTTTGCAAGTCGGACTGGATAGCCAGTTCCTTGATCTGCGTAGCTACGATAGCAAAGCTTCGCCCTGCCTCGCCAGCGCCAGCAGCTTCAACAGCGGCGTTTAACGACAATAGATTAGTCTGGTTGGCGAGTGAATTGACGGCGTCATTCATGAGGTAGAGATTGGCGAAGTTTCTTTCGAACTGGTCAAATTTTTCGGAAAGCTGTGATGCCCAGGACTGGGTGGATCGAAGATTGCCGATGAGTGAGGTCATTTCATCAAGCACACTATCGGTCTGTCGTGTCAGCTCAGATACTCGCTGCACGTTGTTTTTGGACAATGTGTCAATCGTATTGCTGCACTGAACCACGCGCTCGGCTGCGGCGATGGTGTCACTTGCTGCCTCCAGACGCTCTGTTGATGCTTGGTTAATGGTTTTGGCGTTTTCGTGAACCGTACTGCCCAACGTGTGCAGGAGGCTGGTCAATGCTCCCAGCTCAGCTTTTTTTACGTCGGAACGCGCAACGCCTGCATGGAGACTAGCGTAGAGGTGAACGCAAAACGGTGTACAGTAGGTGAGAGTCATCTTGAGCAGATTCAAGGGTTCGCGGCCCATGACACCTTCAAACTGGTTAATCAGCGTCAATACGCTACCCACCAAAAGGGCCGTTATTAGTCCACGCTTGATCATCAGCCGTACTTCTCACACCACACCTGTGTGTACTTGCGGCCATTTCTACAGATTCTGAACCCTCGGGGGTATCACGATGATTGCATTATTGACTAAAGAACCACGTATCCTTTTGACATGGGAAATGATTATTTGTGGGTAAAGGGTAATAACACGTGTTTTCAATTGAGACGATTTCAAGCAAGATGACAGAATTCCCGGTTGAGGTATTTTTCTAAAAGCTATATACATTACCAGTAAAATGAAAGTGGGATAGATCGCTGTCAGTGCCACCGTGGTAAACTTCAGTCACGAACTGGCACTGAGAAGTGTTGGCGTCATTATTGACTGCAGTTGGAAGCATCATGATCTTGTATGGGTCACAGCATCAGGGCCTGAGCAAAATAGTCGGCTCCGACGCGTCTCGCTGGATGAGAGTCATTTGCAGTCAATCAACAGCAGTAAGGCCGGCAGAATCACTCCGGTCCATGGCTGACAGGATCCATGGCTGAAAGGAAATGAAGTTGTACATTGCAGAGAAGCCGAGTCTTGGCCGTGCGATCGCCAGTGCGCTTGCCGCCAGTGTTGGTGGCCGTGAACAGCGCGGTGAGGGTTTTATAAAAATCTCTAACGGTGATTGTGTCAGTTGGTGTATCGGTCATTTGCTGGAACAGGCCGAGCCACATGCTTACAACCCCGAATTCAAATCGTGGCGTTTGGAGCATCTGCCCATCGTGCCGGACGAATGGAAGCTGCAACCGAAGAAGGAAACCAGGAGCCAACTAACGATACTGAGAAAACTCGTTAAGGAGGCTGATGAGCTGGTACATGCTGGTGATCCTGATCGAGAGGGTCAATTATTGGTTGATCAGTTGTTCAACTACCTCAAGCTTAGCGCCAAGAGACGCAGCACCATCCAGCGTCTGCTGGTAAGCGATCTGAATCTGGCTGCCGTCCAACGGGCACTCGCACAACTTGATCTGAACAGGAAATTTGCTCCCTTGTCGGCGTCTGCGCTGGCACGTTCCCGTGCAGACTGGTTGTACGGTATCAACATGACTCGCGCGTACACCATAGAAGGTCGCAAGGTCGGTTATGACGGCGTGTTGTCCGTAGGCAGAGTCCAGACGCCGGTATTGGGGCTTGTGGTTCGACGTTGCATTGAAATCGAAACATTTGTGTCGAAGCCGTTTTACGAGGTCATAGCACACCTTGTGACACAGAAAGATGAACCTTTTACTGCCAGCTGGCGCCCGAGCGATGCGTGTAAACCGTACATGGACGACATGCGGCGTGTGGTAGTCAAAAAGTTAGCGGAAAAAGTGGTTGCCAGCATTACTGACAAGCCAGGCAGGATAACCAAGTATGAAAAGAAAAATAAAAAGCAGGCGCAGCCATTGCCATTCAGTTTGAGTGTTCTGCAAATTGATGCCGCCCGGCAGTTTGGCCTGAGTGCTCAAACAGTGCTGTCAACATGTCAGGCATTGTATGAAAGGCACAAACTCATTACCTACCCGCGATCTGATTGTCGTTACTTGCCGCAAGAACACTACAGGGAACGCAGTTCCATACTGGATGCAATAGCAACTAACGAGATAAAACTATCCAATAGCGTGTCAAAAGCCGACACCGGCATCAAGTCTGCCGCCTGGAACGATAGCAAGGTCACCGCACACCATGCCATCATTCCAACACAACGCAAGCTCAATGCAGCATCGCTATCAAGCATCGAGCAGCAAGTCTATGGATTGATTGCCAGGCAATACCTCGCGCAGTTTTATCCTGTGCACGAGTATGCGGACACTCGCGTCGACATCGAGATAGCAGGGGGATTGTTTGTAGCTACTGCCAAGACCGTTTTGATAAAGGGCTGGCAAGTGCTGTATGCACGTGATAAAGCCAGAGAGGCACAAAAGACACTGCCGCCAATGGTGATGGGCCAGCAACTTCACTGCCAGAGAGGAGAGTTACTGGAAAAGAACACCACACCGCCACCGTATTTCACCGATGCCACTTTGCTGGCAGCCATGACAGGAATTTCCCGATATGTGTCATCAGCTGACATCAGGAAAATACTCAAGGAGACCGATGGTCTGGGCACAGAGGCGACCCGTGCCGGCATCATCGAGTTGCTGTTCAGACGGGGGTTTCTGATAAGGCAAGGCAAGCAGATTCATGCAACCGATGCCGGGCGAGGACTGATCAAGGCTTTGCCTGAACAGGCTACTCTTCCTGACATGACGGCACATTGGGAGGCAACACTAAACGCGATCAGTCTGCGGGAAACTGCATATGCGGATTTCATGAGGCCGCTTGAGGTGCAGCTACATAAGCTCATAGCGGATAGCAGTTCAGGCTCGGTAGACTCTCTGCGAGGCGTCATCGCCAAACAGGGCGCGACAAAAAAGCAGTTCAAGAAACGTTCAAGGACGAAAACCGCAAGACGAAAGCCCGTGGCTGGCGGCACTGGCGGTACCGGTAATAACAGGACCGGCAAGAGCAGGGCCAGTAAGAAGTGAAAGGCGTTTGCCACTTTACTGTGCCAGCATGCTAACTATGAGTGGTTTATGCTTTGTGCACGCAGTGTTAGGTATTACCGATGTTGATGTTCACAATCCAATGCTTGTGCAATACACAAGGAAAAACGTCATGAGTTTGCAATGGGTTAATGAGTGTCGGCATGCACCGCATCTTGAGCAAGGCCCCGCGGTGCTTGCAGCAGTGTCTGCGTTTTGTCATCACGTGCAAGCTCAACAGAACCTGCAACCACAACAATGCCTTGCGGTTAGGGACAACTGAAGATGTGGAGGGAGTCGCCTTCGGTCGCGCAGGCTCCCAGCCACGCTTATGTGCCGGGCAAGAACGAACGGCACCGGGAAGATGCTTTTGCAGAGCTCCGAGCGACTGTTGTACCGGGTCATGACTCTGCCCAACTGGCCAGCTGCAAGGCGTTTCTTGCCGGGCTACAGTTTCTGCATACTGGCTACTACTGGGAGGCGCATGAAGTGCTGGAACCCGTCTGGATGGCCTTACCCGGGGGCAGTACAGAGCGTCGCTTTGTACAGGGTTTGATTCAGTTGGCCAACGGTCGTCTGAAATTGCTCATGGGTCGCCCCAGAGCAGCATTGCGGCTGATAGGGCAGGTACGTGGCCTTGTCCCACCGGCAGAGCCTGTTGTCATCATGACACTGGAGCTTTGCGAGGTGCATCGCTGGATAGATGCACTCGAGAACGATGTATTTTTAGAATTATAACGCTAATAAAGGCGGCAATTGAACGTGAAGACATTAAATTACTGATATTAAAAGATATTAATTTAGCTTTATTATGCAATAAAGGTTTACTTCCCGACGTGGCTTGCGTATCGTAAGCGCACGTTGTAGACAGAGTGGCATCAATGTCCAAGGTAATCGACTTCCGCGTGGACCCATCCAGTTACCGCCATTGGCAGGTGTCTTATGACGGCCCGGTCGCTACGCTGAGTATGGATGTTGACGAGAAAGGCGGACTGTTTGACGGCTACGAGCTCAAACTCAACTCCTATGATTTAGGCGTTGATATTGAGTTGAACGATGTGGTGCAGCGCATGCGCTTTGAGCATCCGGAAGTGAAGGTTGTCGTCTTGCGCTCTGGTAAGGACAACGTGTTTTGTGCAGGCGCTAACATTCGCATGCTTGGCGGCGCTGAACATGGCCACAAGGTCAATTTCTGCAAGTTCACCAACGAAACACGCAACGCTTTCGAGGCTGCTGAGAAAGACAGTGGGCAGCAATATATTGCTGCGGTCAAGGGTGCATGCGCCGGCGGTGGTTATGAGCTGGCACTCGCGTGCAATCACATCATGCTTACCGACGACAGCACAAGCGCGGTCGGTTTGCCGGAAGTGCCGTTACTGGCTGTGCTTCCTGGCACCGGCGGTCTCACACGTATCACCGACAAGCGCAAGGTACGTCGGGATCTAGCAGACATATTCTGTTCTATCGAGGAGGGTGTGAAAGGTCAGCGCGCCAAAGACTGGCGTCTTGTTGATGAGGTCATTCCAAACTCCCAATTCATTGAGACCGTGCAACAGCGTGCCAGCGAATTCGCTGCAAAGTCATCAAAGCCAGACATTGACGTCGGGATCGTACTCGAGCCGCTTGAGCGCGCGCACACTGATAACGCCATTGTGTGGTCGAGTGTGAAAGTCGATATTGATCGGGCTGGCCGCAAGGCTGTTATCACACTTCACGGACCTGATCAGGATGCACCTGCAGACATGGCTGCTTTTCAGGCGCAAGGCGATCAGGCGTATCTGTTGAGGTTATGCCGTGAGTTTGAGGATGCAATCCTGCACATGCGCCTTAACGAGATGGACATTGGCCTGTGGGTGATTCGCACAGATGGCAATCCAGATCTGTTCGCGGCTCACGAAGCGCTGCTTGCAGACAATGCAGATCACTGGCTGGCAAACGAGGTGCGCCAATACTGGAAGCGTACCTTGAAGCGACTCGATGTGACGTCGCGTTCACTGGTTGCCTTTGTCGAGCATGGTTCCTGTTTTGTTGGTGTTCTCGCGGAAGTGCTATTCAGTGTCGATCGCACCTACATGATGGAGGGTGAGTTCGAAGACGATGACCGGCCGCTCGCAACCATCAGACTGAGCGAAGCAAACTACGGCCCCTACCCGATGGGTAATGGTCTTACTCGGCTGCAAACCCGCTTTCTAGGCGAGCCTGAACGTGTGGATGCATCACGGGAGCGCATTGGCGAAGCACTTGATGCTGAAGCTGCCAACAGCATGGGTCTTGTAACCGTGATTCTGGATGATATCG
Source organism: uncultured Granulosicoccaceae bacterium (assembly GCA_964352535.1). Classification (GTDB taxonomy): domain Bacteria; phylum Pseudomonadota; class Gammaproteobacteria; order Granulosicoccales; family Granulosicoccaceae; genus Granulosicoccus. Next base: position 352 of record CAYGSW010000332.1, on the reverse strand, counting down.
ATTGGGACGATGAGGTCCGTATTTTTGTCGAAGAACGCGCCTCGTTTAGTCCTGATGCCTTGACCGGTATGGAAGCAAACCTGCGTTTTGCAGGCCCTGAAACGATGGAAACCCGTATTTTTGGTCGCCTGACTGCCTGGCAGAACTGGATCTTCATTCGCCCCAATGCCGTGGGTGAGGATGGTGCGTTACAGCGTTATGGCTCCGGTGTACGCGGTGACTTCGATCTGGAACGTGTTTAACCAGCCACGCCTATCAAGCAGCCAATTCAAGCAGCCAATTCAAGCAGCCAATTCAAGCAGCCACCTCGCAAAGACTCCATCGAACATCACACCATTACGGAGATAACAAT
>CAYGSW010000331.1:0-6270 GCA_964352535.1 uncultured Granulosicoccaceae bacterium | reverse complement strand
CTAGCTGTAGCTCGAGAGAATCTGATCGACGACAATGAAGCTGCTGCTTGATGAACAAATGTCTCGCAAAATAGCGAAGCGTTTTGAAGAAAACGTAACGGTCGACCATGTGCAGTTAGTTGGGTGGTCTGGAATAAAAAGCGGTGAGCTACTGAAACTAGCAGCAGCTGAAGGTTATGATGCTCTGATATCTGCAGATAAAAATATGTCATATCAACAAAATGAAAACCAACTTCCCCTCTCAGTAGTAGTGCTGGAAGTTTTGAGATTGCGGATTGATGATCTGGTTCCTTTGTTGCCTGTAGCAATGCAAAAACTATCAGAAGTGAACGAATCAAAGTTCATCCGAATAAAAGAATAGGTAAATGCTCCGCACGCTGATTGCTGTAATTAAAGAGGTTCACAAATTCCGGGGATCCAAGCGGCAAACAGGAAGACTTAACATGCGCTCATCTTGGAATAACTAACAATCACAGAGTCACTACTTCGTACAGGACGCGATCTGGCAGCTACTGACATCCCGATGATGCTTTTTGGTGATGCTTCGACGCGACTGGCTATGAAAAACGCTACGACATAAGGCTAATCATCGGGGTCATTCTGTTGGATCAATTCTCGTACCACGTGCGTATGTATTGGAACCACGCCAGCTTTTAGACCAAATGGCTTAAATACCTTATCAACGATGGATTGGACTGGTTTTCCTTTGTCCAGTTCAATGTCCGACAACGTTTTACGACTGACCCCAGTCATCGCCGCATATTTCGTTTGATTGACATTCAACACAGTCTTACGCAGATATTGCAATAATTGTCCCTGTGTATGCTGATTCAGCATATATTCTGTGAGAAGTCTTACCAAGAGTTTATGTCTTTGCTCTGCAGTTAATGTCACAAAAGCTCCCAACGCGTTAATTTCTGTTCCAGGTATTCAAATCCTATTGTTGGAAATGATATTATTCGGTTTGGAACACCGCGTTCTGCTAACCGGTCTTGCAATCCCACCAGCTTTGATGCAGTGCTTTGAAGAGCGTCCATAGATTTTTTGATCGGACAAAGATTTTCCAATTTTTCGGCAATCCGAATCCAGTTCAGCTCACCACCCTCCTCATAGGGTGTGCCCCAGGTTGTAGTACGGATGACCCCTTCTGGATCGGCCTTCATGGGCGCAAAATCATAAATTGGTGCTAGCGATATGCCGTTGGGTTTTTTCAGGAGTGAGGTATTTCGGCCATGATTGTCTGAGTTTCCAAATGCGATATTCAGGAGATCTCTTTTCAACCATTCGCAGACAAATGATTCTGTATCAAATCCAGAATCACTATCCGACAGTAAATCGCATAACTCAGTAAGTGCCTCAAAGTGGTTTAGATAACTACCCGCTGGCTTGTTTAAAACAGAGAATACAGATTCCATACCGTATTTCTGCCAACTGTCGTCTTGCCAATAAACATCAAATCGGGGTAGCCATATTGACGGGTAGTGAGCGCCTTCATGGAGCTTCATATCGAATACATCAATGGTTGCCATACCCATTGCAGCGAGTTCTTGGTAGAAATGGAATTCCGCGCGCAAAATGTCACAATCATCGCTGCCTCGTTGATTTCGTGGGAACTTTACCAGATAGTGTTTATCAGCATTTTGAAACGAATCCTGGTAGGTATCAATCCATACTTCGCCACCAGAAGAACACCGAAGCAATAGCTTCGGTGCTTCGCCGCCAGCACCTGTTGCACCACCACTGGTTGCCCCCATTTGTTGAGCGTATTCTAAAAAATCTGTATCTCTGTCAACAACATCCTTGATCGTAAAACGCCTTGACGCCAATGTGGACCCCTTTACTCTGAATGGAAGCGACTCCTTGATACGAAGATTGCCAACGGGAGCGATGGTGCCTTTCGATAGTAATTCTGTATCTTGGATTCCTCTGGATGCGTCTTGCAATCCTAATTGATTGATCCAATAGCGCCGAGCCGCCCCTGATGGAACAATGTCATCCAGAAATCGAAACCAGTGAGATGAACTGTGTTCAACCATTAAATGGATTGGAAGCGTCAAACTGCAGGCGTATCCATCATTTCGATCCATCCAATTTATTGCGTAGTCGAGCTCGTAACCCAACCTGCTGGAACTAGAAGCGCCTAGCTCAGGTTGCAATAGCCTTAGCGTGGCCGCGTCGACCCACGTGCTCCCCACTAGAATCTGGATCGTAAGTTGTTTCATCAACAATATATTGAGTAATATTTTACGCAATATAGCATAATCAAAATTATTATGAGTAATAAAATACTCATATGTCTCTCGATTCGCATATTTTGAGTATTTTACTACTCATTTATAATTGATAAGCGAATTTTATGTAACCCGCACCGACCCCCACCAATGGCGTTTACGAGTGCGTGTATTTGATCTTCAGGAAGGGGAGAAAACTCAAGTGATCCACTAACACGTTCTGGACGAGGAAATCAAAAAGCTAGACGCTGGTGATCTTGTGATTTTCCATTTCCCGCTGTGGTGGTTGTTAATGCCGGTGTAAAAGCGCGGTTATCTGCCGCTGAGTTATTTAACGTCAGTGGTGGCCCTCTGGCTACCACATAGCGTTGTTTGAATCAGAAATCGATGTGTTCTTCCAGATCCAGTCGTCCTTGGTTCTGATCATTTTGCTCGGCATCCAGTTCCGCCAGCCGATAGGCGGTTATCTGCTCCCCATGGGTGTGCCAGAGTTGATCGCGCAACTCGTCAAGGAAGCTCAGCATGGTGCAAGCCTCCTCGGCTGACCACCAGGTGTTCACGCGCATCACTTTCCAACTCATGATTTCTTCGCCCTGGGTTTACGTTTCTGTTTTTTGCTCGCCCGCGCGGTCGCTTCATGCATCCGATAGGAGTCAGCGTCGATGGACTGTATCTCCGAGTGATGAATCAGACGATCAATGATTGATACCACGCACGGTGCGTTTGGGAACACCTCGCCCCATTCACTGAAGGGCCGGTTTGTTGTAATGACAATCGGTTTTTGTTCGTAGCGTCGGTTGACGATTTCAAACAATAAGTCCGCATGCCGGTCGCTGTACGAAAGATACCCCAGCTCATCAATTAATGTTGTACTCAACATTAATTGATGACTTCGGGCTCAAGCCACTTAAGCAGGGCCAGGATGAAGACCTGCATGATTTAGTTGCCGAACGATACGAACGCACGGCCACGATCATCACCAGCAATCTAGACTTCACCGAGTGGGGAGAGGCGTTCCCCAACAAACTACTGGGTGCGGCCACCCTGGATCGACTCCGTCATCGCGCCTATCAGGTGGTTCTGGACGGCAAGAGTTACCGCGCACCGCGGCCGGTCGAACAAGGCCCAAAAAGTGCCGGTGGACAAGACGCAAAAAGCACGAAATAATCACACCGTCTGAGGCAGAAAAAAGACGGTTTTAAGTGGCCTCATTAACCCGAAAACGGGTGGCCTGATTGGGGTGAAAACTGACACCGCTTACCCTCTTTGGCGGCCTTCTTGCCATCGACGATGAGCACTTGCCGTCCATTAACGCGTACCACCCGATCATCAAACAAAGTGAGCACCGTCTGCGACCACAGCGCGGTCAGTGCAGGCAGCTTGATCGCGCGGCTGTGGCAACATTCAAGCAGGTGGCGGTAGTAGCGTCCCTGAAGCGACAGTGAGCGTACTATACTGGTTACGCCTAGATGATCAGCGCGTACACTCAGTTCGGCGCAGCAAAGGGCGAACCAGAAAAACGTGGCTTGTCGGGAGAAGCCGGGGCGCAGTGGATAGATTGCATTCAACCAGTGAGTCCATAGTGTCATCGGTGCCCCGTCGTATTGCTGCATCTACTAAGATGTTTAGACCAGCGATGGCGCTTTTGCAGGGGAGAGTTTGATGATCGAACGTGACGTGCTCGGCATGACAGAAGAGGAATCGGATGAGTACTTCGCAGGCGTAACGGACATGGATCAGGCCATTGAAAACATAGTCGATCTTGATCCTGTCGCGCGCAGCTTGACATGGGCTGATGGCAGGAAGCTTAACTTTGAGGACTCCGTCGAACGCATACACGCCGAATTCCTGACCTACCCTAAACAGATGATTCACGAGCACTTACGCAACTGGCTGGAACAGGGGGAGCTGCCAGAAGGATTGTCAGAAGATGAATTGGAAAGACTAGACCTACTGGTGTCACAGTGGGCTGACGAAATACCCGATCATCCTGCCGATTGAGTCAGCAGAACTCCGTACTCTCCAGTTTGATACTATGCAGTGGTAAAGAGCGCGCACAGCGTCTAGCGATATCTGTGGTCGTACTGCATCAGAACGGTAATTTTTGGAATGGTGTTGCAAGCCGTTGTCCACGGCAGGATATGGAACTACTTTTTGTATGATTTCGACGTTGGATTATGAATTTATTGCTTTTGAAACGAACGGAAGATGGCAAGGAAAATAAGAGAGCTAATAAGTGATTTGAAGGCTGCAGGATTTCGAGAGGTACCGGGTGGCAAAGGCTCACACCGTAAGTATACTCATGAAAACTACGCCGGTGCAGTCACGGTCAGTGGTAAATCAGGTGACGACGCGAAGATATAGCAGGAGAAACAGGTAAGTAAGGCTATCGAGAGTTTAAAATCATGAAAGCAATCGATCAGTACCACAAGTGGGTAGAATGGGATGATGCTGACAAGGTATACATCGGTAAATGCCCCGATCTGATTACAGGGATTCACGGAGATGACGCTGTCAAAGTATATGGTGAGCTTTGTGAGACTGTTAGTGAAGTTATTTCTCACTTTCACGCCGAAGGTCGCAAGCTTCCCCGGCCTCGAACGCGACCCATGCAAGAAGTCGCTGATTCGTGATGCGGTAAATTCGAGGAGCATAAAAACAACAGTTAATCGGGTAAGGGCTGGTATCTAGCCAGCCCTCCCCACAACACCCTGCCTGCGGGTCCGCACAGGGCGTTTCATACCGAATGGTGAAGTGAGATCCAATCTTGGCGCAATGAGAACAAACCTTCAGCTTTCAAGAAGTCGTTTGACAACGCTTGTTAAATGTCCGGGGTTTTGGAACTACGACAAGGCCCTTTACTTGTGTGGCCGCATGCAACGGCGGTTTGAATATGCACACCCAGATTGATCAGTTTGCTAATTCTGGTACGCACCAAACGCCATTGCCGCCAGTACGCCATGCGTAAACGGCGACGAATCCAGTGATCCAGTTCGACACACTGGTTATAGCAGTTGGCAATACCAAAATAGTTGATCCAGCCACGTAAGTATTGGCTGAGCCTGAAAATCTGGTAGCGCATTGATACACCCCAGTTGCGATTTGTTAAACGACGTACTTCGCTTTTAAACTTTTGCAAAGACGTTGAGTGCCATTGAATTTTGCCAGCTCCAAAAGTGAAACCAAGGAACTGACCATCTATGGCTTTAACAACACGGCTCTTGGTTGTGTTTACAACCAGCTTCAAACGGTTTTGCAAGAATCGGCTGATACTATTCAACACCCTTTCACCAGCACGGTGACTACTCACCAAGATGGTAAAGTCGTCAGCGTATCGAGCAAATTGATGGCCTCTTCTTTCCAGTTCCTTGTCAAGAGGGTTGAGCATGATATTCGACAGTAACGGCGAAAGCGGGCCGCCCTGTGGAACACCAAATCGACTCTCCTGATAGTGCTGGTTATCGATAACCTCAGCTCTCAAGTATCGTTTGATCAATCGTAACACACGCTTATCTTGAACCTTGCGTCCAAGAAGTGACATGAGCAAATCATGATCAACTCGATCGAAGAACTTGGACAAATCCACATCTACCGCGAAACGGCGTCCCGCTTTTATGATAGAGTGGAACTGCTTAATCGCTAGCTTCGCACTACGCCTTGGTCTGAAACCAAAACTACTCTCGGAGAAGTTTGGATCAAACAAGGGCGTTATTACCTGAGCAATGGCTTGTTGAATGACCCGATCAACGACACACGGGATACCCAACGGACGCTTACTGCCATCGGGTTTGTCGATCTCAACCCGACGCACTGGTGATGCTTGATAGCGACCTGTTTCCAGTTCATTGAAAACACGTTTCCAGTGTCCAGCTTTTGCCCAGTCCAGGAACTCATCAATGGACATGCCATCAACACCAGCAGCTCCCTTGTTGGCTCGAACACGATGCCAAGCTCTGCGTAAGTTATCAGATGCCAGAGCGAAAGCGTAAGAAGTTAACTGAAAAAGAATACGCGAACCTGCAGAAACGTTATAGAAACA
>CAYGSW010000330.1:1094-6276 GCA_964352535.1 uncultured Granulosicoccaceae bacterium | reverse complement strand
CCACCCTGACTGCGTTACGTTTGTTCGACGTATGCCCAATACGACTTCACAAACGTGCGGGGCCGCCACCGGTATTGCAGGGCGGCGGCTGGTGAACTCTGAATCCTAATATTTCGGGTTGACGGACTACTAGTATCTCAATTCAACTTGATCATCTCGCCATCCACCCTGATATCACCAGAGGCAGACAGAGACATCTCTCCCTGACGTGCCTTAAGCTCCAGCGAATCAGCTTCCAGCCTTAGCGTTCCTTGCACATCCAGTTCAGCCATCGGCACATGCAGCTGTACGATGGGGCCATCCTCTCCACTGACCACATCAACCAAAGCCCGGCCATGATGATCGTTAATGGTTACTGACTGGTTTAGTGCAAGATCAAGCGACTGTGAACTGCCCGCTTGTCGTCGATCCAGTTGTGACGATTCCAGTATACCGGTGACCACAGCTTCGTCAGTGTTCCCAGGACGTTGCAGCATTACCTTGTCTTGCGCCTTGATATCAAGGCCTGCAAGGCAAGGTAGCCAAAGCTCAAACTGCTGTTCGTTAGCATCTTTACCGGCAACCAGTACACGTCCATCAAGCACAGGATGTGTTTCCACAATAACCTCAGCTACCAATATGTCACCACTCCTCAGCTCGGGTTGATCGTGTTGTCCTTTTTGCGCGACCTCAACGATATCAGCGGCTTCTACGGCCTCGGCGGCCTGCTTCAATACAGGTGTGTTCATTTGTGTTCTCCTTTGGCAGTTTCAGCCTGTGCTTTCGCCAATAGTGATTTAACCGTGGGCGGGGTCTGATAGTGAATCGCCTTTTCACCATTGACCGACAATGCAACAGGTATGTTTTTATGAATGCCGGGGATGAACGTCCGTTCAGCATTCATCGAAGCGGTGTACGTCATGGTGAGCAGCTCCTTATCCGGATGAATCTCTACCGAGCACAGAAAAGGCTCAAGCGATTCAACCGTGCCGTCGAATTTCATTTTCAACTGTGGCGCTGATGCAGGTAATGTGAAGTGCATGTTCGGATAGGCTGGATGTAACCCGTGAAGCACGACAGGTGCACCATGGACATCCTTGTTGAACATAAGCTCAGGCGTTGATTCCTGGTGAAATCGCCAATGCGGCGGGGTACCAAACTGTTGATCACCCAGGAGATCTCTATAGCCGCTTGCCAGATGCCCCAGCTTCACCTCCCTGAGCTGTTTATCCTGTGGCGGCGTAAACCATGGATCACATTCTATCGCCATGAATATATTGCGTGGAAAGCAGTTGACGGGCACCCATCCCACATGAGCAGGCATGGGCTGGAGGTGCCAGGCTTGTGGTTCACTGATTAACCGTGTGGCTGTTAGCAAATCTGACGGATCTTCCTGAGTGGGTAGTCTCATACCCTCAATGGGATCTTGCATGGCCAGGTAGCCTGTGCCCCACGGATTTCGAGGATAAAGTCCGGGGTGATCGGCTTCCAGTGTTACAGCCATCGCCCGTGAATCCTGCTGATCAAACGGCACACGAAAATCGGCGCCGCCATAAGCATGCTCGATGCCCAAGTCTTGCCGGGTAAAAGGCTCGGCTGCACCGATTACAGGCTTGCCTCGTTCAAATTCCACAAATCGTTGCCCAAACATCTGTAGTTTGCGCTCACGTTTGCCAACACCTACAGTGACCGGGAGCGTTTGTACCTCACTTCCTTCTGGGGCATGGGCTGCACCAACAACGGCGACGTCAGTGTAGGTTTTCCATGGCCAGTAATCACTGTGAGGCGGCAATCGAGGTCGCAACGATTCGTCTTTCAGATCGTTCTGCAACGCTATAGCGTTACCGGGTTTGAGTCTCTGCGATTGCGGATCGATGTGGTAGGTGAACTTGACAAAGGCGTTGGCAAACGTCGAGATCTTGTCTTGCCCACCCTCGATCTGAATATCCACATCGTAGTGCTCAGTGGTCGGAGTACGTGTCATGTTCATCTACTCAGGATCGGTCACGATATGCAGCGGGTCGTTAGTGGGCGTATTGCCGCCGCCCAACCCGGGCACACCAAACAGACTGGGCTGGGGGTCAATACCGCCAGCTGTGTACGTCAACTCTGGCACCGGCCCTCCAAACAGGCCAATCTTGAATGTCGGATTGTCTTTTGCAACGGAGAATCCAAAATCCGCTATCGAAGTGACAGCCTTCTTGGCCAGATCACTGGGGGTCAATCCAAGTTTTCCTGCCACCTTGGGACCTATTGCTCCGACAACTTGCCTGACTACTGTTTTTTTGGCCGCTTTTTTAGCAGCATCTTTAGCAGCTTTCTTGACTGCCGCTGAACCGCCTTTGGGTGAACCCAGCTTGTCGAATATCGCATCTATGGCAATGCTGATCGCAATCTGGGCTATTCCCATGAGCAGATCCTTTAACGACATGCCGACCTTCAGCTCATTCAACAGGTTCAGGATAGGAAACGCTGTGGGCGCTGTAATCGGATCACCACAGGTCATCATCGGCAAGGGTGGCCAGATCTGACTGCAGGCTACGCCCTTGCCATCAAATGTGACCGACGTTGTAGCAAACGCCATCTTTCGTGACGAGAAAGGCCACATGATCAGATAATAGAAATTAACAAACGGTATCGTGATGTCCGGTATCAGGATACCCAGATCATGGCCATCCTGGCAGATTGGAAATTTGCGATGTGTGACCGTCTCTGTGAACTTGTTCTTGCCCATAAAATAGCCCGCTGTCCACATTTGCGGGGCAATCATCTCAAAAGCAAAGGTAGGCGTTGTGGGAAATGGTGCTGGCAACAACGTCGCCCAAAGGGTGTGACTGTTGATTCCCAACGTCGGATCATAGGCAACGTTGACATGAACGCTCATGAAACTCATGGCTTGCTCCGTGTCGATGAGTGGGGTGCGGCGCTGGCCTGCTTTGCGGCTGGTACCCAGCCGGTATCCAGCCTGACACGCGCCACGCGTTTATCCGATGCCCTGTAGCGGTACGGTATGACACCTCGATACACCAGGGTGAATTTACGCAAATCCGGAAACAGTGTCAGCGCACCGGGATGAAGCTCTGCGGCGCGGGTTTGCCCGGCAACTGTGACATCCAGAATCACTCTCAACTCAGGCAACTGAAATGTCAGAGGAACCTTGGGTGTCATGCCGCTCAGTACCACCTGTGCCTGTCTTGAAGGTGTATCAATGACCCAGTCCGGATGTGCACGATGCAGCATCAGAGGTGATTCCAGCGTTACTGCCTGTGCTTGAAGTCTTTGATCGTCACCAGCAGTCCTCTGCGCGCGCCGGATGCGCTCGATGATGATGCCTGAGCTCATTGCGCATGGCGCCCAGCACATCGGTAACGGCTTATCAATCGGCCGGGCTACCGGTGTTGCGGCTGATTCAATATTGGGCAAGGGGCGTTGCCTTTGGTATCGAGGAAATCCGGACGGACAGCGTAGAGCCTCTGTCAATTGTTCAATCTGGGGTTTGTAGTCAAAACCTTTGCCTAGAGGATTTATCGGATCAGCAACATCAACGAATGAGTCCTCGTCAATTTCTACTTCCTCTGTCCCTCCAAACGCCAGATGCCATCCCAGTGGCATGCGGGTAAAAGGCACAGCTTCGCTGGGGGATGCTTTATCTGAATCATCCGTCCAGTAACGATCGCCATGTATGTTGAGCTTGCGTGCAACATCCCCGACGTTGAGCGCAACTTCGCATACATCAACAGCCTGCCCACCCGGCGCATAGGCACTACCCAGCACCATGACTTCAAACACCGGATCAAGACGTGGAATGTCCTCGCGGGGCAGCACACCGTAACGCGTGTCGACATCCTTGGTGTAGACAGGCATCGGGTCAGTTCGATCCAAAGCCACCAGCCCATCCTCTGAAACGGTGTAGGTTGCCTTTGCGATACCCAGCACCGATCGGCGTTCAGCATCCATGCTCTCGGCAATCATGATTCGGGTGGGGACAGCTGTTGTGTTAATGAGTTCCATGAGTCAGTTCATGCTGATGGCAGAACTGGTGACTTTTACGCTTGTGCCGCCATCCACCGCGACATCAACACCTTTCACTTCATTAACACCTTTGGATTGGCTACTGATTTTCGATTTTCCCTTGACCTCGATCACGTCTGCGCTAATCTCGATCTTGCCTGGCGTCATCACTATTTTGGAGTCACCCACCTTGAGTGTAAGCTTGGTATCAGATTCCAATTGCATGTCAGAATCCGAATGCAGCTCCATCTTCGCATTGGTGCCTATTTTCAGTTTCTTTTTCGACGTCAATGTCATCGTGCCGTCTTTTACACCTTGACTGGCGTTACCTTGCAAAATCTCTATCTTGCTCGAGCCCTTGATGGTCTCGGTAAAGTTGCCTTCTACCTTGATGGTCTTATCAGCTTCTACTGTTTCCGTTTTGTTCCCGGTGACGGTGAGTGTTCTGTTTGCACCCACGCTTTCAGTCTTGTCGTTGCCCACCGTTAGCGAGCGATCATTACCCACGCTCTCCGAACGATCGGCTTCAGTGACCTGGGTATGATTGCGCTCGGCATGGATATACAGCTCTTCGCTGCCTTTCTTGTCCTCCATGCGGATCTCGTTGAAATTCGAGGCATTGCCACCCTGACTACTGCGGCTCTTGATACCGCTCTGCGTGGCATTGGCAGGTAAATCATAAGGCACAGCGTTGTCGCCGTTATAGACACGTCCGGTAACAATGGGTTGATCCGGATCACCGTTGATAAACTCGACAATAACCTCATTGTTTATGCGCGGAATATGTATGGCACCGTATTGCCCACCCGCCCACGCCTGCGAGACACGCACCCAACAGGAACTGTTTTCATCGGATGTTCCATACCGATCCCAATGGAACTGCAATTTCACACGACCATGTTTATCGGTGAATATTTCATCGCCTTTGGGCCCTACCACAATAGCGGTTTGTGGACCCTGCATAACCGGTCTGGGTGTTCTTCGGGGGGCGCGGTATTGAACCTTGGTACACATCACCTGCATCCGCGCGTTGAATCTGAATCCCTCGTCAGCGCGAGTGTGGGCATAGCCGCCCAGAGAAAAATCAAATACTGATTCGACAATCAGATACTCACGATTTCTATCCATTCGTTCAGCACCGGCAAGGGTAAACAGATCGCCGACGCCAGGGCCTGTCACCATACCTTCAAGC
>CAYGSW010000330.1:0-1084 GCA_964352535.1 uncultured Granulosicoccaceae bacterium | reverse complement strand
GTTCATGCTCAGCCTGAAGTGCTTCAACTCGATAGCGGGTAGAACGTTCTCCAAAATCTCGTGCCTTTACGCCATTGCTTGCAGCCGGATACTCTGCGTTATAGTCATACAACTCAAAACCTGCATGCGCGTGACTACCTTCGCCCGCGGTACTGATCAGCATGTTGTCGCCTGGCTGCACGAAATTAAAATCGCTGGTTACCACACGACCGGGTTGTACTTTTCTACGCAGGCTCAATGATGAGAAAAACTCGCTGTCGGGCAAAGGGTTGGGCTCTGCATTGTGAATGGGGATAAGCTCGTAACCCGAAACAGCCTTGTGAGCTGCAATGTTGTCGCACAATACCAGGGTGTGCTTCGAATCTTCCTGGCGAAAATAATAATAGATGCCTTCCTGCTCCATCAAGCGACTGACAAAGGCAAAATCCGTTTCCTGATACTGGACGCAATAGTTGCGCGCGGGATACTGATCCATCAGCTGTACGTCGACATCGGTAAAACCCTCCGAGCGAAATATGTCATCCAGAATATCTGGAACACTCATATCCTGAAATATACGACAGTCTGCCGTGCGGGTTAAAAACCACAGCCAGGGTTTGAGCGTGAATCGGTACACCGCAAATTCTCCGCGGTTTTCAAGCTGAGCGGCATCACTGACAAAGCCGTGAAAAAACCGATCGCCCTTGTCAGGTCGCTCCATCTGAATCGTCATGTCGCAACCCAGAAGCTTGTTGAGATCAATCTCCTTATTGTGACTCAACAGCTCCACCGTGTAATTAAACAACTGACTGAGATGCTCATGACCGTACATCGAGCTAAACAGCAACGTACTGACAGGAAGCGAGGTCTGTATTCGAACCGTTCTGTTATCTTGTATCGCGCTAAGCATGAGGCATGTCCTGATTGGTGTGGGCCATGGAAGTCAAGCCCGTACTACGTCTACATAAGATGACTATCATTCAAACAGCATTCAGCACTATTGACTGCTGATTTTTCTCCTTAAAAAGGTAAATATTCACCCTTGGGAGTCTGTCCGAGAATAAGCTGATCGACCGATAGCGCGATATTTTGGCGGGGCTGCCTC
>CAYGSW010000329.1:0-6314 GCA_964352535.1 uncultured Granulosicoccaceae bacterium | reverse complement strand
TGACTAAAAATCTCACACTCTCGCCTCGATCGTTATTCTCGGACAGCCTCCTAGCAGAGTGCTAGTCTTCGCATAAGCAGAACAGTCGATATGAGCAAATCAATCGGCTCAGGGCAACTGCAGTCACACTCGCCAGAATGTTTCCAGGCGGCCGCCTGGCGGTCGCGCACGTTTCTCGTTTTGAGTTAACTCGGTTTGCGTTGAGTCGCTGCCTTTTTTCGGGCTTCGGCCAGTGGCTTCATCACTTCCAGCATCTGATGATGAACGCGCGGTGTCGCGGCAATAATGTCGCCCTTGTTCATCCAGTTATCACCGCCTTCAAAGTCGTTGATCAATCCGCCGGCTTCTCGCACGATGAGCGCGCCCGCAGCAATATCCCAGCTTTGCAGTCCCGTTAGCCAACAGCCCTCTGTACGCCCAGCAGCAACGTATGCCAGATCCAGCGCAGCAGATCCGAGGCGACGTATGCCTGCGGAACGTTCGGTAAAGTGGCGCAGCGTGCGTTGGTAGAAATCCAGATCCTGTCCAGTGCGGTAAGGGAAGCCCGTGTTCAGAAGTGCATCTTCGAGCTTTCCACGGTTTGATACCCGCAGGCGTTTGCTATCCAGAAATGCGCCTTCACCTTTGCCTGCCGTGAAGAGTTCCTGACGCATAGGATCGTAGATAACCGCCTGGTACAGTCTCTTCTTCTGGGTCAAGGCAATTGAAACACTGAAGTGTGGCATGCCATGGATGAAATTCGTGGTGCCATCGAGTGGGTCGATTATCCAGCGGTATTCGGCGCTTTCATCACCGATCAGACCGCTTTCTTCACACAGGAAGGCATGAGATGGATAGGCTTTTTGCAGTACCGCTACGATCTCTGCTTCGGCTTTACGGTCCACTTCGGTAACAAAATCGTTCCGTTGCTTCTTTTCGATCGACATGGGGTCGTATCGATCGACGTTCTGTGTGATGACTTTACCGGCTGCACGTGCTGCACGCACGCCGATATTCAGCATCGGATTCATGGCAATTCGCTTTGCTTGGACTTGGGCGTTAGTGTAGTGCTAAAACAGTGCTCTGGTTGTAAGAGCATCACGCTTCTTTTGCACAGCATGCGTCTACTGTGTCCAACGGCGTTTAAGTTGTGCCATCATTCTCCGATGAGTGTAGAAATCGTATTCGTCATGGTGGGAACTACCCACACAGGCAATCTTGGAGCTGCGGCTCGAGCAATGAAAACTATGGGCTTCACCAAGCTGCGACTCGTTGATACGTGTTCGCACCTTTCAGATGAAGCTTTGGCCAGATCATCTGGTGCAAATGATGTTTTGAAGCAGGCACAGCGCTTTGAGAGTCTGAAGGACGCCATTGCTGATTGTCGTGTCGTAATCGGCACAAGTGCGAGAGCAAGGCAGTTGGCTGTGCCGCTAAAGTCCAGTCGGGAAATCGCCAGCGAGATCGGGAAGCTGGCTACCAGTGCCCATGCCGAACAGCATCGTGTTGCCATGGTATTCGGGCAGGAGCGATCAGGGTTGAGTAACGAATCTCTGGATCTTTGCACACGCCTGCTGCGCATTCCCTGTAATCCTGATTTCTCGTCACTCAATTTAGGCAGTGCGGTGCAAGTAGTTGCTTATGAATTATCGCAGGCTGTGGTGTCGGTGCCACAGGGTGCGCCGACGCCCATGCCAGGCAAATGGAAAGGGAGCGACCAGCAGCAGCCTGTGCCACTGGATCCTGATGAACTGCCTGCCACCAGTGAAGCGATGGAGCATTTTTTCGAACATCTCGATCGCGTGATGGTAAATACCGGGTTCCTTGATCCTGACAATCCAAGGTTGCTGCGCCGAAAAGTGCGCCGCTATTTCGAATCCAATCGGCCTTCAGTCAATGAGTTATCACTCTTCCGGGGCTTGCTGTCAGCAACAGAAAATCCGAGAAAGCCTTCCTGAGCGTTAATCCGGCCAGGGTGTGCCTCGCTGTATACACATCCGTAAGCTTCCGCCTGGTACAGAAGGGCGTACAATAACCCATCGTTTTCGTAGGAATTGCTCGTGACGACCATGTGGCAGCTAATTAAAGAAGATGTATCCTGTGTTTTCGATCGTGACCCGGCAGCGCGCAGCACGCTTGACGTACTGACGTGTTACTCAGGGGTCCATGCGATACTGTTCCACCGTGTCAACCATTGGATGTGGGGCAAGGGATTGCGTTGGCCAGCCAGATTTATGGGCAACATCGCCCGCTGGTTGACAGGCATTGAAATTCATCCGGGTGCCGTCATCGGACGACGATTCTTTGTCGACCATGGCACTGGTGTCGTCATCGGAGAAACAGCTGAAATTGGGAACGATGTTACGCTTTATCAGGGAGTGACACTGGGTGGGCGCACACTCGACGAAGGCAAGCGTCACCCCACGCTGGGAAACAACGTGGTGGTAGGTGCGGGCGCAAAAATTCTGGGTCCCTTTAAAGTCGACGATGACGCAAGAATCGGTTCAAATGCCGTCGTTTTACACCCGGTACCCTCCGGGGCCACCGTAGTGGGTGTGCCGGGCAAGATCGTGCGGTGCCGTGACGAGAATCTCAAGTGTCTTGAGCTGGTGCGTGAAAACGCGGTTGCCGGCCTCCGGCAGGGTTTTGACGCTTACGGTGTCTCCGGTGAGACCGACGATCCGGTGGAGGTTGCTGTTGAAGTGTTGCAGCTACAGGTTGCAGAGTTGCGTGCAGAATTGGACCGTTTGAACAAGAAAAAGGCGGTTTAATTCTCTGGTTAACCTGCGTTTGGCGGATGAAGCCCTAAATGTCGGCTAATAACCCACCGATATAGTCAATTAAATACTTGACTGTTTTAGTGGGTTAAGAGATACTTAAGCTTCTTGAGAAAACCGGTGAAAACCGCCTCACTTCTATGAAACTGACAACAAAAGGACGATATGCGGTCACTGCCATGCTCGATCTGGCATTGCACGGGGATCAGGGGCCTGTTTCTCTTGCAGAAATATCGACACGGCAGGAAATTTCCCTGTCCTACCTTGAGCAACTGTTTTCGAAATTGCGCAAGAACGGTCTGGTCACCAGTACACGTGGCCCGGGCGGCGGCTATTCGGTGTCAAGAGAGCTCTCTCAGGTTGCCGTGTCGGACATCATCTGTGCGGTCAACGAATCGGTGGACGCCACGCAGTGTGCGGGCAGAGAAAACTGCCACAGTCACGGCAGATGTCTGACCCACGATCTGTGGGAAGGGTTGAGCGTGCAGATAGAGGAGTTCCTCAGTAGCGTCTCCCTGCAGGACATGATCGACAGACAGCGGGTCCAGAACGTGTCGGTTATTCGAGAGAGCATGCTCGTGCAGCGTAGTCATGCGTAACGCTGGGTGTTTAGCCGATGCGATACACGCATTCAACAACATACAAATACGGTAGCGTTGCGTACAACCTGCGTTATCAGGAATCTTTCAATAGCGGCCAAAACCGCAATCAACATTTTTTTCCGAGGCTGAAATCGTGAGTTCACTGAACATCCCCATATACATGGACTACTCCGCCACCACGCCAGTCGACGAGCGTGTGGCTGCGAAAATGGCTGAGTGTCTTACAAAGCAGGGTTACTTTGGAAATCCTTCGTCACGCTCGCACCCTTTCGGGTGGCAGGCTGACGAGCTGGTCGAGCAGGCGCGAGATAATGTCGCCAACCTGCTGGGCGCTAATAGCAAGGAAATCGTCTGGACCTCCGGCGCCACTGAGTCAGACAATTTGGCGATCAAGGGTGCTGCACTCTTCAACCGCAAGAAAGGCAAGCACATTGTTACGCTGAAAACAGAGCACAAAGCTGTTCTGGATACTTGCCGCCAACTTGAGCGCGAAGGTTTCGAAGTCACTTATCTCGATCCCCTGGAAAACGGCTTGCTTGACATGGAAGCGTTCAAGGCTTCACTGCGCGACGATACAACGCTTGTATCCATCATGCATGTAAACAACGAAATCGGTGTCATCCAGGATATCGCAGCCATTGGTGCCATAACGCGTGAGCGTGGCATCATCTTCCACGTTGATGCGGCCCAGAGCCCCGGTAAAGTGGCTATTGATGTTGATGCGATGAATGTCGACCTGATGTCACTCTGCGCGCATAAGGTCTACGGCCCTAAAGGTATTGGCGCACTGTACGTACGTCGTAAGCCTCGAGTTCGCCTCGAAGCACAGATACACGGTGGTGGTCATGAGCGCGGTATGCGGTCTGGCACGCTGGCGACACACCAGATTGTAGGTATGGGTGAAGCATTCAGAATTGCAGGTGAGGAAATGGAAGCTGAAAATACCCGCATGCAGGCATTGCGTGATCGGTTGTGGGCGGGGATTGAGGATATGGAAGAGATCTACCTCAACGGCGATCTCGAGCAACGCATTCCCGGAAACCTGAATGTCAGCTTCAACTTCGTGGAAGGTGAGAGTCTGATCATGTCCATGAAAGACATCGCGGTATCCAGTGGATCTGCTTGTACAAGCGCCAGTCTTGAGCCTTCATACGTGTTGAGAGCTATCGGTCGAAACGATGAATTGGCACATAGCTCTATACGGTTCACCATCGGCAGGTTCACCACTGAAGAAGAAATCGATTTCACCATTGCAAAGACCAGAGAAGCTGTTGAAAAGCTGCGTGACTTGTCACCACTTTGGGACATGCATAAAGAAGGTATCGACCTGGACACTGTTGAGTGGGCCAGTCACTAGAAAAAAGGTAATGTTGTCATCGACTGGCAACATGTTTTCAAGAACGAATAGTAGTTCATCACTCCTGACCTGATCACGGCGATCCGGACAGGATTAACCTCAAAATACAACACCGGAGAGCACAATGGCTTACAGCGACAAGGTACTTGATCACTACGAAAACCCCCGTAATGTTGGCGTTCTTGACAAGAACGATCCAAATGTTGGAACAGGCATGGTCGGTGCTCCAGCATGCGGAGACGTCATGCGACTGCAGATCAAGGTCAGTGAAGAGGGCATCATTGAAGATGCAAAGTTCAAGACATACGGTTGTGGTTCCGCTATTGCTTCATCGTCACTGGTTACGGAAATGATGAAGGGCAAGACGCTTGATGAAGTGGGAGAAATCCGTAATAAGCACATCGCTGATGAGCTGGCGCTGCCTCCTGTGAAGATTCACTGCTCGGTTCTTGCCGAAGACGCTATTGCCGCGGCAATTGCTGACATCAAGGCGAAGCGCGACGAAGCTAAGAAAGAAGCGGCAATCGCCAGCTAGAAGGCCAGTTTGTCTGAGGGGCATCAACATGGGTGTAACGTTTACAGATAGCGCTGCCAAGCACATTCGGAGCTTTCTTGACCAGCGCGGTAAAGGCATCGGATTGCGTTTGGCAGTGCGCACGACAGGTTGTTCCGGTCTTGCCTATGTTCTGGAGTTTGCAGACGAAGTAGCTTCGAACGACGAAGTCTTTGAAGACAACAATGTGACCGTCGTAATTGATAAGAAGAGTCTGGTTTATCTCGACGGGACGGAGCTGGACTTTACCAAAGAAGGGTTGAATGAAGGGTTCAAGTTCAACAACCCCAACATGAAAGACGAGTGCGGTTGTGGAGAATCATTCACAATCTAAATGGCTACGGGCATGTTGGCAAATCCGTGTGTACAGCCTTGTGCATCAACGGGTCTGCCACATGCTTCTTGTGTAGTGTGTTGATTGGTCGATTCGTCACAGGATACACGCCAATATTTCGATGAGTAATGGCCGAGTGCGGCGTGACAATACTATGCAGGTTGATCTTTCTGGCAATTTTTTTAAGGCGTTCGGGCTCAGCGAGCAATTCAGTATCGATACTGATCAGCTCGTCAAAAGCTATCGTCAGCTCCAGCAACACCTGCATCCCGACCGGTTCGTCTCAAAGTCGGAGGCAGAAAGGCGATGGTCGATGCAAGCGGCCAGCTTCGTCAATGAGGGATATCAGACGCTTCATGACGACTTGCGAAGGGCCGGATACCTTTTGCAGCTCAACGGCCTATCTATTGATGACGAGACGGATACACAGATGGACCCCATGTTCCTGATGGAGCAGATGGAACTGCGGGAGTCGCTTGAAATGGCGGAGGAATCCACTGACCCATTCGCGGCATTGGCTGATATACGAAAGCAACTCCGGTCTTCTATCGAAGAGGTAAAGCTGGCATTTTCATCAGCGGCGACAGATTCGGATTGGCAGGAAGCAAGAACGGTCGCCAGGCAGTGGCAGTTCCTGAACAAGCTGATGCAAGAAACAAAGCTGATTGAAGAGCGTCTCGACGCCTAGGAGGCTGTCCGAGAATAACGATCG
>CAYGSW010000328.1:0-6379 GCA_964352535.1 uncultured Granulosicoccaceae bacterium | reverse complement strand
CACCAACACCAGATATTGATACAGGCGGAGACGCGGACGTGAAAAGTGTTTCCGTGGGGTGGATTTCGCCAGTTGTCCTGTTGTTCAGTGCGTTGCTGTTGCTGTCAAGACGTGGTGCAATGTGGTGCAGGCGAATAGCGAACGGGATTGCAACCCGATGAGTGCCATGAAATGCTCTGAAAAGACCCTACCGATGAAGGGCAGGCCAATGTACGGGCTGGGTAGTTACAGGTTCGTTGTGATGCTGGGTGCTTGGCTGCTGGTTGCTGCGTGCTCCGACGGCGTGCAGTTGGACGATCAGGATCCGCAAGGTGGTGATCCGCAAGTCCCGGTAGAACCCTCGCAACCCGCTCAGCCTTCGCAACCTGTCACGCAACCTACCGTACCCAACCAGCCTCAAGCACCAGACAACCCAGTCATCCCATCTCAACCGGCTGGTGAAGGTGTAACGCGTTCGGTGCACAACGACGGGTTTGAAGGGACCTACTTTTCCGGTTCCGGCCAGTGTTCCAGCTGTCACAACCGTATGACTGATAACCAGGGTGGCGATATTTCAATCGTTCAGGATTGGTCCACCAGTATGATGGCCAACGCCGCCAGAGATCCCTACTGGATTGCCAAGGTGTCTGCCGAGATGAACCGCAACCCGCAACTCGAAGACGAACTTAATGATACCTGTTCTCGCTGCCATACGCCGATGGCCAATGATACTGCCCGCAAGGATGGGTTGCCGATGGCCTTGCTGGATGATGATGGATTTCTGAATGAAGATAATCCGTTATTCGACCATGCGATGGAAGGGGTAAGCTGCACATTGTGTCATCAGATTGAGGATGACGGCTTGCTGGGTACCGTAGAGGGTACATCGGGTAACTTCAATGTTGCCATTGCAGAGCGTCGATCACAGCGTCCAGCTTATGGTCCTTATGTTGACCCGAACGGTGTACGCATGCAATCGCAGGCCGAGTTCAATCCTGTGTATGGTCCACATATGGCCACATCAGAAACCTGTGCTGCTTGCCATGATTTGCGTACACCCGAGTTTGGGCAGGGTACTGAAGCCGGGCAGTCGCCGGCATCATTCTTTCCTGAGCAAATGGTGTACTCCGAGTGGAAAAACAGCACCTACGCACGCAATGAAGGTAATGAGCGAACCTGCCAAAGTTGTCATATGCCGGAGGTGGATGGGCTGGTGAATATCGCAAGCTCAGGTGGCGCTTTGCCGCGGGAAGGATTTTCCAGGCACACCTTTCTTGGGCCCAATACAGTGATGCAGAGCATTTTGATGAACAACGCTTCTGACCTGGGCATCAGTGTGCCACCGGCTGAATTTGAAAAATCCATTGCCCGTAATCGTGAATTCATCAAGACATCTGCATCCGTTGACATTGTGTCAGCACAAATAGAGGCCGGCACTCTGGTCACACGGGTGAGTGTGCGTAATCTTGCTGGCCATAAATTGCCCAGTGGATTTGCCTCACGACGTGCCTACGTTCACTTTGTTGTCACCGACATGAACGGCGCAGTTATTTTTGAATCCGGTAGAACTAATGCGGATGGCAGTGTTGATGGCATTGCCACAGATACCGACAGTAGCACCTACGAGTTGCATCACGATGTCATCACCGTCGCTGATCAGGTGCAGGTCTATGAAGCCATCATGGGCGATGTGGCGGATCAGGTAACGCACACGCTGATGAACGCGACTCGCTACGTCAAGGATAACCGTCTTCTACCAGCGGGGTTTGACAAGGTGTCGGCAGCTGATGATATAAGAACGAGAGGGCTTGCCATGAATGACGGTAACTTTGATGCTGGTGGTGATGACGTTGAGTATCGAGTTTCTGTCGGTGATGCTCAACAAGTCAGCATCAGTGCGACGCTTGTGTACCAGCCCCTGGCGTACGGGCACTTGCAGGATCTGTTTCAAAGCGCTTTTCTTCCAACTGTCAGTTACTTTAAAGGTTTGTTTGAGTCTGCAAGCCTTACATCTGAAACCATTGCATCGGACACTGCCCTGGTTGTGGTGCAGTAGATCGCGCGGTGGCGCTGTCTGCGTTTCTCATGATCGGATACCTACAGCGTCACTGGTACGGAAAGCAGACACTGGGATGGTCTTTCTGGGTCAATCTTGTCGCGATTCGATGTGGTGTTTTTCTGATTCAAAATTCATTGGCACCTGCTGATGGTGCTGATTATGGTCACCATCGTGGTGCTGTTGTGGTGTTCATTGTCGTATTTCATATTGCGCTACTAATGTGGGCACTTGTGGGTGTGGTGCGCGCAGCGGATAACCATTTTGCTGAAAACGGCAACATGGCGCTGGTATGGGGAGCACAGCTGGGTGGGGTGTTGTTTTTCGTTCTCACAGCGCTCTATGTACTTGGAGCTGTGCAAATGACTCTGCCAGAGTCAGAAGATAACGGTGATGCCCTGACACAGATGGCCGAAGAGCATGCCAGTCAGTACACCCTGACGTTTTCTGACAACGGTGAAGTGTTGTTTATCCAAGGCATTATTGAGTTGGGGATAACACGCATCGTTACTTCAGCCTTGCTTCAGTACCCTGATGTACGCACGGTTGTGTTGGAGAGCCAGGGCGGTAATATCTACGAGGCACGTGGACTTGCTCAGCTGTTTTCCAAACAGCGTCTTGCTACTCATGTGCGTGCAACCTGTGCATCCGCTTGTTCAATTGCCTTCGTCGGAGGAGTGTCGCGCAGTGCTGACAATGGGGCGGCCTTTGGCTTTCATCAATACCGTGTGGATGCCGAGTACGCCATCATTGCCACGGATGTGGGCAAAGAGCAAGCTCGTGATCAACAACGATTTCTGGATGCAGGTGTGAGCCGCGCTTTTGTTGAGGAGGTGTTTTCACAGCCTTCCAGTGCCATGTGGTGGCCTGAGCTTACGATGCTCCAGGATGTGCGCTTCCTGCATGAGATCCAGGGTTTGCAGCTATCGTCGGAGCAATAGCGGTAGCCAGCGCCATAGTTGCAGTACGGAGGCAAGAGCGCCGGCAGCGTAGGTCAATGCTGCGGCTTGCAGGATGCGTCTCACCGCAGGCAGTTGCTCATCACTGACATAATCGCCATCGCTGAGTACTGGCATAGCCTTGTTAAAGCTTGCGTCCCATTCTTCAGGTAGTACGATGAGATAGGTTGCTGCACCGCAGATAGCCATAATGATGCCACCCGCCAATGGTGCTGCCAGTCCTGCCGGATGCCTTGTGATAAGCCCGATAATCGGTGACAGGGACAGCATGGCAAGTCCGGCCCTTTGCAGCTTCATTGCCATGGGGATGTATCGGCTGCGCAGCTGAAAGATCTCTTCGTTCCTGTGCCACTGAATAGCATGGCCTACCTCATGCGCGGCGACAGCAATGGCGGTAAGGGATCGGCCGTTATAGTTAGCTGGTGACAACCTGATGGCAGGCTCAGAGCTGTCAAAATGGTCGCGAAAAGGTGCCGTCTCCTCAACCTTGATGTTAGAAATGTCGAACCGTTTGAGTAGGTGCCGGGCAAGTTCTGCCCCGGTACCCGGTATATCCGGCAGATCGGATTTATAACGGAAAAAAACCCATCGAATCCATAACTGGGGTCCGAGTACCAATGCTACGAGGGCAAGTGCTGCGATGACAACTATCATGATGTCTGGGATACGTAGTTCTCAGCTCAACAGACTTTTCCGAGAAGAAGCCGTTAAACGACAAACTGTTTTCAATCAGTTTACGCGAGTAATTGCTACGGAATTTCTGTGGGTCTGAATTGATGCTTGCCTATATGACACTGCATACGTGATCAGATATAGTGAGCCCAACTAAAATCCATAGAGAGTATTGTCATGTCTACACGTCCTGGCTGGTTTGATGCCTGCATCATTGGTGCAGTATTCACAACCGTATTGCTTGCTGCAAGCGCACACGTTGGTTTTTTCACATTCCTGATCAACCTCATATGCCTTGGCATGTTTGTAGTGCCTATGATAGCGGCGGTACGAGACGGTGACCTGGATGACAAATCAGGTTCAACCGTTGCTCAGATGTAGATTTACTAACTGTAATATCACCGACAGCTGCTCGCCGTTAGGCAGCCGTCGGCATTGCTTGTTTGCGTAACTTCTCTTGCGTAACGTCCCGGGATCCTATCCCTCTGAATTACTTTTCGCTTTCGAGCAGCGCCTCGAACTTCGAGTCGGCGGCTGCGATAAACCCTGAGATGTCCTCTTCCCACAGGCCCTGAACCTTATCGCTGAAGTTTAGATAAAGCTTGTCGTCAAGAATGGTCCAGTTCTCAGGCTCGATTTTCACCAGCCCGTCCTTTGCCACACCATAGGCACAGTACCCACCGTACTGAGGGGCATACTTTGCCGGATCGGCTTTGAACAGGTCGAGATTATCTTGAGAAGCGAAGCGCCAGGTAGCGCCCTCCCATTCCGTGGTGAATGATTCAGAGCCTTCCACCGGCCCGCCCTGCGTGAAATAGGCAACGGTGTCATAGCCACGAATGGCCACACCGGAGGGTTCGTAGCCAAAAATACCGTCCTTTTCGAGCGTGTTGATCGGTTCGGCTGCAATGGCTGAATGAGCCACTAAAAGGCTTGAGAAGACTAGCGCTGCTGCCATGAATATGCGTTTGAAAGAGAACATGAGAAAGCCTGTATGTGAGTGATTGTGCTTGTGTGACTGCATGATTGGTCGGTAGTTCCATTGCGCAAAAAATAGCAGCAGTCGCGTTCAGCTCAAGCCTGGATCATTGGGTTATGACGGTGTCAGAATTTTAAAAAGTTCACAGTCCAAGCTTTTTCTGGCTTCCCATGCGAAAATCGCCGAGCCACAAAGCCAGAGAATGCCATGTCAGGGAATTTTAACTACAGCTTCAACGATGTTGCTGTCGTATCGATCGAGGCGTGCGACGCGCCAATCGTTGTAACATCTGCACAAATCGATGGCATGCTTGCGCCCTTCTATGCGCGCGTGGGTGCTGATCCGGGACTGTTGCAGAAGTTGGCAGGTATCGAGGAGCGGCGCCAGTGGCCGGCAGACGTCTCGTTCATTCAGGCCTCCACCATGGCGGGGGAGAAGGCGATAGCAGCGGCAGACATTGATCGATCGCGCATAGGTATGCTAACCAATACCAGCGTGTGCAAAGATCGGCTTGAGCCATCGTCAGCGGTCAGTGTGCATCATGCTCTGGGGCTGTCCACCAAGTGTATAAATTTTGATATATCAAACGCTTGTCTGGGTTTTGTTAACGCCATGCACATGGCAGGCACCCTTATCGAGTCGGGTCAGATCGAGTATGCGCTAATCGTTGACGGCGAAGGTACCCGTGAAATTCAGCAGCACACTCTGGATAGATTGCTGAACGAACGCTCCACGCACGAAGACTTGTATGCCAATTTCGCCAGTCTGACGCTCGGTTCTGGATCTGTGGCTATGGTGCTTGGCCGGCATTCCCGGAATCCGGGCAGCCATCGTTTGTTGCGCGGTGATTTTCGGGCAGCCACGGAACACCATGATCTGTGCGTCGGATCATTGGAAGGCATGCGCACTGACACTCGGGCTTTGCTTAAAGCCGGCACCCTACTGGGCAAGGTGGGCTGGGATGAATCGGACGATGCGCAGTGGGGTGACATGCAGCGCTATATCATCCATCAGGTTTCGCGAGCGCATACTACTGCCATCATCGACACACTGGGTATTGATGCCGATCGTGTTCCCTTGACCTTTCCGAAGTTTGGCAACATCGGGCCTGCAGCCTTACCGGTTACCCTGGCAAAGGAAACTGATTCCTTGTCCTCGGGCGATCGCCTGTTGCTGATCGGTGTGGGTTCAGGTCTTAACGTAGCGTTTCTTGAAGTGCTCTGGTGAGTCCACGTCCCACTGAGGATGCACGTGCGGCTGCAAACGCGGTTGCAAGTGCTCGTTCTAGTGTCAGTGAGCCTGCAAGCTTGCCACCAGCGGGGATCGTCGGGCTGGATCCAGGGTGGTCGAGGCTTGTGGAAGCCCCCGATGCGCTAAACGAAATCAGGACGTGGCATCTGCTGGATACATGGGCTAATCGACTCGATTCAGCTACACCACCGAGTATGACGCTGCTGTGTGTTCATGGCAATCCGTCCTGGTCTTTTCTCTGGCGTCATGTGCTTGCCGGAGTGCCAGCCAACATCCGCGCCATCGCTGTTGATCAGCTGGATATGGGTTTTTCAGAGCGTAGTGGGGTGAAGCGTACGCTTGGCATGCGCGTTGATGATCTGAGTTCATTGACTCGGGCTCTCGAGCTGCATGGAGCTGTAGTGACACTGGCTCACGACTGGGGAGGGCCTGTGTCGATGGGCTGGGCTCTTCGCCATCTGGAACAGCTTGAAGGTGTTGTAC
>CAYGSW010000327.1:0-6411 GCA_964352535.1 uncultured Granulosicoccaceae bacterium | reverse complement strand
GGCGTTTTCAGACTGACGGTTACAGTCACAGGAACCGGATAAATCCGTGACTTGTTTCGAAACATATGGACATTGACAGTATAGTCACCAGCCGGAGCTCCACGGCTGTATGCAAATTCGTAGTTAAGGCCCGTCAGATCACTTGTCACGCCAAGATCATCTCGCAGCAGATCAAATACATGACCTCCCTTTCGGGTATAACCAACCGCTTTGTCTCCCGGTGCCTGTACCCATAAGTCTACATCAACGTTCAGATCATCTGGCCAACGCACTTCGACAATCATGTTGCCCGGTGCCTGGTCAGTATCTTCTGCCTTCGCTTCAGGGTTGATATGGGGTAACAGCAGCATCACCAGCGTGACAAACCCGGCCAGCGCCAGCATGATGACGTCACGAAAAACAGTCGTGCCACTATCCTCATCAAACAGGTCTAGTTCACGCATTGTCTTCTGCTCGATCCAGCCAGAGACCCATGAGCTGTACCGTCCCACCTGTAAGCAATTGATAGTTGGCCGTCAGCCAGACGTTCAGTACTGATCCGATCAATGTCGTATAGAGTGCCGTGGACATTCCCTGAATAAGTATCGATACCATCGGCGCTATACTATTGACGTCAGAAACGGTGTCTGGATCGACTCCGGATAGAGCAATGATAAAGCCAAGGACCGTGCCTATCAGACCCAGTAGTACCAAGGTGTTTGCTATGTGGCGTACCGAGGCTATACGCTGAGTCAATCTCAGGCGAAGCGATCCGACTGATACATTCGGCGGAAGATCATCACCGTGTGGATTTTGCGACAGTGCATTAATCTCGCGATTGATTTGCATTGCACGCCAACCACTGATGACTAACCCTGCAAGAAAGACGATAAATATGGCTACGGACAGCCTCGTTTTATCAGCACTGATGACCTTGTCAATGTATCCCTCCCAAACAGCCGCTCCGAGTAGCGAAAACGCCAACAGATTCAGCAACAAGAAGCGAAACAGCAGCGACGAGTACCGCAAGTTCACTGGAACCAATGTACTTAGTCCCGTTTTGGTCGATATGGCGGATGCGTTCTGATCCGCTGTGTAAGGCAGTGTTGCCATGTAAACCTCGTGGTTTCATGGTAAGAGCCATATTTGCGATTACAGCACATCATGCTGAGCAAGCCTGGGCTCTGGGCAAGCCGCCATCGTGTTCCGTTCTTCTAGTTCAAGTCGTTTCGAACATTGAAAACACGATAAATCAATGTAAGGAGACTTTCGCACGGTCTATGCCAGAATAGACTCAGCGTAACAGGGGGTTTTCAATTGCCCCCTGCGCACTGTAAAGGCAACGATTGTTCAAGCCTGCATCCGACTGGACCAAACGCCTTTATGCATGCCCAGTCAGTCGATCAGCGAATGGTTACGACGATCCGTCTCCCCTAGTTTGAATTGAGAAATCGCATCCACCAGCGTATTGGCACCCGCTCTCAACTCTTCCGAAGCAGCCATGCTCTCTCCGGCCATCTTTGCGTTTCGCTGTGTGCCCGTCTCGACAGAACTTAACGCACTCCCAACTTCGGCAACGCCGTTGCGCTGCTCATTACTGGCACTATTTATCTGCCCCATCAACACCGCAACCTCTTGTATGGAGCCGACCACACCTGAAATTGTTGTAACCGCTTCTGTGACTTGGGACGTACCCTTCTCTACACGATCAACACTCTTCTTGACCAGCGATTCGATCTCTTTTGCTGCGATTGTGCTGCGCTGTGCCAATGATCCGACCTCACTTGCTACAACGGCAAATCCACGCCCTTGCTCCCCTGCCCGTGCTGCCTCTACGGCGGCATTTAGCGCCAGAATGTTGGTCTGAAACGAAATATCATTTATGACACCAATGATGGCCGCTATCTGATGGCTGTCTTCATTCATCTGCTTCATTGTGGACACAACCTGACTGACTCCTTCGCTGCCACACACAGCAACTCCACTAGCGGACTGGGCTAGTTCATTGGCACGGTTTGAATTGTCGGCATTTTCCGTGACTCGCTCACCCAGTTGAGTCATTGACTCTGACGTATGTTGCAGGGAGTTCGCCTGCCCATTGGTTCGTTCTGACATCTCTCGACTACCCTGCGATATGCGCGTACTGGCATTCGTTATATTATCGGCAGCATCACGTACCTGTCCGACCAATCCAATCAGCCTGTTCTGCATAAGAGAAAGTGATGCCAGCACGCTGCCTTCCTTTGCACTCTCACCTCCATCGACAGAGCGCAGATCGCCATCGGCGACTCGTCGAACGATACTACGCAACGTACTGGGTTCTGCGCCCAGTGCACGAAACAGCGAGGAGATAAACAATATACTTAAAATAACGGCGCCGGCAACGGTCAGAAAGCCCACGATCATGAGGGTCATTTTCGACCTCTCATAAGAAGCCTGTGACGCTGCAACAGTCTTCGACGCCTGCATGTCGCTGTATTCAATATAGTCCGCTACAACGCCAAGCAAACGTGATAACAACGGCCTGCATTCCTCTACCAGCTGAGCGATGGCATCGCTGGTGCGACCCTCCACGGCCTTACCGACAATGTTCAGGGCGACAGGCCCGTACAGCGACTCAACTTCAACGATGGACTTGACCGCCTGATGATCTGTTTCACTGGCATAACTGTCTGCTGCAATAACGGTCTGCAACCTGCTCAGCGATGACTGCACATGCTCGTGCGCTGCCGTCACAGCCGCGAGTTCGTCTTGCTTGTCCGTCTCGGTACTTACAACCAATAGGTTTCTAGCAGCGATGGCCCTGTCATTTACGGCACCACGAAGCTCCAGTATTGTGTTCAGGACACTGGAATGCTCTGTGATATAACCGCTGAAATCTTCGTTGGCTTCGCTGAGTTTATGCAATGAAAATGCAGAAGCAAACAATGAGAGCACAGTAAGAATGCCAAAAGCGAACCTTAGCCGAAATCTAACTGAAAATTGCATTGGATCCTCCTGGAATCACAACAAGATCATGTATGTTGCCGTTTCCGATACACGCACCGTGTAACGGCAACATTGCAGCAGAACACTATCTAACGGCGATTCCGGAGCAAACTCGACAGTCAGGTTGTTGGCAAGGGGTTACAAAGTTGCTCCTGACATGATGCACCAAACGAGCGCGAGGATCTGCTCTACCTGTCAGTAGATCAGCACCCATCAAGCGACCAGCACCAGAGCTTGATGCGCCTCTGTCGAAAGAGGGGTATGCCAGCACCTTGCGTAGCTATGAAACGAAGTAACTGATTTCCTCACTGGTTTTGTAGTAACGCACGGACGCTCTGACCGCGTCCGATACGGCATCAATCAGCCAGCGCTGATACCGCTGCTAATGAATGCAATTTGCGTAGATCGCGCGGTATGCTACACCTGTCTCAATGAACAACAGTACACACAATATGACGTCTGAATTAAGCGTGCCACATCGATGGCGGGCAGCGACATTGACCATTGTGTGTTCGATACTAAGTGCGTGTGGTTCGTCCAGCTCTGAGCCAGCCTTTGGGCCCAGCGATGCACCCGACGCCCCGCGTCCTACCGAGAGGGGTGAATTGGCACCGTGCGGGACTGTAACGGCTACTGAAAGCGCCTCCCTTAGCGCAACAACCATTCGGCTCCCACCGAAACCTGAGGTGGGTGAGCGCTTCGCCGATCCCAACTTTGGTACTTGTATCAGTCGCCTCAGCAGCCACCGTGATCAGCCCCCGGTACGCTTTGCGCGCAACGCGTATTCCCGGCGACAGGCATTTAATGCTGACAACTCGCTTGTACTGCTGGTGGCTGGCGACGGCAACTGGCATTTGTATGACCCGCAACAAAACAGCCACCGACAACTTGTGGGAGGCCTCAGAGGTCAATCCGAGCCACAGTGGCACCCACGCCAGACACGGACATTTTTTTACCTCGCAGACGAAGGTCGCGATATGAAGATCATGGAGCGCAACGTGCAGACAGCACAAAGCACTCTCGTCGCGGATCTTGGGCCACGCCTTACGGCACGATGGCCTGACGCTGCCGTCATAAGCACTCGTTCAGAGGGCAATCCATCACGCGACTTCCGTTACTGGGCCTGGCTCGTACAGAATAACGCGGCACAGTCGCTGGGTATCGTCGTCTGGGATGCGATGAATGACGACATTATTGCTACTCGCGATATCCCTGCTTTGGCGTCAGGTGAGGTAGACGCCATCGACTGGGTATCGATGACACCCAGTGGCCAATGGGTCGTTCTGGCAGGTCGAGGGCTGACGACAGCCTTCACAAGAGCGTTGGATGATTTTCGCGTGTTGCACAATGCCACCGAGCATTCTGACTTTGCAGTCGATGTCCGCGGAGCCGATGTCTATGTCTCTATCGATTTCAACGCGCGTAACGGCTGGCTGTTCATGACCGATATTGAAACTGGCGTGCGTACCAACCTGATTTCGATGTACAACCTGTCCCCACCGTCCGTGTCTTATACATCGTTACACATTTCAGGGTTGGCATATGAACGGCCAGGGTGGGCGTTGGTATCCACCTATCGGGCACGCAGCGTGCGAACCGAGTGGTTTCAGGACAAGGTGATGATGGTGGAGCTTGCAGCCTTCCCACGTATCAGACGGCTTGCAGATCACTACTCCAGTTACGCTGGTTACTGGACCGAGCCTCATGCAAGCAGTAATCGCTCAATGACGCAGGTGCTGTTCAACACCAACTGGAACAGTGGTAGTGCAGATGATGTAGACACCTGGCTTCTCGATGTGCCATTAACGAGCTTTGATTAAAGGGCTTTTTCTACGGTTAAAAGTTCAATTTGGCCAAGGTCGTTGAAAACAGACACTGGTGATATATCGGCTGTTCATAACAGCCGTAGCAAAGTCACGCTACTGCATGGTTAAACCTTGATTGTTTGCCAAAGCAACAGCCTGCACATTCTATATTACAAAAAAGAAAACTTGATTACGCTATCACACGCTTCGAGTTCCATATCTGTAGTCTCCAACTCTGCAGCATATAGCTGTGTGACATTCCAATCAATTTGTGGGTGTCGACTTGCATTTTAATGCAACTTTATATGAATTTATACCTGGAGCTATAATGATATCAAGGACATCGGTTTTACTAGTATTTGCTTTTTTATGTTCATCAGCAGGGGCATCGAATGCAGATCAATCTGACGTTAGATCGCCATCGTTGACTGACAACGATCCTTCCGTTTCCAAAGTGGCAAACCGTAGTGGAGCTACCGGCTCAAGATCTACATCTGCGAACAGTAATCGATACACAGATTTCTACCTTGTTAATGATACTGAGTTGTATTCCGGTGATTCCTTGAGCATCGGGCAGAGACAGTTCCAGCTCTCCAGAGCGGGTATGGAATCTGCCGGAAGTGTATTCGTGCGCAGCAATTTGCTGTTGCTGTGGAACACAGGGGGAAATTCATACGAGTTGCTTAGTATAAAAGCTATTGAACCTGGAATATGGAAATCATGCTGGGGGCAAAACGTCGAAAGCGTACGATCATGTGGCGACAACACGGAATTGATCTACATCTTCGAAGATGAAAACACCGCGCGAGACTTTAACAGGCCCGCAGATGATGAAGAACTTGCTATGGGACCCGCACCAGAACCTACTCAGCCTGAACCTACACCAGAGCCCACTCAGCCTGAACCCGCACCACAGCCCAATCAGCCTGAACCCGCACAACCCGAACCTGCACCAGTGCCTGCACAACCTGCACCTGCACCTGTACCCGCACAGCCTGAGCCCAAACCCGCGCAGCCTGTGGATACTGCTGAGGTGCGCTGTACTGCGCCTTCTGAAGCGTTGAAAGCTGCGCTTCTGAAAAGTACGAATGACTTACGCTCACAAGCCAGACAATGCGGCACAGAATCATTTTCGGCAGCGGGTTCGCTAGTATGGAATAACGCGCTTGCAGTTACTGCCACCAGACACTCCAATGACATGGCAAGCAAAAATTTCTTCAGCCACACAGGATCAGATGGTTTACAGGTCTGGGATCGGGCTCTTGCTGAAGGCTACTCGTACGGTTTCATTGGTGAAAATATTGCTGCTGGTCAGAACACAGTCGGTGTTGTGCAGGACGGATGGATCAACAGTCCGGGACATTGCCGCAACATCATGAACCCACAAATCACCGAGATGGGCGCAGCTTGCGTTGTCAATTCTGGCAGTGATTATGGAAAGTACTGGACTGTGGTGGTCGGCCGACAACGGTAGTTTTGCTCAGCAGCCCAGGTGCTCGATAGCACCTGGACTATTCATGAAGCCACGGGGACGCCTAGTCCAGATTCTTCCGGAAGGCAGGCCCGCGCATCCCCTTTTCCTGTAGCGAATCGAAGCTCAGGCTGCGCGCCCCGGACTGGGCGTCCCCGTCGAAATACA
>CAYGSW010000326.1:0-6431 GCA_964352535.1 uncultured Granulosicoccaceae bacterium | reverse complement strand
ATTTCCCGTATTATAGACCGCCACCCACTCGAGAAGCGTGGATGATGTATCAAGTACGCGCACCCTACCAACCTGCCAGTCTACCGAATCACACAAAATCGCATTGACTCTCGTGAATATCTGCTGTTCCAGAGCGGCGACCAGAGCACTGATATTTTCCATCTGGGCAGCTAATGTACCAGCAGCCAGCAACTCACAGCCGGAGTCGCATGCTCTTTTCGACAAAAACAATGGCCCTTCAAAGTGCAGCTGGTACGTCTCTCCCGAAGGCAATGATGACAACGACGGCGCGTCATTGAATTCCCCCTTGCAGTCAGTCAATGATGCCGTCGAGCGGCTGCAAGCCGGGGACACTCTTTGCCTGCTTCCTGGCACCTACCGCGCCCCCATCGTTATCAACGATAAAAAAGCCTCGCAGGATAACCCGATAATCCTCATGCCCTACGCGGGTGTCGCCGGTGATGTGTTTGTTGAAGATGGCCCGGCTTCGTTGACTACTGGCGTGAATGTTACTGGCTCGTCTCATGTGCACATAAGCGGTCTTACAATAAGTCGCGTGCTACGCGGAATCCAGTTCAACTCCGTGACCGGTGGGCGCATTGCCGGGAACGTGGTACGGGACATTCAACAGGAAGGTATTCGTGTGGGCGCATTGCAAGGTAACCAAGGCTTGACTGGCAATCCGTCATCCAATGTCGTCATAGCCGACAACGTGATCGAAGACACCGGCCTACGGCCAGGACGAAATGCACAAGGTTATGAATACAACGAATTCGGCGAAGGTATCTACGTGGGCACTGGACGCTTCACCGGCGATGCAACCCACGATATCCTCATTGACGGCAATATCGTGCGCAACACCACGGCAGATTCGATTGAGGTAAAACCTTACACGCGTAACATCACTGTCAGTAATAATACCGTCTCGGGGAGTCGCCTCAAATATGCTGGTGCCATCAGTATCGCGATTGGGCCCAAAGCCCTTGAAGATGGCAACTACCTGATAAGCAATAACCGTGTCTATGACGTACG
This sequence comes from uncultured Granulosicoccaceae bacterium, assembly GCA_964352535.1. Lineage (GTDB taxonomy): Bacteria > Pseudomonadota > Gammaproteobacteria > Granulosicoccales > Granulosicoccaceae > Granulosicoccus. Next base: position 5,399 of record CAYGSW010000326.1, on the reverse strand, counting down.
CAGCCGCAAAGACACCGTCGCAGGCATTGTTGTCGGCCAAGGCAATACCACCATCAAAGGCAACATCGTGTGGGATATCGAAGGCGGCCGAGGCATACGTGTTTACACAACATTTGTGCTACCAGACGCCAACACCGTTCGTATCGAAAACAACATCGTCTGGAATCCGCTATGGCCTAATGCCTCCATCGCTATTCATGATGGCGCAGGAGGGTTCGAGCTGAATAGTCGGGCATCGGTGACATCCAGCGGCAATGTCACCGACGATGGTAGCGGTTCATCATCCATAGCCAATGAGTCGATGTTTGTAGGGCCATTGCACGGCAACGCAGACAAAGGATCTGGCCCCGGCAGTGGCTTCAGACTGCGTCCCTGATTACAGGGCTGACTTTGGTGCGCTATTCAAAGGCGCTTTCAAGCAGGCAAAGTCTTCATGGTAAGGCTACCTCGATGGTAGACCATCGCCGCCCGCGCCCTCGCCGATCTCACTCGGCAAAATCTTTATGGTAAGGCTACCTCGATGGTAGGCCTTCTTGTCGGTCAAAGGATAGAGCGTCGGCAGGTTTCAACCATACTTTCAGCCATGCGCGTTCTCCCGCAAACCTGTGAAATGAAGATACGCATCAAAATGTCAGGGATAAATTGCTAATACAGCCCGGAACGTTTGCCGATTAGCGATATACTCAGCTATGGGAACTGTGTACACATTACCTTTTATGCTCGGCTCCACAGGAGCTATCGCAACAGCATTTTGACATTCATTGCACATGAGGGAAAAAAACCGTTTGGTGCAAGCCACCACCATTGGCATAGCTTTAGCCATAGGTGTGGGCATAGGGTATTTGCTGCATTCTCCCGCATCGCTGATCTCAGCATTGAAGGCGCAGAATTTTCTCAAAGGCTCTGATGCCATCGAGTCACGTTTGCCGGATGTTGTTCAGACCTACAAAGCCTTTCCCGACAGTGTCAGTGAACCATTACGGCTGCATGTATTTCATCCTTCCGACGCTGCAGACAAAGTGGCAGCATCGATTATGTTTTTTCATGGTGGCGGATGGACACGCGGTGATGCCACCTTGTTTTACCCGCAGTGCACCTATTTGGCGGCGAGAGGTATTGGCTGTATCAGCGCTGAATATCGCACGTCCGAAACGCACGACACCTCCCCGCTGCATGCCGTGGAGGATGCAAAAGATGCCTATACCTACGTGGCAACTAGCGCACAGCAGCTAGGATTGCCGAGCACACCCTGGTATGTGGCAGGCGCCTCGGCAGGTGCACATCTTGCCGCCTCTATCGTCACGGCCGACTATCCCGAATACAATATGAGACGCGCGTACCCGCACGGTGTGATTTTGTTAGGACCTGTAATAGACAACAGTGAAAGCGGATACGGTTTTGAGCGAATTAAACATTTTGGAAACAGATTCTCACCACTACACAATCTTGATGAACGCTTCCCTAGAACGCTTTTGATAGTGGGTGATACAGACCGCTTCGTCCCATTGCATACTGCCGCGGAATTTGTCGGCAAATTGGATGAATTGGGAGTGGATGCGACCTTGAAGATCTACAGCGATAGCTACCACAGCTTCTATCTGGATGATCGGTTTCAGGACACCATGGACGATATTGAGTTGTTTGTTACCACCAATGTTGTCACACCTTAAGTTCGGAAATTTATACCGTGCAACCGGTTATAGTCAGGGGTTAGTGACGAGGACGATGCAATGCAATACATTATTGAAGTTTTACGGATGGTCTGGGTAAGCTAAAGAACGCCCTAAGACGATAGTGTTATCGCGCCCTTATACCGGCCGAACTTACGAACTATGGCCTTGCAATGAGCACTCACTACTCAATGTAAATCTCAGCGGATTACCCCCTCTGCAGGGTTCTCTTATCGATGAATTTTTGCACAACAAACACACCCGTAAAATACACAAAAAGCGCTAGCACAAAACCTGACATATTGATGCCAATGTCCATAACGTTTGCATTCCTGCCATGGACATGGCGCTGAACAGACTCGGTAAACACCGATACAACCAACACCAGAGCAGCTACCTGAACCGTATGCATACGAACAGCGCGGTGACAGGCAAGCAAGTATAGCGACAAGGCAAAGTATGCTACAAAATGCCCCGCTTTTTGCATAGGTAAATCTTTTAGCGCAGGGTGCAGGGTGAACAACCCACCCAATAGATTTCGGAGTAAAGCCAAGACCTCAATGATGTCTGACTTTGAGATGCTGGAGAGCACAATGGTAGCTACAACCAATACAGCCAGAGAAGCTAAATTCAACCATGATATCCGCAGTGCAAATTGCCAGATAAAAAAAAGTCCACATAATACAATGGCAGCACCCAGTACATTTCTAATGGATCTATACTGTGGATTCACGACAACACGCTCCACATGCAGATTAGCCAATCTCCACTTACCAATGCCACTGGACTGAAAACCTAGCTCCAGGGTATCTGCCTCTGGAGCAACCCGCATTAATCCTGCAACCTCCACAGTCTTCTTGTGGCCTTCAAGGCGCGCAGCAGGGCCATAGAATTCGACAGCACCCGCCTTGAGAGACTTCGCATGGAACCCAGCGTGTTGTGCCGCTACAAGCACGGCTTGTGGGTTCGATAGCCTTTGGACTGTGCCTGTAACAAGTAGTGTTATCTTGGCAGGGCTTGTGTTTTGGCTTGTGTTCCCGTCCTTGTTTATGCCCAAAATATGTTTCAGCGGTATAGTGGCGCGCACTCGGATACGTCCAGGTTCCTCCGACTTCAATGTCAATGCTGCTGGCGTGATATCGATGGCCTGATCGTCATCGTTTGCTGTCCACAATGACTGCAGACTCGCCATATCTATAGAAAATGGCTGATTTGCATCGGGCATGGTACGAAAGCGAACATCGCCAGTCATCCAGACAGCCGCCGTTAGTACCAGCGCCACACCAATCAACAGCCACCATCGCTTCAACGCGTTCTGGTAAAACACAGCCCTGGCCGTTGCCTGATAACCGACAGCCTCTAGCGCCACATACCGCGTGTATCAATGACCACTTTTTCAGCGAGCACCTCTTTGTTCATTGTTCTGAACTCGCGATGATCCACCAACCCCAAAACGATGTCAGCGGTGTCTATGGCAGTTTGCATATCGCTTAATTGCACGTGCTGAAGATTTGATAGTCTCGCCGGCAATTCGCTGATGTTAGGCTCCACGACAAGAATGGCACCTGAAGTCTGCCTTGCCAGTTCCATGCAGATATCCACAGCTGGACTTTCACGCAAGTCATCAATATCAGCTTTGAACGCTAGCCCAAAACAGGCGATCCGTGGGCTCTTGAAACGCTCAGCCTTAGCCATTACTCTACCCACCACATGGTGCGGTTTTGAGTCGTTCACCTCTCGCGCTGTGCGAATCAATCGCGCGGCGTTGGGAGCGGAATCAACAATGAACCAGGGGTCTACGGCAATACAATGCCCACCTACTCCAGGGCCTGGCTGCAAGATGCTGACGCGAGGATGTCGATTAGCCAAAGCGATCAGCTCCCACACATTAACGTTTAGCTCATCACACACCAGCGACATCTCGTTGGCGAAAGCGATGTTGACATCCCGGTAAGCATTTTCGGTGAGTTTACACAATTCGGCAGTGCGCGCCGTCGTGTTGAGGCACTCACCTTTAACGAAAGTCTTGTACAAGGCAGTTGCTCGTTCGGCACAACGCTCACTCAAGCCACCCACAATGCGATCGTTATTCACAAGCTCTTGCAATACATGTCCCGGTAGCACCCGTTCCGGGCAGTACGCTAGCTGGACACTAGCCTGACTACCTGCCTGATGCGGAAAGGTAAGATCTGGGCGAAGCTCTGCTAACCAGGCCGCCAGCTTTTCAGTGGTACCGACCGGGCTCGTTGATTCCAGTACCACCAGGTTGCCCTTCTCGAGCACAGGCGCAATCGCCTTGGCGGCAGACTCTATATATGACAGGTCAGGAGAATGACCTTCCTTGAACGGTGTTGGCACAGCAATCAGGAAAGCGTCGGCAGGCTCAGCCTCGGTAGTGGCTCGCAGGTTGCCGGTGGTGACGACTGCTCGCACGACAATATCCAGGTCTGGCTCAACGATATGCACACCACCTGAGTTGATGGTATCCACAGCCTTCTGGTTTACATCAAGACCGATGACCTGTAATCCACGGGAAGCCATGACGGCAGCCGTGGGCAAGCCGATATAGCCCAGACCCACCATGGTAATTCTTGCAAACACATCGGTCACGTCAGTAAATCCTCGATTATTTTCTGGCTGGCGTCGCCATTGCCGAAGGGGTTTGTTGCCGTGCTCATTTTCGCATACGCGACGGGATCATCCAGCAATGTCATTGCGGTTTCGGTAATACGAACACGATCGGTACCTACCAGAGTCACAGCCCCGGCAGCAACAGCTTCAGGGCGCTCTGTAGTGTCACGCATCAGCAGCACGGGTTTGCCAAGCGAAGGTGCCTCTTCCTGAATACCACCCGAATCACTAATGATCAGGTAGCTTTGGCTCATTAAATAGACAAAGGGCAGATAATCGAGGGGCTCCAGCAGATGCACGTTGCCCGACTTCCCCAGGATACGGTTTACAGGCTCTTGCACATTTGGATTCATGTGCACGGGGTAGACAATCTGTACGTCGTCGCGTTTAGACAGATCGGACAGTGCATGACAGATCTGGTCAAAACTATCACCGAAGTTTTCACGTCGGTGGCCGGTCACCAGGATGAGCTTGCGTTGGTTGTCCAGGAATGAGAACTGTTGCTCAAGCGTTTGCCTGAAGCTGTTGCTGGCGTCCATTCGCTTGACAATCATCTGCAGTGCATCGATTACCGTGTTGCCTGTAATGACAATGGCAGAATCCTGAATGCCTTCAGCACGCAGATTTTCCGCTGCCACCCTGGTGGGAGCATAGTGTTTGTCCGTAACCACCGAGGTAATGCGTCGATTAGCCTCTTCTGGCCAGGGCGCCATCAAGTTACCTGTGCGAAGGCCCGCCTCCACGTGACTCACAGGAATCCCTGCATAAAAGGCTGCCAAGGCGGTAGAGACTGTGGTGCTGGTGTCACCGTGAACGAAGATTCTGTCGGGCTTGTAGTGTGTAAAAAGCTCTCTCAAGCCCAGCAACACAGCGGTTGTGACGTCAGTCAGATCCTGGCCCTGGCGCATGATATCCAGATCATAATCGGGCGTAAGCTCAAACAGCGTCAAAACCTGGTCAAGCATCTGCCGATGCTGACCCGTGACGCACAGCTTGACATCGAACTCGGGACGTTTTTTGAGGCCGACCACCAACGGTGCCAGCTTGATGCCTTCCGGCCGCGTTCCGCAGACCAGCATGATGCTCAGCTTGCCTTGC
>CAYGSW010000325.1:0-6456 GCA_964352535.1 uncultured Granulosicoccaceae bacterium | reverse complement strand
CGCATCAGCCGCCTGAATCCTGCGATTAAGCACATATGTCAAATAGGGCCGTAGCGAGCACCTGCCATATCCTTTGAGCCGAACAGTTATGGCTTGTACAACATGGCTGGAAATGTATGGGACTGGACAGCAGACAGGTTTCGCGCGACTGACGAATCAAACAGAATAAAATCAACTATGGGCGGTTCTTTTCTGTGTCATAAAAGTTATTGCCATCGCTATCGAATCGCCGCGCTCGTTACAGACCAGTTGATAGTGCGACCACGCATATGGGTTTCCTGGCGGTGTTGTACGATTGAATTGTTATTAGTGTTAGAAATTAGAAGTCAAAGCGAATGGCAAAGAAAATCTGCAGAGCGTGATTTATGGTTCTTGATTAACTCGATGCTGAAGGTTCTGGTGGGCAACTTGATCAACTCATGTCCCATTAGACAGTTCAGGCTAGTGGTTGAAATCCACAGCTATGTTAGTTGAGAACTGCACATAGCCCGGAAAAACTGTATTGTTTTGACACATTGATAGCATGTGATGCGAATTGCAAATTTATGACCGTGCGGCGGTGCTTAAGTTATTCGAGAGGCAGCACAAATGACAGTTTTAATGGCAAGACATTGTTTTATCCAGATTGTTCTGACCTGCATCTTTTTGGTTGCCCCTACGGGTCTCATGGCTGCAAAACCCAGCTCCGAGTTTCCAGGTGTTAGCTATGAAGCGAACTTGACGGTGACTGATGTGCCAGATAGCGATAACCATCAGTTACTCTGGCTTCCTTACAGTGGGTCGTTTACCGCTTTTGGGTACGATATCTACTATGGTGCGGAGCCCAACACCCCTGGACAGAACGCTGGCCGAATTGCCACTGGCGCATCTGAAGGTCAATGGCTGGATATAGATGGGAAGCTGGCGGCTCGCTGTGAACCATCCAATTACTATGTGGTGGCATACAGTCGCGGCAGAAAAAACTATTCTGATCCAGCTCAGGGCAGCGGTATCAATATCTGTGATTCACAGGACACTACCGCGCCAGTAATTACACTCATTCAGCCTGAATCCGGTCAGGCCTATCAAGGTTCGGCAATAATTACAGGGACAGCAACCGACGCAGGTGGCTCAGGTTTAGATGAGTTAACAGTTGAAATACTCGATGCTACGGGACAGCTGACAGGTGAATCACCCTATTTCCCACCGGTGTCAAATGATGAATGGTTGACTGTTATACCACTAGAGCAAGGAAACTACAGTGTACGTGTATACGCGTCGGATCTTGATGGCAATATCTCGCAACCAGTGTTGTCAGATTTCTCGGTACTGCCACCAGTCGAAGATACAACCAGTCCGGTTATCACTATCACCTCACCAGACGTGGGTGAGGTTTTTTCATCAACGCAGCAGCTGTTAGAAGGCACTGTGGATGATTTTGGAGGTTCAGGGGTTTTATCAATGACAGTGGAAATCTCTGGGGATCAATCACAATCAAGTGCTGTATTAACCAACGGAGCAAGTTGGTCGCTGGGAACATCACTGCCCAATGGCAGTTACCAGATCAACATCAATGCAGTTGATCAGGCAGGAAACGCCGCATTAGAACAATCCCGCCCATTCTCGGTGTTAAAAAACATTGATATTGGTGCAGATGGCTACAACGATATTGAATTCTGCGATATCAATTCATTTGATACGCGTGAAGATAGAACGCCTGATAGGTCGCCAAGTTTTCAGAACACGTTTGACTCCAATCAGGATATACACACTCAGTTGCAGCAAAACTGGAAATCCGCTTATGAATGGCGTACAAACACGTCCGATGTGATCATCAACAATGAAAGCCAGTTCTACCTTGATGTATTGGGATTCGATAGCAATTTCAAAAGCGACTGGAGTCCTTTTGAACTGCTGACTGATTCAAACAGCAACAACGGCTATCTTGCTATTAATGCTGCCAAAGCAAGTGAACTTAATGGCACTGGACCAGTGATCAATGGAACACTGCTGGCTGGTCAGGACTATCTGTCGGGTGTATTGACTACATTTGGTATACATTCCCTGTCTCCTGCCAACTCCGCGGACGGCAAGGTCGTGATTGAAGTAAAGGCCAGAATGCCGCGTGGACAGGGAGTTTTCCCGGCTGTCTGGCTCTACAACGAGAGTTTTTTCAGAAACAATCCGGAAATCGATATTTTCGAATATGTTGGGTAATCTCCCAGTGATACAGGTGGCTGGAGAAGACCTGACAGTCCTGAATGTGGGGCAGCCTGTTTGGCTGCTGGTCGCAGGAATTATGATACTTTTCACACCCAGTATCACAACTTCTACATTTCCGACAAAGGAAAATTGAAGGGACTAGGCTCTACCAGTGTTGATAACAATAGCGACCCGACCGGAGCAGTCTATACGAATCCAGATGCAAGTTCCTGGTGGCGGGGTGCTTCCTGGGGTGGTTGCAATATTGATTTCTCAGAGAAATTTCACACTTATACCCTGGAATGGTCAACAGGGGAACTGGTCTGGTATATCGATGACGTATTGGTCTTAAGGCTTGACGAACAGGCTGACAGCGGTGGCAATTTGCCGAGGGTTAATTTCGTACCGGTTGACACGCGGCCCATGTATCTTACAGTCAATTTTGCGCTGGGCAGTGTCGACAGCTACATAGGTGCTCCAGATAGTTATACGAAAAACGCTATGGACAACGGTGATCTTCGCTACATTATAGATTATATAAAGGTGTGGCAGTGATCTGTCATTTTAGGTGTCGCACTTGGCTTTTTGTCGCTCTTTTGCCTGTGGAGGTAAGACTGACTAACGTATAAGGTGCAGCGAGCACCTGATCTGGTACGTTGAAATTGTCACCACACATCTCCTCCCGCGAGCGGATGGATTCAAGTGCCTGAGCCGCCAGGCTTTCTGATCGGCTATCCCAGAACCGCGGACGACCAAGCTCAACCGACATACTGGTAGTATCCACAATGGCATCGAAAATAGAAGTAAACACCACATCGTTGATTCCAATGGTTCGCACATTACCAATAGTAATGGCTGGGATGGTTGTTAGGCTTACTAGAATGATCTCTAGCAAGGTCAAAGATGCGTAGGCATTAGTAGTGCTTCAAGTCAATCGGATGTATCAGAGAATGTGAAAATGTTGGTTCTCAGGGAATCGAAATCGAGAGAAATCACGATGATCTTTAGTCATTATTTCAGTGATTCCAGTCTCGGTGGCAAGCCAATACAAAGAAGCATCGACAAAGTCCAATTCACGTTTTATTGGTTCAGTGTATTTTTTCATCAGAACCGTCATTGCGCCAAGATCTTCAGGTCCAAATGGATAAACGATGACAACACTAATTTCAATCCAGTGAAGCATTTCAAACCGATGGGTATCATCGAGAATAAAGCTGGCTTCAACAAATGCAGGGCCATGTTGTAATTAGTCTCAACCCTAGTGGGGAAAGTGTCGTTATGAGATCGTCGTAGTGCTGATGATTAGCGTCATCGACAGCGAGGAAAGCAATCAGAAGGTCCGCGTCAACTACTACGCTTTGCAATGATCTTTTTTATTACGTTGGAACGGACATTAGCGGATGCTTTAGGATTTCCCATCGGTTTGCCGGAACGTGCTTGAGACAGGAGATCTGCAGCGTTCTTGATACCCAGTGTGCGCTCAAGGACGTCTTTAACGAATTCGCACTTACTAATCCCCTGTTTTCTTGCTTCTTCTTCAAGCTTTGTTTCGAGGGCTGGTTCAAGCCAGACGGAGAAGGCCATAAATCACCTTACATGCAATCTTGTAATACAACATTACGGTCGATTGACACATAATGCAACAGTGTAAGCACGTTATGCCCTTCAGGGTGCAACACTTTCCTTTGCGCTTATACGTTGTCTGATCCGGCTCTTCTCGTCCATCGGCCTCTTCATCAGTAGTGGTCTTTTACCTTGACAATACGTGTCGGTGTTATGCGCTCGCGATACCGGCTATTCGACGGAAGTCGGGGGCGCCCAGTCCGCCCCTTGCCAGCACACCGTGAAATCGTACCTGGGCGGCTCCGACAGGTTGGTTCGTGGCCTTTGTACCAATGCAGCCAGTTTGGCCAGAATATCCAATGGCGGAAGGCCGCCCCATGCGACGAGAATCCTTGCGATCCTACCGAGCTGATCGTTGCCATAGTCATCCTCCCCCCAGGCTTCAAATCGTTTGCAACGTCAGCACTTTACGCCCTGTCTGCGCTCCTAAAGCTATCCGATACGTTATCGAGTGGCCCCGCAGTTGTTGCATCGTATTGCCCTCTTCATCGTCCAACGCCAATGTCAGATGATCGTTCTGCTCGTCTGAAGGCCAACCAACCCTAGTCAGGAGCCTGCGCGACCGAAGGCTGCCCCGTAGAAAATTTCGAGCGAGAGTGATTCCATATTGAGTCGATTTTTTCGCTCGTTTGAGGAGTTTAGCGGGACAAGAACATACGGAAAGATCAACCAAAAGGGAATTGCTCGCAACGGGGCATCTTCGTGTCAGATTGGTTGCCTCTGCCCAGGCCGCTGGGCAGTTCTTTGACAGCTTTATCGATGTCTGGAGTTGCGATAGTTTGGAGCACTTCGCCTTACTTTTGATACGCTATCGGACAAACGGCACTTTGACGGTATAAGGCGGGTGATGGGAAATGGACGATACATCGCCGGTGACTCATTAAACCAAACGCTGCTGCCGACCACAGGTTGCCAAGGTTGAGGTATAGCGTTGTCGGAATGCGTTATGAGCGCGCAAGATCACCGCTCGAGCTCTTCACAGCGCGCATCGCACGACCTACATCCAGCCAGCCTCTCAGAAACCATCCGTTGACACAGTGGCCGGAATGACGGCTCACCCTGCAGTACTTACACAGAAAATTTCAATTAGCAGCATATACAACTTGCAATTAGCCGACCCTATTACTTACAATCAGCCGAAGTAAAAACTTTCAATCAGCTGAAACCAATGTCGCCAGTTTTCCCCAGATACGCTGCTCGGAATCTGCGTGAGGCGCTCGAGGATTCCCCTGCCACGCTCATTCATGGCCCCCGACAGTGTGGTAAGACCACGCTTGCTCTCGATGTGGGCAAGGAGATGAAATACGGCTACCTGAGTTTCGATGACGAGGTGGTGCGCTCAGGCGCCAAAGCCGATCCTATCGGTTTCGTACAAGACCTCCCAACACGCATCATTCTGGATGAAGTACAGCATGTTCCAGAGCTATTCTCCGCCCTCAAGCTTGAAATTGACAAGAAACGTGATCCAGGCCGATTCATACTCACGGGATCGACGAACATTCTGCTGCTTCCTACACTCTCTGATTCTCTAGCAGGGCGTATGGATGTGCTACGTCTGCACCCACTCGCACAAAGCGAAATACAAGGTCAGCCATCCGGTTTTCTCAACCGACTATTCAGCAACGCGTTCAAGAGCCAATCGGTAGAACGGCTTGGCGACATACTCATCCAACGCATAGTGGCCGGCGGGTATCCCGCAGCATTGCACAGGGCATCGACAAATCGTCGTGCTGCCTGGTACAGGGACTATTTGGATACGCTAGTACAACGTGATGTCAGAGACTTAGCGCGCATTGGCTCTCTGGACATTTTGCCAAGACTGCTGACGGGCGTCGCCGGGCAAACCGCTCGGCTCATGAATGTCAGTGATCTTGCTTCGCCTTTTCAAGTTAGCCGACCAACCATAAAAGAATACGTCTCATTGCTCACACGAGTGTTCCTTCTGAATGAATTACCACCATGGCATAACAATCGCCTTAGTAGACTGGTCAAAACACCCAAACTACATATGGGCGATACCGGAACATGCTGTAGTCTGTTAGGTGTCAATGCAGCTGATTTAAAGGCCGACCGAACGCTCCTTGGTCAACTGCTGGAGACGTTTGTTTTTCAAGATATAAAGCGCCAGGCAAGTTGGTATGAGCAGCCACTACGACTTTCACATTACCGCGATCGTGATGGTGTAGAGGTAGATATAGTTATCGAGAAAGGTACCATTGCCGTAGCTGGTATTGAAATCAAAGCGGCAGCATCTGTGACTACCAAAGATTTTCGCGGTTTAAAAAAGTTGGCAGCCGCACTTGGGAAACGATTTGTCGCCGGGGTTGTGCTATACGATGGAGAAACACTGACTCGTTTTGGGGATGGCCTTTATGCCGTGCCAATAAGTGCACTATGGCAGCCTGAATGACAATATGGGTAAAAGCCGCTTATTGAGTTCTCATGTTGTAGCCGGGAAATGAATCAGTTAGTGTCTGTCCCACAGGTATGGCAACCGGACGAATCGCCTATCTCATTGATTTTTTTTTTGCTGTTCTGCAGTTGCTCTACGAGCTGGACCATCAAGCGGTATGGAGCCATCGGCGTGCGGGCCAGGTGATCCCTCGGACTCGGCTTTGGATGTCTGGAGCTTTTTGCGCCAGCTCATGAAAT
>CAYGSW010000324.1:0-6475 GCA_964352535.1 uncultured Granulosicoccaceae bacterium | reverse complement strand
GCGGCGGCTGGTGAACTCTGAATCCTAATATTTCGGGTTGACGGACTACTAGAGAACGTGTTGCAGCATAGGACGACTGATCAAGAATGTCCGGGTGGTGAGCACACCGGACATCCGGAATGTCAGTCCTCGATCAGGCTGGCACGTTCATGATAGTCAGCCCCAGCATGTGCTGCATGCACCTCAAGACTTGCGTGCTGTAACCAAACTCATTGTCGTACCACACATACAGCACGCATCGATCTCCATCCACGATCGTGGCGACAGAGTCGAAAATGGCAGGCTCGGGTGTGCCGACGAAGTCTGTTGATACCACTTCAGTGCTGTAGGAGTAACTGATCTGCTGGCGAAGTTCGGAGTTGAACGCCGTTTCGCGCACATGATCATTCAGCTCATCACGCGTGGTGGATCGACCAAGATTCAGATTGCACACCGCCATTGACACGTTGGGCGTCGGTACCCGTATGGCATTGCCTGTCAGCTTGCCGGCAAGCTCCGGGAGTGCCTTGGCGACGGCCTTGGCAGCACCGGTCGAGGTCAACACCATGTTCAGTGGTGCGCTTCTGCCGCGGCGCTCCGCTGGATGGTAGTTATCGATCAGATTCTGATCATTGGTGTAGGAATGGACGGTCTCAACGTGTCCATTGATCACGCCAAATTTGTCGTTGATGACTTTCAGTACGGGGGTGATGGCGTTAGTGGTACAGCTGGCTGCACAGACAATGGTGTCGCTGTCTTCGATCATGTGTTCGTTGACGCCGTACACGATGTTTTTGACACTGCCACCAGCAGGCGCCGTGAGCAGTACTTTCGATGCACCCTTGGGCACCAGATGTCGGGAGAGACTTTCCTCATCCTTGAACACTCCGGTGTTGTCGACGATAAGCGCGTTGTCGATGCCGTATTCTGTGTAGTCAATGTCTTCGGGCTGGCTGGCGTAGATCACCTTGATGAAGTTGCCGTTGGCAATGATGGCGCTATTTTCTTCATCAATCGCGATATGCCCGTTAAACGGACCATGAATTGAATCTCGGCGAAGCAGGCTTGCGCGTTTGCGTAAATCACCCTCGCGACCACCGCGAACAACAATGGCGCGCAAGCGCAACGGATTGCTGGACGTGGTGCGTTCGATCAGCAGCCTCGCCAGAATCCGGCCGATGCGTCCAAATCCGTACAACACGACGTCTCTGGGTTCATCGAGCACTGACGGTGTATCGGGGATGGCACCAAGTGCATCAGCAATATACCCGCGCAATGCATTCCGATTGCTGATGACGTTGTTAAGACGGGCCTTATAGGCAAGCTTGCCGATATCGATGCGCGAGCTGCCAGGTTGCAGTGTGGAAATGACGTCGAGTACGGCGCTGGTATCCACAACGCTGATTCTTTCGCCGACCACCTGGTGTGCTTGCTGGTGCGCCTTGATGATATCGATGGTTGAGGCGTTCATCAGTTTGCGGCCGAATACCGTGATGATAACGCCGCGTTGGCGATACAAAGAGCCCACCGCTGGAATCATGCCCTCGGCAAGGCCTTGTTCGAGAATATAGGCTTGTAGGTGGGTGGAGGAGTCAGTCACGGTGCAATTCCTGATAATGAGAGGGTGGTGGGCGACTCACATTTTAGCGTTTGGACAGGCTTTGAATGTGGAATAGTCAGTATTGCGGGGTAGCGTACGTTGTCTTGCCGGTAGTCTGTGACTCATCACTCAATGCCTTGTTACGCCTAGACACTTCTCTGTACCTAAGGCTCTGTCAACGCTAACTCTGATGGGTCCGTAAGGACGCTAGCAACGCGTTCGCGCTGCAGCGCGACAGCATCGGTTTTCAGTCTGGCAAACAGCTCGACGGATTCCAGATACGCACAGGCGTCGGGGATTCCCTGCAGGCAGGGTGTGTCGATGTCAAAGCCACGCTCTTCAGCAGTTCGCACGCGTTTTTTCAGAATACTGACGACATCATCGGCATAGTTTCTCAGTAACACCTGTGCCATCATTATGTTGCAGGTGGCTTCCAGCATCTGTTCACGCAGATCGTAGCTTTGGGTGGATGATGACGCTTCCAGCCATGCAGCTAAGCTTGATTCATACCGGTGCCAACTACCGTCCATGTACAGAGAGTCGGCTACTGCCTGTGCCAGAGAGCCCTGATGTCGTTTTACAACCCTGCCACATTCGCAGCTTCGGCGATCACAGAAAGCGCGCTCTACAGCCTGCGCCGGTAAATCGAACCAGCTTTCATGAATTGACAAGGGAAAGACGGGTGCCTCTCGGCTGACAGTCTTTTTCTTTTCAATGATCGGACATGGCCTGTCCTGAAAGACCACGATATCTCCAGATGGACATGCAAAAATTGCAGGAAGAACAGTGTTGGGGTAAGCCATTACGAGTAAAATGCACAACGCCCGCGCAAGCAGCATCAGGCTTGCTCGAGTCATGGAAATACACAAAATGGTTGCCTGCATTGACATAGAGTGTTTATCGGCTAGAGTCCTTGCCTCTGCATGCGAGCCAGTTCACACATCTCACACACCGAGCGAATGGAGAACATGCTGCGCGCTTTTATAAGTGCATTTCCTGACTACCATCTTACAAACCTGTTGGCAAAGGTAAGCCGACCGTCGACAGGCCCAGGTTTTATAACGACACTTACGTCACATTCGGGTACGACCAACAAGGACAAGACATGATCAAGAATATTCTGGCTGTGGCCATCGTAGTAGCACTGAGCGCCTGCTCCAGCAGCAGCGATTCGGACAACGACAGTGGTCAAACCAATAATGAAGGGCAACAGCCCGTCGCGGGCGGTGGAGTTACTCCGCCTGCAGGTGGTGGTGGGGAGTCTGTTGCGCCTCCGGGCGGTGGTGCAGGGCCAGTAACTGAGACCAAAGCTGGCAGCTATGTCGGTAATTTTGGTGGGTCAAATGGTGTTTATGTCATTAACAACGACAATCAGATAGCAGGACTGGCAGTAAATCCTGACGGGTCTGCACAATCGTTGTTTGGTGATCTGGGTGCCGCCGATGCTTTTACAGGGTCGCTGCGTCAGTATATCCATCAGGAAAGCCGACCCGATGCCAATGCCGGTGTCTTTGGAGCGGTCGCCAGTGCTGCGGATCCTCTGGGTATTGAAGTCAACATTGTGAATGGACAAACCATAGACAGCACTGCCACCTCCCCAACTGCCGTGGCGCTGGTGGGCACCGAAGGTAGCTCAGTCGCTGAAGCCACTGTCGCGTCTCTGGCGGGTGACTGGAGCGCCGTGCATTCATTTTGTGGAGCTGATTTTCCCAACGATTGCCAGCTTCTGACGACGTCCATAACGTTTACTGGAGATCAGGTCACAGGCTCTACTTTGGTTGAAGGGGATACCCCGGTTGCGATCACTGGCGCCATAGCCGAATTTGGTGACGCGGCTCTGGTGACATTTGACTGGGGTAATTCCTCTAATTACAACGGCGTGGTGTTCTTCACACCGGATGCAGATGGGCGAATCGTGTTTATAGGTGAAAATGCTGAAAACGATCCACCGACTATTGCTGCTCTCTTGTCACGCTAAGATTTAGTCAAAGCTGCGCTTTGTAGTAAAAAAGCGCAGCTTTGATGTGCTAACAAATACTTTCCGGCTAATTCGCTGGTGGTAGTAACACAGCATCAATCACATGTATGATGCCATTCACGCCACGAATATCGGTTGCAACAATGCGGCTGTCGTTGACAAACAGACCGCCGTCTCGTTCACTGATAAACAAGTTTTGCCCGTTGCCGGTGCCGATGGGAAAACCCACGAGTGACTGCGCGGTAGCCGCATCTACAACTGCACCTGGCAGTACGTGATACCGAAGAATATTTTCAAGTGTTGCAGGATCAGCCAGTAGAGCGTCGATAGTTGCCTGTCCAAGTGCTGCGAACGCCGCGTCAGTCGGTGCAAACACGGTATACAGATCACCAGCATGGCCGATAGCGCCATCAAGGTTGGTGGCTTCCAGTGCTGCGACTAACGTTGTGAAGTTGCCAGCAGCCCTTGCGACATCCAGTAAGGTTCCTGTTTCATCAACCGTTGGCGGTTCAGGCTGAGGATTGTTCTGTGCAGGTGGCAACAGCACAGTGTCAATCACATGGATGATGCCATTGGTTGCCATGATATCCACGGCGGTTACCACAGATTGATTGATCAGAAGCGCATCACCGTCCAGAGACACTGCAACGGTGGCACCATTTGCAGTAGCAACGTCCGACCCTGCCAGACTGATTGCCGTGGTCGAGTTCACGGCCTGGCCTGCTACGACATGGTAGAGAAGAATGCTGGCCAATTGCTCAGGATCTGCGAGCAGGGCATTGATTGTCTCTTGCCCCAATTTTGCAAAGGCTTCATCTGTGGGTGCAAATACTGTGAAAGTATCGGCTTCGTTAGCCAGTGCAGCGTCCAGTCCTGTTGCCTGTAGTGCGGCAACCAGTGTAGTGAAAGAGCCTGCATTTACCGCAGTATCCACGATGGACACAAGGCTTTGCATGTCGGTGTCAGCCGGTGGCATCAAGACGCTGTCCAACACATGAATAATGCCGTTACTGGCAAAGATATCGGTGGCGATAACCTCCGAACGATTGATGAACAAGCTGCCGTCAGTGACGCTCAGTGCGATATCGTCACCATTGGCTGTGGTGGTTGTGTTGCCAGCCAGAGAGATGGCTGTGGCTGCATCTACACGAGTGTCAGCCAGCACATGATAGAGAAGGATGTCACGCAGTGTGTCGGGATCTGCCAGCAGTGCATCAATGGTATCCTGACCCAACGCGGCAAAGGCCTCATCAGTGGGTGCAAACACAGTGAACTCGCGAGAGTTGTCTGCCAGTACCGGAGCAAGTCCCGTGGCTTCAAGTGCTGCTGCCAGGGTGTTAAATGTGCCTGCCGCCAGCGCCGTTGAGACGATGTCAGGCAGCTCATCGTGTGACTGTACGGCATTGGACTGTATCGCATTGGCACTCGCAAAGTCAGCCAGAGTCTGACGCTCAGTGCTGAGAGAGTCCTGATTCAATGATGTGACGTCGTTGCTGTCGGAACAGGCCGCCAGCAGCAAACTGAAGCTGCCTGCTATGGCCAGCCGTGATAGATGTTTCATGAAATTCTTCCTTGGTTATTAAACGTTGTTGTTAACATGTTGTCGTAAAAGGATTTAGCAAACAGTGATGGAATGACAGGTTGTTTGAAAATGCCTTGAGTTTCGTTTGATGAGAAAAGCGATCCGGACGCGCGCCAATCCAGTGACGGCAACGATAAAGAGGGGCAGGTGAATCGCTTGTGATTGCTTTTATTGCTATGTTCACGGACCATTCACGCATCAACGACAAACAGGAGACGATGTGCCACGCAAACGAATACTCATGGAGATGGGCATGGGAACTGACCTTCGTGGTCAGGACTATACGAAGGCAGCTGTACGTGGGCTAAAGGATGCGCTGTGGCACAATTCGATATCGGTGGCGCCAGCACTGGGCTATCCACGTGAAGCGATGTTTGTGGATGTTCAGGTAGGTGTGGTGCAACCGGACAAGGTCGACCCCACGGCTGTAGCTGCCGTGTTGCCCTATGGCAGCTCGCAGGTCACTGTGGTGCAGGGTGGACTGGATATTCTTAACGATGAGGGCACCAACACCACCGTCATTGCCAATGTTGCCGCCGTTGTCTATCTTGATATGGACGACGCCCTCTAGCCATGGCCTACAAACGCATTATTCTGGAAATGGGAACGGGTAACGATCTTTACGGAGAGGATTACACCAAAGCCGCGTGTCGGGCCGTACAGGATGCACTGCATCACAGTTCGCTGACTCTATTTCGCACGTTGGGCATTGATCGCGATGCAATGCAAGTTGAGGTCACCATCGGTGTGCAACAGCCAGACAAGGTGAACAAGGCTCAGGTCGCTAGCCAGATCCCGTATGGTGATGTGATCGTTAACGTCTCTATTGGCGGGCTGAACGTGGCTGATGTGGACTCGGGTGGTGTGACGGTCATTGCCGCCGCGGCGGTTGCAGCAAGGGTGGACCTTCCCGAGGGGAAATTCAGCGTATGACTGCGGTGCCCATGAATGAAGGGTTCTGAAAGGTGTTATCGACGTTCTGCTCCTCGCGTGATGGGTGAAACCAGCCCCATTTGGCATCGCGTGCACCCCCATCGTTGTCCAGATTCAGTTGAACCTCCAGACCGAACAATGTGTCTTTGCGGATACCAAATTCTGCCAGTGGCAGTTTGACTTCCCAGGTTAGTGGTCCATCGGTACACAGGCAGGTGCCAAATTCGATCGGCGGTAAAGACGCTGAATTGGGGCCGAGCTCCGACACAGTGGTGTTGGAACCAAAGGTGTTATTGGCATCAGTGAGCAGCGGGATAAGAAAATGACGGTCGTCGATGCCGTCGTATGTCTCGCCCTGCTGTTGTTTCCATCGATGAAGATGTCGATGGAATCATCCTGGAAG
>CAYGSW010000323.1:0-6492 GCA_964352535.1 uncultured Granulosicoccaceae bacterium | reverse complement strand
AAATTTTTTAAACGATTCGATATTCCATTTATCAACTTATCACTAAGAGAATACGCTACATGAGACATCTTAATATCTCTGCCGGGCCTTACCAATTCGATGCACGTCTGGAAACAGAACTGGCACCAAATACCTGTGCGGCATTCGTAAAAACTATGCCCTACAGCAGTAAATTGGTCCACGTACGCTGGAGTGGTGAAGGGATCTGGATTCCCTTAGGTGATCACGACTATGGGCTGAGTTACGAGAACCATACCAGTCATCCAGCACCGGGACAATTTATCCTTTATCCGGGCGGTATCAGCGAAACTGAAATACTTCTGGCTTATGGCGGTGTAGATTTCTCGTCTAAGATGGGCCAGCTTGCAGGTAATCACTTCATCACAATCACGAGCAATCACGACAAACTGTTCGAGTTAGGGAACAAGGTCTTGTGGGAGGGTGCGCAGGATATCTTGTTTGAACTGCTGGACTGATCTTGTTCTCAAAGTTTTGAGCCGATGGCCTAACCTTTATCACGATGATGTGACACGCTGGTTCACATTCAAAACGCATATTCGTTGAGCAATGCGGGTAATATGACAGCTACCGCCTGCTCATTAGGGCAACCACTCTTATCAAAATGCCCGCTCACCTGTTCATGCAGAACGATAGCATCATCCGATTTATTCTGTTCCTTCGATAGATTTGCAAGGACAATAGCTGCACGTATCTCCCAAAGCATTGCCTTTCGTTGACGAGCAATCTCAACTGTTTTCAACAACTGAGCTTCTGCTGAGCAGGTGTCGGATTTGTGCAGGGATATACAGGCTTTCAACCCATACAGATCTGACTACCCAAAAAGCTCTCCAGTCTCACTCACGGGCAATTCAGATTTCTCAATCAGAGCATCAGCTTCATCAAATAAACCAAGTCCACAGGCTAGACTCACGGCAATGACACGATAAAATGTAATACCGATATTATGCCTGTTGCCAAAAACGATGCCTCATACTGTTTGAACATATTACGTCCGACTGCATCCCCTGGTAGAGCACAGCCACAATGGAACTGATACCTGAGAAACTTTGCATCAGTATCACAACGTGCTCAACCGCCATATCAAATCCAAGCTTTGAGTGCATGGCGAATGCCTTGCCATCGCCAGTGTCCAGAGAATACGCATCGCCTACCAAATGCTAATAGCATTTTGGAATTATGCTATCGCAGGCAACACCATAAAAAAAACCTTTTCAATTCAATCAAGCCATAGCAGGCCCTTGCGTCCAGTGCCAACAATGATGCCATGACTTTCAGGTCATCATAGATTTTTCCCAGCAACACCACTAACTTGTCTAGTGATCCGATTACCCAATGTGGGCTACTTTATCCTAACTCAGACTATCCCAAGCTGTATCAAATCTATTATGCCCGGCGTCGACCGCTTTCGGCCGCACGTTGTTTGACAAGAAATGCGGTGATATCGTCAGCTGATTGCGGACGACTTATCAGATAACCCTGAACCTCGTCACACTCATAGTCAGACAACAATTCAAGTTCCTCGTTCGTCTCAACACCCTCGGCAATCACTCGTAAGCCCAGTGCGTGTGACATCGTAATAATCGACTTAACAAGAGCTCTACTTCGCTCACTCGTACTCATGTTGACGACAAATGAACGGTCAATTTTAACGGTATCCAAAGGTAAACTCGCAAGCAAAGCCAGAGATGTATACCCAGTTCCAAAATCATCCATGGACACACCAACTCCCTCCGACCTGAGTATGTTCAACGTTACCCTCGCTTCTTCAGGGTTTTCCAGTACTGACGTTTCTGTCAACTCAATTTCAAGATACTTACCAGCTACGCCTGCCTGGTTCAAAGCCATTAAAATATCATCAACTAGCGACTTTGCACGAAGTTGCATAGGAGAAACGTTAACGGAAATACAAAGATCATCGAAGCCCATAGATTGCCACAACTTTATTTGCTTGAGCGTTTTGTCCAGAACAAACGACGACAGTCTGCCGATCATACCGTTTCCTTCTGCTACAGAAACGAATACATCTGGAGAGACAAAACCACGAGTTTTATGTTGCCACCTAAGCAACGCCTCCATCCCAACAACTCTACGTTCAACAAGATCAAATTTTGGCTGAAACCATGTCTCCAGGTCACCATTATCAAGAGCCTTGTGCAAATCTGATTCAAGTTTTATATAGTCGTGAGATTTGTCATTTAGTGCTGGCAATGCAAAAGCATGTGAAACCTTGTCAGGCTTCTTGCTCGCTTCGAGACGCGCATCACTGGCCTTCTTGAACAGCTCAGTGGATTCATTACAGCCGTCTTCAGATACAGATATACCGATGTTGGCTCCTACGTATACAAATTCTCTGCCCATTTTAAAGGGCTTCAGTAACAGCCGCTTCAAACGTGTGACTACAATCATGGAACTAGCAGAATCGTCCATGTCAGATAGTAAAACGCCATACTCGTTCGACGTTATTCTAGAAAGACTATGCTCATCTGTGAGATTGGATACAACATCGGTTGTGCGTAAGCTTGCCTGCAATCGCTCAACAAATTCGATAATAAGTATATCTGTTTCGGCATGTCCAAAACATGAAATAATACGCTCAAGATCACGCAATTCAATTGACATGACACCAACTACCATACCAATACGATTTGCCCGCTTAACCTCTGTGTCGACTCGTTGAAGAAACAATGACCGCATAGGCGTACCCGTCAGGCTGTCGTAGTCGGAGAGAGATTTTAACGAACGATCACGTTCTTCTAGCAGGTTTTCAAGCTCTATAACACGTGCTAGCAGTTTATCTTCCTTTGACAAGAGGATCTCATTCTCATCTGTATCATCGGCTGATGTGTCCATGTTATTATTGTATACTTCAGTTCGGTTTCTACCACCCTCCTTTGCTGTGTATAATGCCTTATCAGCTGCATCCAGTAGTGCTGTACCATTGGAAATCTGACTATCTAGCTCCGCCACACCAAAACTTGAAGAAAGGCTGGACAGTCCGATACTCGATTTAGCTCCAGCCGCAATTACCGCTATACGAATTTTCTCAGCCAAACGCGCCGCAGAGTCGGCATTCAACCCTGGAAGGATCATCACGAATTCCTCACCACCATAGCGGCCTACCACATCCATACTTCTGCAAGCCTGTTGTAGGATATCCGCTACAGCTTGTATCACTTTGTCTCCCGTAGCATGTCCAAAGTTATCGTTCACTCTCTTAAAATAATCGATATCAGCCATAATACAAGATAAAGGTAATTGGTTGCTCAACGCCAATTCAAACTCATGCTCGAGTCTTGACATCAACGTACGTCTATTGGCGATACCTGTGAGCGGATCAGTTGTTGCCAGCAATTGCAACTCCTCATTTTTTTTACTTATTGCTTCTTTTGAGCGACGCAATTCAGTGAGGGTGTTAGATAATTTACGGTTTCGATGCTCTAATTGTGTCAGATCGTCCAGTGTTACGAGAACACCACGTGTTTCTGAGTCAGTACCAACAGCAGCACAGCTTATAGAGAATAATCGCTCCACACCGTCCGCACTCTTAAGGATGGCTGGCATGTCCGATACTGCCATACCGCTATGTAAGTTAGTAGTCCAAGGCGCTTGCCATTCATCCCCTTTCTGCCATGGCCAATCTTCTATCACAGAACCTGTTACTTCTGCAGGAGATAAACCCAGTACTTTGGACACAGACTGATTTGCAAGAACGACACGCAGCTTTTCATCTAGAATGACAACACCTGCACTAAACAGATCAAACGCTGTTTCGACTCGGGCCGGTACGACGCGACCAGGATCAAGTTGATTCAGAACCTTGCCAAGAAAAAATGCAAAGCAAATGAACGAAAATAATCCCGTAAACAAAAACCAATGCAACTGCCTTATCGCCAGACCAGCAGGAGCAAACACAACTTGCACCTCTCCCCAGTTGCGACCGTTGTTCATTATCGGGATGCTCAAGTGTGTAAGCGTTGATGCAGCAACCAAATTATCTAAAGCATAGACATCACCGTGACGGGCCAACACAGTCCCATCAACACTAACAAGTGATGCCGCACGCACGTCAGCACTGCGGGAAACAAAGCTCAAAACCGCTTGGTCGACTTCCTGTTCATCACCAACACTTGCAAATACCGATAACTGAACCGCTAGCGATTCAGCCATTGAAGCACGTGATTGACGTAATGTGTTGCGAGGATCCGAACCAAAACCCAGTAACTCGGCAACAAATAGTACACCGAGTACTAACATTACAAGGCTCAAGGAGAGTTGCACAGGTCGAAATAGCGTAAGCGGAATCCGCTGAGGCCACTTACGTAGATGGCGTGTCATAAAGGACTCTTTAGCCATCAGATATACGCCTTTCCGAAGTGTCGTTCTGCTTAGTGTCGAGGCGCTCTTTCAGACCCAGACCTTCCTCATCATTATCGTCGTCGTTTGCAGCTGGTCCAGCGAGAAGTACAGGGATAGGGTCTATCGATCTCCACAACGACACTGTTGATAGTGTTGCGGCCATCAAAATCCGTGACCCTAACAGCCAACTCGCAAATCCAATACTGAAGACTAGACCACCGATTGAAACAACCAGCCGGGTACGGACTTCATCAGACTGCTCTGTACGCTCGAAAGAATCAACAGTGGACCTTACACGATCTATTAAATCGAAAAGCTGCTGAGGCGTAGGTGGCAGGCCAGCTGCCACTGTACTTAAGGACGGAGACAGTGCACTAAGATCTCCCAAGTGCATCAGTTTCTGCAAAGCATTGTCTGCATTCAGCTCTCGTCCAGATGCGGATTCATCTTGATTGCTTTCTTCTACTTGAAAGTCATTCCATATGGGTTGACTAACATCAAATTCAATGCCTACAAAGATCTTTGAACCAGACTGCAATACTTGTGATTCAAGTACAGGTTGACGACTCTCATCTGTCGGTCGGTATGACACAGAAACCGTCAAAGGTTCAACGGGGGTAACAGGAGATTGCGACTCTTGCAGATTTGCCGCTTCGAACGCTGGCTCACCATCAGAGAGCCGTGTTACCACGACTACGACACTTCCGATTGCAGTAAGTCCACGTTCATCACTTATCGCCACTCCGATTTCATACCGACCAGGTGCGAGCCCTGAGGTGCTGATAGCTCCATCAGGTAACAATTCCACACTAGCTCCATATTCTTCATTATCTCCTACGGATACCAGTTCGAATAACAGCTTATCTCCCTTATCAGCATCAATTGCGTTTAGACGACCGAATGTGCCAGAAAAGCCTTCTTCTACAGTAAATACTTCACTGACCAGCTCAGGAGCTTCATTGACATCGACCGCCAGGACAGTTACCGGAACTCGTAATTGTTCTCCGTTTCCATCGCTGGCTACAATCTCTACTTCGTAGCGATTGTCTAAATTACTGTCTGTAGGAAGTTCATAATTCACGGGGACAGTTGGGCGCAATGCACCGCTAAGGGCATCGATTTGAAACAGATCCGCATCAGGACCTGCCAGTGAGAACGTTACAACGTCACCATCGGCATCATTAGCAGCCACAGTACCTATCATGGATACGTTTTCGTCTAATTCTATGATTCCATCTGATACAGAAGGACCACTGATAATACCCGGTTGCAGCTCCACATCACCGCCGGAACCACCCAACAATTCAGGGGCATCGTTGACCGATTTTACGTTGATCGATACAATACCTGATGCTTTGTTTCCAGCGGTATCCTCTATGACGTATTCGAATCGATCCGTTTTGTCAAAATTTGTGTTGGGCATATAGTGTATTAGCCCACTACCTAAGTCAGTGAGCACACCATTCTCTGGTTGCTTGAAAGAGACTAGAGATAGTTGATTTGACTCTGGATCACTGTCATTGTGCAAAAGCTCTGCGCCTGTGTTAATAACACGTGGAGTATCTTCTACGGCCACCAGAGTGTCTGCACCAGGCAAGGGTGCTTCATTAACGTCTCTTACATTTATAGATAATGCTTGTGTTGCTGTACCTCCATCTTCGTCGGTCGCCTGTACGGTCGCGTTGTAGATATTGTTTGCTCCCTTATCAACCGGTGTTTCGAAATCAGGGGCCGTCACGAATGCCAGTTCTCCTGTATTGGCATCAATAGTGAACTGGCTAGCATCTGCTTGCCCAACAATCGAATATGTTGTCTTAACACCATCCACATCCTGACTTTTAACTGTCAGGATCGTCGCCTGATTCTCCACTGAGCTAAACGAGGCTATTGATGTAATTACAGGACTGTCGTTAACCTCATTGACTAAAATTCCTACCGTGTGAATGTCGGTGTCGGAGTCTGCATCTATCGATAGTACCGTGAGCGTATCGCGCCCGTTGAAGTTCAAGGTGCCCTGGTACGTCAGTGTTCCCAGCGTCGCATTGATATCAGCCAGCGAACCCGAGAGCGTCAAGTCCGATGAGCCATTGGAGCCTGCCGTAATCGACGCAGCAC
>CAYGSW010000322.1:0-6513 GCA_964352535.1 uncultured Granulosicoccaceae bacterium | reverse complement strand
TGGCCGAAATATCGCGCTTTCGCTCGATCAGCTTATTCTCGGACAGCCTCCTAGGTATTAGCGAAACTATTCATGCCGACTTCACTGTTTTCTCGACAGAATCCAGAATCCTTTACGCCTCCAAAGAGTAATTTGCGTCTGCCATTCCAAACTCTATTCGACCTGTGCACACAGATTAGTATCTAACTGCTCTTTGCTCGATACCGAGCCCTACCGCGCACCCTCTTCCATAGGATCACCCAATCGGGCCGCTCTCAGCTGTCTACATAAAAAATGCCAGCGTACAGCTCTGTGTTCATAAGTCCGTCGCGCTGCAGCGTACCTAACTCGGCAGAGGACAGTGCTTTGACAATAGTAATACGACCTGTACAACGCTCATCATCTGAAGGAGATAACGTGTCACATGAGTAGCACAATCAACAACGAGCAAACAAGAAGTTGGATTGCCACTTGGAAGCAAACACCGAGGCAAAGTACCTTTACGTTCGTTGGAGTTATTCCAAACATGGAAGTATAATATTTGTTAACTATCTGGCTTACCATTCACCAATCATTTGGTAGATCACGGCGGAAAAAGTCAAACACAAATTGTCTGGCTGGTCCGGTAATAGCGTGAGACGCGTTGATCGTGCCTTTGTCATAACTTACTGTTGACGGTAAAAACCAGGACGATACTGAACACAAGAATTTATAAATCTGCCATCCGAGACACCAGCGATGATGCCCAGTCTTCTAGTTGTGTGCCAAAACATTCCATAAGAGCATCAGCTTCAACAATGCTGCCTATCGCCAACCTGCCAACGAAAGCGACTCGTTTATTTCTGTTGAACTCAGTATCTAAAACGGTGCCATCTCGTGCAATCAAAGCCCCGAATTTATCACTTGCAGGATTTAGCAAACGCTCCTCGTATAGCTGTATGACTAATGGTGAGCAAACATCGCTTAAGTCGCTAGAGGCAAGAACTGTGTTGATCATGACATCGGTAGCGGTGCGATGAGAATCATCTTGCAATATCCAGCCACCATCTCCCATGATGATATCTGGATCATCTGCAATACCAAACTTTATCAATCCGCACTCAACGAGTGCCAAAAGTCTTCGCGTACTGTCCACTGGTGGACCGAATGCGTAACGCTTTAGCCTCTGATCCAGATTGATAAAGGGAATCAGTAAGTCTGTGCCTTCGCTTATGAATGCTAACTTACGGTAAAAAGTTTTCTGACAGTGTCTCCACACCTGGCCCACCACGTAATCAACTGAGATCGGAGCATCACCTCGAGCCATGTCAAGGTAACTTTGCATAGCCGAGGCCGTATCCACGTCGTGTGAGACGATAAATTGGTGCCTGATAGATCCATCGTGAAGCCATTGGCTAATCAACGAGGTTAAATCAATTGCAGTTCTATGTGACAGGCACCTGTGGTCGAGCCTTTGACAACAACGGGCACTAATCTCTGCGACAGTCTCTATTACAGCGTCACGAAGTTGATCGCCGTCAGAGCATAGGTTGGCCAATGATAGCGTCTTAGCCAGTAATTTTTTATCATCGGCGTTCAGTTGGAACAGTCGGTCAACGCTTTCATTCGCCGGCTTTGGTGTCATGGGTAGACCGTCTAACGAGAATGGAAGCAGTTGAGAAGGCTCATCTCCAGATGCGATATATCGCAATCCGCTTTGAGTATCGGTAGCAGTCTCAAAAACTCCACCGCGTCCCTCGCACAGCGCTTTGACGGTATCGATCATACTTAGTCCCATTCCACGTAACGCTACTGTGCGCTTACTAAATATGCTGTCTGAAAAAAATCTGTCTGTTGGATAAGGTCGCTCCACCAGGACCAATGGTGGATTGTCATCGGCATAATGTCTCCACTGAGCCAGTGAACTATCCAGTTTGACTGGCTGATGACCGATAGTGAGTAATACGTGGCACAAGTCATCGTGCTTGATACACTCACTATCGACGATAGAAACGCCTGATACCGTCCAATCAACTCGAACGATAGTACTGTGCGACAATCTTACTTTTCCAGAGCTCCGCCAGGCAGCTAACCACGAATGGAATCTGGCTTGAAGATATTGTCCTATACAGGCACGTGAGGGAAAGACATCGAGTCCATTGCTGTCTTCTATAGAGTATTCTGACTGCCAATCACAGAAGCTTGGAAATTCTGGCAGATCAACGTAACCACTGGATTCAATACGAGCTTCCAGGGGGACTTCTCTCAGTGGAATATTGAGCAAATTCAGTGGAGACTGATTCGGAGCATAGTGTGGTCCTGAGCCTGGGAAGCCACTATCGTCAAATAGCGCTAACTCCCAATGTTCGGATGTATCACGATCGTTCAATGCAGCCGTAAAACATTCTGCGGCGAATAGCCCTCTTGGTCCTAAGCCAACAATGGCGATAGTACGGTTCATCGGTACCCTCAAGGCAGATTTCACAATAGCATTATGATGAATTATTATATTAATCGTAAGATCAGCGATCAACCAACAACATGCATATCTCGTGACTGGGCGATCGTTGATTCATCTCATAGTTTCCTTGATTCAATAGAATCAAATAGGCGAGTGCTTGTCGTTTGTACGAATGATTAAGGCAGCCGATACTGGGCTCACTGTGATTGCGGCTATCGGAACAGCGGCGAGGGCATCGGATGTTCATGTGGTTCACATACGGCACAAAATCTGATGTAGAGAAATGATGGGCGGTCATATTTTTATCGGGTGGATATTGACGTCAAGTTAGCTTAGAAATAATGCAAATGTACTGTTTATTTAAGTCATATGTCTCTACAGGAAATATGCAGTAAAAATTACATATTAATGAGATTCGCCCACGTAATCTGATAAACGTGAGTTCCAGTAAAGTAGGTGGGTTAAAAAGTGATGATAAATGAGTTCAAGAACATGTAAGAGATAACAAAGAAGAGCTATGAGGCTTTGTGAAGCAACTTGGAGTGAGCTGAAGGACGACGAAATTGACCAAATTGAGGGTGATCTGGAAAAACTCGAAGGCGTCATTCATATGAAGTGCGGTAAGAGTAAAGATCAGGCGAAGGTTTAAGCAAAAAGATTACTCGAATACGCTTGTATGTGCATTAATCAATTTAATACGGACAAAATGCTGATAAACCCAGCTATGAAATCGGGCAGTAGCGAAACAGATCCACGGCACCCGACGAATGATGAGCGAAATGGTCACGTGTGCCGGGAAGCCATGATTCGTGTCTCAAATCAGAAAATTGGTACGTATGCGATAGGGCGTTGATGAGTTTTGTGCGGTGTGGATAGACGATCATGACGGCGAAGGAATTGCTGCGATCCACTTGAAGCTCCAATTCAACGCCGGTTCAATGCTGGAACCTGCAACGTCGCAGAAATATTACCGGGCAGTTTGGGAGACAGGGATCATGTCAGTCATGATGTCCGGTGCTTCAACAGTGTTGATTGTCTAACGCGTTTTTCAGCCTTCAGCATCCTTTAATAATTGTTACAGGAAAAGCTATGGATGTAGAAGTATGTAGGGCCACGACACTGTGCTATTCATCTATAAATCCCTCAACGATGTCGTGCCGTTTAATGACGGGCAGTCAGTAAAATCATTCACCGGAGCTGATTGTACTGTACATCGATAGTACTCTGATTCCTTGTTGGACGAGGCATTAGGTGCACAGCATCTAAAAGCGACGCTTAATCAACGTTATACTTTTTTTTAAATATACTGAATCATTGGTATTACGGCAAAACTTTATGGCAAAATTGCAATTTACCAAAAGTAGGGCTTCAATTAAACATGAATGACGAAAAGAAACCAGTTAAGGGCGACACGTTCAAATGCGAGAAATGTGGCATGGAAATACTGATCACCGAACCCTGTGAATGTGATGAAGGTGAGCCGTCTTTCAGTTGCTGCGGTGAGCAGATGGAAAAAATGAATAGTTTACAATGATGGGTTAAGTATTCTCATTCGATTTTACAGTGAAACTCCATGTCCAAATTGATAATTGCATGTTTGTTGTCCTTTCTACTCTGCACAGGGGGTACGTTAGCACAAGACATCGAAAACATACTTGGTGGCTCGACAACCGTTGAAGAGAATCAACAAGCGCAAAAGGCAATTGATACGCTGAGTACGCCTGGTATCGACGCAGAGATTGCTCAAAGACTCCAAGGAATCTATTCTGAGCTTGATGTGCTGGACGGTATTGATGTAGAGGTTACCAGTGGGGTGGTCACCCTCTCGGGAACCGCTAGCTCCGCATCAGCTCTGGACAGAGCTACACAACTTGCTGAGCAGATGACAGGTGTGGTCGACGTTGTCGATCAGACTGTTATTGATAACAGTCTTGGCCAGCGGTTTAATTCCACCCTCCTTCGTTGGAAATCAATTCTCGGCACCGCTTTATTAGCACTACCAACCTTTATAGTTGCTCTTTTTCTGTTTAGCCTATTCTGGATAATCGGACGCTGGGTGGCCGGTAAACGTAACTGGTTCAGGAGGGTTACGCCGAACGGATTTATCGCAAATCTCTTTGGTAGCATCTGCCGCATAATCATAACGCTATTTGGAGTCGTTCTTGCACTCTCTTTGCTGGATGCCACGTCAATTATTGGGACTGTTCTGGGTGCTGCAGGGATCGTAGGCTTAGCTGTGGGATTTGCGGTACGCGACACTGTAGAAAATTACATCGCAAGCATTTTACTTAGTTTGCGCCAGCCCTTTAACTCAAGAGACTTTGTTGACATCAACGGAAACGAAGGGCAAGTGGCTCGTTTGACGTCTCGCGCCACGATACTCGTTACTCTAGAGGGAAACCATGTGCGCATACCCAACTCTGAGGTATATAAAGCCACGATCATTAACTATACCCGCAATCCATATAGACGCTTTGAATTCACCGTAGGTGTAGATACGGATCTGGATCTGAAGTTAGCTCAGGATCTCGCTGTAGAAACAGTACAACACGTTTCAGGTGTTTTGCCCGAGCCACAAGCATTGGCATTGATTGAGGCGCTAGGTGACTCGAACGTCTCCCTGAATGTCATCTGCTGGATAGATCAGCGTTCACATGACATGCGTAAAGTTCGCAGTGAGTCTATTCGTCAGGTAAAGCGTGCGTTCGATGAAGCGGGTATAGTGATGCCAGAGCCTATTTACAGATTGAAAATTACATCGGACGTCAAGTCATCTTCGGTGAGAGATAGTCTCGCAGTACAAAATAATTTCGACGTCATTGACACCTCTGCGGATCTGTCTACTCTAAAAACAGATAGTGATGAAGCATCTCAAGGCAGCAGCCGTGCGTATGATGTTAACCGGCAAAACACGCCGGTGTATAAAAGTGATTGTGCTGATACTTCAAACGATACGGCAGTAACAGCGAGTCTTGAAAAAGAAATAGCCATGGATTCAAACGAAAATTTGCTCATGTCTGAAACAGCGAAAGAGTAATTTACCAGACTGATAGACTTCGTCCATCTTTCGCTCGATTTTTCAGGGAGCCGATGCTGTCCCGGATGTGTGGAAGATGACACTACACATCGTTTTCATTCATCATTTTCTCGAATTCCAAGCAAAAGATATGTTTAGCCGCCGGTGTTGAGGCAATATTTGCAGGCTCTAGGCTGATCGTTGGAGCACCCCACCGTTAATGTGGTTCGGGCTTATTGTTGAACAAGTCCAACTTCCGTCAGTGAGGGATTAGTGTTGTCATCGGCTGGCTGCAAAGACATCAGAATATCCAACCAAACAGACCAGCAACGAGCGACAGTATCGCCCATGCTGTCAACAAAAAACTAACGGCTATAACCAACAGGGCCATGATCAAGCCAGCACTGCTTTTTCGATGAGTGGCAGCGGGATCAATCTGCTGGCTTTGAAGAATCCTCATGTTACGACTATTGGCTTTGAAGGCCAGATCGAACACATCTCCTAGCACGGGTACTGCGCCTACAACTGTTTCGACGCCAATATTACCCAACATTCTTAGTACGGTAGTGCGTGAAGCACCAAGTCGCACGGCGCCCATAAGTATATACAGAGAGATGCCCATGCCAACAACATCGCCAATGCCAGGAATCAGACCGATTATTCCGTCCCAGCCGATTCGATACCCGCCCGGTAGACGAATAGAGCTATCCATGAAACGGCTGATTTTCTCCATTTGATGCCGTGAGGCTGCGCTGCTATTCATTGGCTGATCCTGATTCATCGTAACTGCGTCCTATTTGCGAGAAAACCCACCCTTTACCAGCCCTTAAGATGCTGCTATAGAATCAGCGAAGCGGTTCTGGGCCGGAATTTTATGAAACACTAATGGTCCGTCCAGCTCATAAAGTAGCATGCAGCGGCTTTGGCAGCCGTTGCAACAAGGCGACTTTGCGAAGGCGTTGCTTGCGCGCTTCGAGCACAGACAACGCGGGTGCAGCGGCAGCCAAAGTCGCCCGAAGGGAGCAATTAGGCGCGTCCCCACCCGCGTTGCCTTCGTTTGACGTGCTCCATATTCGCC
>CAYGSW010000321.1:0-6537 GCA_964352535.1 uncultured Granulosicoccaceae bacterium | reverse complement strand
TCAGACTCAGACTGAAAACGATTTGCTTCAGATCAGGCCTGTGGTCCTTACTGTGCCCATGTGTCAGAAAAACTTTCATTGATCAGATTGACCCTCCATTTATAGATCTCTTTTCCGCAAGATGGACCGAGCCGAACGACTTTGAGATTGTCAGTGGGGCGAAGCGGTTCGAAAATTGGGAGAGCTATGTCGCGAGGCAGGTTGGTCTGATGGAAGCCGTCCGGTATGCACGAAACATCGGGCTTGCAAACATCGAGGCTCGCGTGGCCAATCTTGCGCAAGACTTACGAGATGCTCTATCGGAGATCGACAGTGTATCGGTCCGCGATCGCGGTTGGAAATAAATGCGGGATCGTCACATTTACAAAAGAAGGTATCGATCCCGAGGCTATTGCGGATAACCTCCGAACTGACAGGATCAATGTGTCTGTCTCTACCGTGACTTCCGCGCGGCTCGACCTTGAGCGACGCAATCTCATGGCTTTGACGCGAGTTTCCGTGCATTACTTCAATACGCATGATGAGATCGATCAATTTATTTGCGCAGTAAAGGCGTGATAGTCAAAAGTGGATTTCGTAATCTCATGTGTGTAAATAGCCTGATTCAGAGAATCAGAGTCCATCACAAATACGCAGTTTTAATTCGTCGAATGGTCGGTTTCCTGAAAACCGGTCTGAAGCTTTTCTAATTTCAGGCAATGGCTATTGCCCTAAGAGTAAGTTTTCGTACCGCTGGACTTCAGCTCTCATCCCCAGAAAGGACTGTCGGAAACATACATTATCGATGTTCACCGACGACTGTCTGCTATGGGCGGCAGAGGTACACCATCACTCTTGCAATCACTGAGTTAAAACATTGCTACGGCAGCAAGGAGGACTGACCAAAGATCTTCCATGGCAATCACCTAGTCGCTGATCAATAACTTTATTATGGCAGTGGTCAACTTGAACCGGACATTCGCAAAAGTACTTTTCGGTGGTATGTCTCAATGTGAAGTGTTGTATTGCGTCAGACTGACTGCGATGTCTAATGTTGACCGCATTGGACATGTTTGGCAAGGATCAAGATAAACTGAATTGCGTTATCAAACAGCTTTACTTGATCAGGGCAGGGCAGGGATAAGATTGAGTTTTTCAACAAAAGGGTTAAAGTCTTTGTCTGAAAATAAAAGGGGTATCTTTTCGTCAATGCAGTAAGATGCAATGATTGCATCATTGGTTTTGCGAATAGTGATTCCAGACTTTCGAAGATTGCGAAACTTCTCAGCTGCTTTGATTGAGCGATTCATACCAAGAAGATCTAGTTGTTCGAATTCAGCCAAAATAGACTTGGCAGTAGTGAAATCTTTGTCAGATCTGAAGCCCTGCAGCACCTCAGCCAAGATCAGGTCACCTACCGCAATTGACTGTATACCAAGAGCCGAGTCTAAGTAGTTAGCTTCTGACGTGCTTGTGCCATTGAAGTAATCGATCCATACACTGGAATCGACCAGAATCATTTGTCAGATCTCATCTGAGTCAAATCACCTTCCCATTTAAGCCTGCCGCGATACTTCTTGACTCTTTCCTGTCTTTTCAATGTAACAAGGGAGGCCAAGCCTAATTCCACGACTTCTCGTTTAGTGGAGGCTCCAGTTGCTTTCATGGCGTCAGAGAGAAGCTTGTCGTCTATATCGATATTTGTACGCATGGATATTTTGAATAATGTGTATACTAGAGTATATTATACACATGCAGTTTCATATGTCGATTGACATTGCGTTGCGGTCTAAAGGGGCGCATGGAGTAGACAGTTGATCCTGTCACCTTTACGCTGCCGCTCCAAGGCGTCTGCCTCAACTGCGACTCATGCGCGATGTTAGCTGGGATCCGCATTGAGGACGGAGCACCCATACTCGGAGTTTTCATGTTGAGGTTTTCTACCACCTGCTGAGGGGTTCCCGAGAGGGGACAAACCGAACAGCGGTTGAGCCTGATCTCCCAAAGTCAGGTCGACAGCATTGTATTGTCAAAAATTCGAGTAAACTACTTTGAATAAATCAAACATCAGACCATCTGTAAGCAGCGACTTGCCTGTTGTAAAGGCAATAATTGACGCGGCAAAGTTGTTTCCTTCGGCGTTGCTTGACGACAAGTTCTTAGCGAACGAAGACGATTCGGCTCAACCTGACTTTTGGCTGTCATATGATGACGGTTCGCCAATAGCGGTAGCCTACTGTGCACCAGAAGCCATGACTGTTGGCACGTGGAATTTACTGCTGATCGCGGTACATCCGGATCGCCAGGGCACGGGTATCGGCGCTCAGCTAATGTCGTTCGTTGAAGCAAAACTTGCCTAAGAAGGTGCACGAGTTTTGTTGGTAGAGACTTCAGGTACCGACGACTTCATTTGAACTAGAGCATTGTATGCACAACTTGGATATGACGAAGAGGCTCGAATACGTGAGTATTACGATGCCGGTGACGACAAAATAGTGTTTCGTAAAGCCCTTTAGTGATTGCGGAGGCAGCTCACCGAATTGTGGGCTGCCTCCCCGTAGTTGCAAACCTTTCGAACGGCCGGATTTGGCCGTAACCGGTCGGATGAATGGTCTGTCATTCAGCAGAGCCTGTAGCGATAATTCGATTTCTTCAGGCATCGGAGGTTATAACGAATAACTTGTTGAATTCATCGTTACCTTTCCCGGTAAATTTAATCACGCGCGTACCCTCAAGGCGTTTCACCCAACGAAGCTCTTCCAGTCGTCTAAGATACGCGCGCCCCAAACTCCCAGCTAAATGAGATCGGCGCTCGCTCCAGTCGAGGCACTCCCTGCACAAAACTGCTTTCCCCGCTCTCAATTGAGTCATGTCTATCCCGAACCCGGTAGAGAACTTCTCACCGGATGATGTCAGAACCAGAGCACTATCGGTACGTTTCAAATAGCCTTGTGTCAGAAGACTTTCATAAAGCTGAATGCCTCTATCACCTGCTAAATGGTTGTAACACACACGCGCACAACGCAATGCGATCTCAGACGGACCAATTCTTGAACGCAGCGGTTGGTTTCCAGCGACAAGTCCCATGAGGCCTTCCAGTACGTGAGCAACTTCATCATTGGCCAACGAAAAATACTTGTGTCTGCCCTGTTTGCGTAGTTGAAGTAAGTCGCCTTGTTCCAGTTTAGCCAGATGCGAGCTGGCCGTTTGCAAGGTTACACCAGCCTCTCTTGCCAGTTCGCTCGCCGTCAGAGCCTTGCCGCTCATCAGAGCAGTCAACATGCTGGCCCGCGCAGAATCACCGATCAATGCTCCAACGCGGGCGATATTAGGACTTCCTTTCATAGTTCGATCATAGTCGAACCATTAACACTTAGCAAATGGCTATCATGTGATTTCCAAAAACGGAGACATTGCATGTTGACCTGCGTTATCAAATACCAAATTGATCCCACCAAGAAATCTCAGTTTGAACAGTATTCGCGTAACTGGTGTGAAGCGATTCCGCGTTGCGGCGCCGATCTGATTGGCTACTTCGCACCACACGAGGGCTCCAGCACCTTGGCGTATGGCATCTACAACATTCCAAGTCTGGCCGATTATGAGCAATACCGATTACGTTTAGCTGCTGATCCGATCGGACTAGAAAACTACGCATTCGCTCAAAAGGAGAAGTTTCTGTTACGCGAGGACCGGACCTTTCTGAAGCTAATTTCGATTCAAAACGCAGATTCCCAATGATCGTCGTCATCTTCGAGGTACAACCTGCTGTTGGCAAACAACAGGAGTATCTGGATCTTGCTGCGCACATGAGGCCTTTGCTAGACACCATTGACGGGTTCGTGTCGATTGAAAGATTTCAAAGCTTGACTGACCCGAACAAATTACTTTCACTGTCATTTTTTGAAAGTGATGCGGCGATACAACAATGGCGAAACCTTACATTACATCGCGCTGCACAGTCTCGGGGTCGCGATGGCGTTTTTTCAGACTATCGACTGCGCATTGCAGGCGTGGTACGAGACTACGGCATGTTCGATCGTCAACAAGCGCCCGATGATAGCAAATCAGCATTGTCTTCATGAGGTAGCGAATGAACTACGAGATCGAATTCGCTCTATTACCGCTACGTGTATTGCTTTGGGGTTCGTCGTACCTGTTTATCAAGATCGCTGTGAATGACATTCCCCCGTCACACTGAATGCCGTTCGAGTGTCATGCGCTGCGGTGTTTCTAATTCCTTTTGTCGACTGCAAATAGGTATACGTAAGTCAGCGCTATTACAACGCAATCAATCTTTACCGCCGGGGCGACTTTGCCCAGAAACTCACCCCCCGATAACCTGCTAGACGCCATCTCCGCCTCTGCGTTATCAACCACCACCGGCTAAAGCCGGTGTTTTGGGGTTACGGCTAAAGCCGGATCAGTCGGCACAAGGCCGACCATAGGCCATGCTCTAAATACTCGCTCTCGACCTCGATGCATACTTGCTCTCAGGATGAGTAGAAAGCTCCCTTCTAAAGACGTGGGGTTTCCTGATCCCCTATCGGGGACTCTAAATGAGCTCAAGGCCATCCACTATCAATTAGAAAGTCGACAAAAACACGAGTGCGCAAAGGTAGTTTTCGCGATGTGTACACGAGCCGAATATCGTCTGTTGTAGAGATAACATCTCGCAAGATCGGACACTATATGCCAGTATTCAGTTGTTGTAAGATTAAGGACGGCAGATGCAGGCCTATACCATGTCCTTGTTCTAATAGACTTCATTGCAATATAGGTGCATTGGTTTTGCGACTGATCAG
Source organism: uncultured Granulosicoccaceae bacterium (assembly GCA_964352535.1). Taxonomy (GTDB): domain Bacteria; phylum Pseudomonadota; class Gammaproteobacteria; order Granulosicoccales; family Granulosicoccaceae; genus Granulosicoccus. Next base: position 1,753 of record CAYGSW010000321.1, on the reverse strand, counting down.
TGGTTTCAACACAACTTTATGCTTTCCTTGTTGAAGGGCTACTTTTCCGTCTGGTGATATTTGATGTAACACGACCCAATCCCAATGAACAAGTTCCTCGAGAGAATCTGTTAGCTCTCGCTGCTGAGAATATGCAGGGCTGGAAAACAGCCGCAGCGATTCCTGACCAAGAGCACGCCCACCAAGATTGCTATCGTGACTTGGAGTCGTTACGCGGATAGCCACATCCATACGCTGTTCAACAAGATCGGATAAATAATCATCGGCCATTAGGTTGACTTGAATATCCGGGTAAATCTGGTTGAACTCTATGAACTTTGGTAAGAGCCATACGTCTGCAATATCTTGTGTTGCCGACACAGTGATTGCTCCCGAAGCAAGCTGCGAGCTGGTGAGTTGATTGATTTCGGTTACGACTTCTTGATATTACGTCAGTAAATACCTGCTTCCAGTCCTGCTGTCATGGTCATACCCAACTAATGGCATTGATCACTAAACGATGACTGGAAACTGCCCTGCGACAGTAAGGCAGGCTGAATCGTCGACCACCGTAGTCCGGTTACGATTCTTTTAATGTCCATGATGGTACCTTGTCCATCGGTGCCGGCGCTTACATACAAGCCGAATGGTAAGCCTTGGGTTTGTTCCAGGCGCGGATAGTAGATGCGTTCAAAAAATCTTTGACAAGCCCCGCCATGTAACCGAAATTCTCGGTACTGCCCATGATGATTCTGTCACAGGCCAACACATCCTCTGCACGGGTATCCAGTGGATGTTTCAGGCTGGCTATCACGCCGTCTACATGAGAGGACTGATGGCAGCAAACGAAGCACCCTCATCGATGCTGCTAAGGTAAATATCATATTCACCGATGTTGATGCTCAACCATTCGCTGCTGGTGTCAGGCTGTGCATCTACCCCGATATTCGTTGATTCATTATCAAAAGCCACAGCATTCACGGCAACGTTGCTATGGTTAATGACTTTTAACGCTGGCAGAGCAGCTGTTTGTGCATTCAGCCCACTGGGCAGGGTGTTGCTGAAGCTCTGAACCTGTTCCGGCGGAATGTCGTAAGTGGATGCTTTAGGTGTGCTGCTTGCTGCACTTTCTTCGGCGGTGTCCTGCGATTCGGTTGCAATATTGTCCGGTGCGCCCTTATCGACCGCAACAGTATCCATGCTGGCATCCGTTCGGTCACTCGTGCCAAACAATTCGCCATCACACCTCATGGCCAGCATTGAAACTATTAGCATAGCCACAAACGCGGCCATGCGAGTTATCGCGTTGCGTGGTGTATACGATTTGCTTGATCTACTCATCCGTTTGCGACCCCTCGACCGTGTCTTCAATGAAATACACACCCATTCCGACACGATGCCCACCTTCCTCGTCCAATGACGGATTTGCATCCTTGTCGTATTGTGACAGCGTCGGATCGGAGGATTTTCGTTGCATGCTGGGGTGGCAGTGAATACGCGTGAGCGCAAGAAGCTGGAACGAATTTGTCGGTATATTTCCCGCCCCGCACTATCGATGCGCGGTTGGAGCTGACAGATCAGGGGATGGTCAGGTATGCCCTGAAGACAGCGTATCGGGATGGGACCACGCATGTGGTATTCGAGCGGGGCGGTCTTCCGCCATTGGAATTTATGGCCAGACTGGCAGCATTGGTGCCAAGGCCACGAACCAAGCTGACTGGGCCTCGTAGGTACGATTTCACGGTGTGCTGGCACGGGGCGGGCTGGGCGCCCC
>CAYGSW010000320.1:0-6595 GCA_964352535.1 uncultured Granulosicoccaceae bacterium | reverse complement strand
CACTCTCGCGGGGCCGCCTTCGGTATCGATCGTTATTCTCGGACAGCCTCCTAGTTTGATGTGATTTCATGCACCACTACCACTGATGCAAAATCCTGATCAGCCATGAACGTCAGCTCAAGTCTCTTGTTGTCAAGACCTAGCTGTGTGATCAGTCCACTGTCTACAGGCATGTCAGCCAATAACTGCCACCCCTGTCGCAACAGCAGATCGCGATAACGATCACGTGTCAGATGTGCAGATGTGTCTGACCCATAAACGCGCATGGATGACGTATCAACTCCATCCCTGGATAGATTGCTGGATAACAGATCCAGGTTACTGAACACACCATGATCAACTGTCGATGCCCCTCTTTCCAGTGGCGCTATGGACACCAGGCCTGAGGTGTTTTCACCACGCTCTGTACTCAGCTGTACCACGACATGATAACCACCCACCAAACGGCTGATCATCATCCAGCCCGGAACTCGAGTTTCGATAAACGCTGGCATGTCCTCGCGACCGGGTAGTGCCCACTGTTCTTTTACAGACCAGTGATTGCGGTAAAATTCAATCACTGATTGACTTGGTGCGCTTGTATCCAACGTTGCAACAGCCATCGCCCTGCCATTAACCACCGTGTTGTCAGACACCATTGCCAGCGTGGCTCCTTCCGGCACAGCCATCTCGCTCAACATCCGTGCAGCAGATGCAGCAGATGCAGCAGATGCAGCAGCTACATTGCCCGAAAAACACAGACCAGCTACGATCCAGAAACACAGGATATTACAGGAACGGAGAATCAGACCCTTAACGGATGGCACACCATTGTCTATCCTGATTCGCCTGTTCATCCGGTCAACTCGACCACCCAACGCTATACGATTCTTCATCACCATCGATACCAGGGTTTTTCAGGCTTTGTTTCGGGTTTTGCGTACTCTGGCAAGACACTCATATCGACATGACCAAACGCCTTGTCCAGTGGGTCCAGCTCTGGAAAAATGGTCTTGCCCAGTAGATTCCCCACGCCTTTTCCCACCTTGCCTAACGTAGAGCCTGGCACCAGACTGCGAATTCTCGAGACCGCCTGTGCATCACCAGATGCACTCCAACCGTCTGCAAGGATCACTCCGGACGTGCGTAAACAAAAAACGGCTGGTGGACCATCATCAGACGACTTGCCAGCCTGCTTGCCAGCACTTTTCGCAACCACCCCGCAATGCTTTTTAGCACCGCGAAGAAAGCCGGTTGGCTGGACGGCGACATCCACACCAGCCCGGAGCAACCCATCTGCTGCAAGCCCCCAGCTGTTGCCACTGAAGCCTGACAGCGGCTTGCCAATTACAGCGGCCGCCTTGCCAGACAGCATGGCGACACCAGCCTTGCCCGTATCGAACTGGTAACTTGGTCTTACCTGATTATCCTTCAAGCGCGACACACTGCCCAGCTCGCGCAAGCTTCCCTGCCTTGCATTTGAATGACCCCATAAAGGATTACGCGCAGACTTATCGCTTTTTTGCTGTGTGCGGCTGCTTATAGCCGCATCAGGTGTCATGAAAAACCGTGACTCCAACGTATCCTGTTGCTGTGCAGCCAATGCCTGACGTGAGTAAACCGTGGCCTCCCAGGCAGCATAGCGACTTGCTTGCTCTGTGTTCTGCCGTAAATCGGTCAGCTTGCCCAACATGGCCATGCCCAAACCCACCGGTACAATCACAGTAAGAAGCAAAGAAAACTCAACCATGGCACTGCCGGTCGTGGCACTGCCGGTTGAATAACGGGGTGGAAAATGTCGTTTGGTAATCATCATTTTGCTCCTTGCATTAATGACTCACGCAGGTACTGCGTAATAACCTACCCTTTCGAGGTAGTCTTGTATCTGTTTAAACTGTAAAAGCTAAAAGCGGCGATCCACCGGCTTTCGTGATTCTGTTGTGAATAGCCAAACTAAAGAACACCTGGGCGCATGCCCAACGCTAACAGCCTTTCTGTTGTACTTACCGGCGCCAGTTGCACTTGCCAGTACGGATTATAGGCGTTCGCTTTTTCAAGCCTGGATTTATTCAGGAAATTGTCGTTGGGCCGTTGATAGGAAACAGTGGCAATACTGATAGACGACAGCGCATTTCCGGCAACCACCACAGGATTCGAAAGTATATCCGCCTGAAGGATCTTGTCTGATTCACGCAGCGTTGAGACAGGCAGGCTCACTTCCACTTTGATATTCAGCCTGGCCCGCTCAGCTTTTCTTGCCTTATCACTTAACACCCAGAACGATTGCACGCCCTTATAACCGGTCAGGGGTCTGAGCGTACGCCTACCCGTACCAAAGCTTCGAAAATTGGTATCTGCAAGCTCTTCTGCCGTGCGGTTTTTTCTGACAAACTTTACACACTTTTTTTGCTTGCCAAAACTGATACCCAGAACTGCAAGCATTCCACATTGTTGCTTTTTTATTGCACGCCTTGAACTTCTGGAGTTTGCGAAACTTGATGCCCATGCAATGGGAACTTCGGCTTTTTTGGAGGAGCGGCCGAATCTGAGCTTTTTTGTCTGTATGGATAACGTGTCTTTGGACATCCACTCCCATTCCAGGCCGTTTGGCGTATCCACAGCGGTGAGTCTGGTATTGCCCTCACGCACAAGATCGGCATATCTGATCAGACTGGTATCAATAGGCATCCATGTGCCAAACAAATCCCAGTTGCGTTGACGCGTAAATCGGTCTCTGGACGCCATAATCAGGCTTTGACGCTCCTTCATCGCAGGCTTGTCTTTTTTCGTGTACTGCTCATTGAATGACAACCATTCAAGAACATTTTGCCCGGTCGCCTGGATGCCATACCGGGAATTCGTTGTAAAACGCGGATCGGTTGTCGATGCAACCACACTCATCACATCGGATGAGCTATAACCCGCTGCTGCAATCATGGCATTTTGTGACGACGACAACGCCTTGGTTGCCACTGTAGAGAGAGTCAGCATGGCCTGTGTACTTAACGACACCACTGTGTCTGCAGCTGCCACCCCTGCCTGAATACCTGATGTCACGATATTAAGTACGGGCACAGGCTTTAGTGCGGTGGCAATATGCTCACTGGTCACCGCCGCGTAGTTCATCCATGAGTTAAGGCTAACGGCCTGCCCGATAGCCACCTGATTAGCTACCATGGCCCGGTTGGAATACGCTTGGTAATTCAGCGCCCTTGCCTGCCAGAGTGCCCCGCTATACGCTGCAGCATCAGCGGCGTTGGCCAGTCGCATTTTGTCCGATGCCACCTGACCTGTATTGAATAGCATTAGAGCACCCACTACACAAAAGACCACAAGCACAAGTCCCAAGGGGAGCACCTGTCCAGATTGACGCGTTTTCATATTGGCTATCCGTTGCCGTTGACTGTTTATTGCCGCTCAAAAGGACCGACTGCGAGCAGCCGGTCCATTATGCTCGAGCAAGCTACTGAGTTGTTGCTCGACTAGCAGTTACTCGACTATGAGTTGCTCGACTATCAGTTGCTCAACGATTAGTCACGATAATTGCCTAACGTCGTTTGCGTTTTAACACCTGCTTCGGCCTTCTTCAGACCCGCACTGGTCGCCGCCTTCATATCGTACTTTGCACCACCGGTAAGCTCTGAACCCAGTGCGACAAAGTTTGCTTTGACCGTATCACCAAAATAACTGGTAGCACCGATTGCCGCGATGGCAACCAGCGAGAGAATGATGATGTATTCAGTAAGCCCTTGCCCACGGATGTAACGGTTGGCCGAATCATCGGGTGTGACAACTGATTGTGTGATTGAAGTTTTCAAGTGACAATTCCTTTTGTAATGATGTAAATGGATGGGCAACAACGCCCGGTAGAACATAAACGGGCAACCTTGCCCGTTACTGCATAGCTGTATAAAACAGCGATGTCTGGTTTGCTGAGGTGGAGCCGTTATCGATTCAATCGATCGCAACGCGCGGGCTCAGCATGGTTACTGCACTGGCAACGCGCATGTGCATAGGCCAATTTTTAGGGCAATCTGCTGTTTTCGACATGAACTCATCGCTACTGCGCCTGAGACTCGTACCGATCAATGAGGGCTTGCACACCCGAGTACTCCTCAATGGTGACAGCGCGCAGATGGGCTGCAGGCATAAACAACGCAGCCTCTACCATCTTGTTTTCGATATCGACAAGTTCTATCTCCACCTGATCGTGGCCAAGTGAGTAAATCACAAGACCCAGGTCAGGTGAGTAGTACTGCCTGGCAGGCAAATGCAGTTCATCCTCTTCACGTGCTTTGACCACGTCAATGGTGCAACTCCAGGACTCGAGCGTTCGCCCCTTGTATACAATGTTACCCTCGAGCTTACCTTGTGCTCCCAGACACGGGGTGGTATCGATATACCCCGGAAAATCCAGAACAATCGAGGTGATATCGGTTGTGTTGTCGAGAATTGTTATCGGCACTTCGTGCACGATGGCCTTCTGTTCGTCCACTAGCCAATATTTTTGCAGCTTGTTATTGGTTATTGACACTTCAGTGTGGTCGTTTGAATCATCGACATTGTCGACCACTCGCAAACCAAGTTCTGAAATCACCACGCTTGAACGTGCTACCACCTGTTGCATGGGACGAAAGGAGTATTCCAGAGTGGCGGTCAATGCCTCGACGCTTGTCTGGCTGGCGGCAGCGGTTGCTGTTCCACCCGATGTTGAGTGAAAGGCGGCAACGCAAACACATGCGATGAGCCTGAGCTGAATTGGCGATGAGCCAATAGAGGTGACGGATTTATTCCAAGACATGTTTTTGCTCACTTCCCTGTGGCGACTCAGTGATGCGTAGATTATCCGTCAGTAGCTGCGCGGTCAACACGACTGGTGCACATTCCTGACAACTCAACGGATAACCCACTGTACGGGCATATAGATACCTGTGTCATTGTCCTTGCTGCATCGTCTCAAAGACTCTACTCTCGTACCATCAACACGAGTAAGCAGACGGTCAGTGACTGCCGACTGCTTCAGTAATCTCATCACGGAGGATGAGCCAATCTACATTTTGCGAATTAGATCAGCACTATGGGTTCTTGCCGATCAAGTCAGACACACATTCTTCGCTCAGAATACAGTCTTTCGTGAGTGTTACGAGCTTGGTGTGCGCAGACTCGGCTGGTTTTCTGCCACGACAATTATCAGTCTCACAGTGCTTGCTGTCAGTTCTAGTGCATCAGCAATCGACTTGAATCCAAGTGATCTCCCATTGTTGACCGAGGAACATGGAACCTACATCATCTTCGATCAGCATTTGAATGAGCACACCTTTCATAAAACCGAGGATGGCGTATACCGTGCAGCACAGGCAACGTCTGGAGTGCTTAAGCAGCTGACGTTAACAACACATCAATGGACTGATAGTTCAGGTCAACAACGTCTATTCTATGGCTCGAGGCTGGCGCATTTGCAGCCACCGACCACCAGCCGACAGACATCATTGCATTCAAGGATTAATCAGGGGCCAACCCTTGAACCGTCGAGCCACAGTGAACTGGCAATTCCTGCAAGCACACGGTCCACTGCATCAGAGTGCGCTCCCGGGGACACCATAAGACCGGACACCCCCATACAAGGTTCTCCAATAAACGAACAAGAACGAGAAGAACCGCAACAAGAGCAAGATCAAGATCAAGATCAAGATCAAGAGCAAGAGCAAGAACAAGAACAAGAACAAGAACAAGAACAAGAACAAGAACAAGAACAACAAGAACAACAAGAACAACAAGAGCAGGAGGAGCAGGAGGAGCAGGAGGAGCAGGAGGAGCGACAGTGTGACACCACCGATTCAGGCAATCACACCTTCAACCCCATCGCCAACACAGGTGCACACATCACCATTGATGCCCGCCCAGTGAGTTGTCAAAGCTATTTTGTCGAGTTCTACGGTACCCGGCGAGGGTCAGAAATAGAGGCCGGATTGTTTCTGCACCCACCCTACAACACCATGAGCGCAACGAACCGCGTATTTCCGGTCATAGATTTTATTGACAATAACGGTTTGTACGTCATCAAGAGCCGTGATCTGGGAAATCGAACCTTCAACTCCGCCAGTAACCCGGATGCCCTGCTCGATCACCTATTGGCTGATGGCAAGGAGATTCAGACACGCTTTACGGATGTGCTGAACGCTCAAGGCAGCATTACCGCAGGCGAGCTGGGACACAGCACAACAATCACACGTGATGATATTCGCCCAGTGATGCTGCAACTCATCATTCGCGATGGCATGGCCAGCCCAGCGCACTGGCAGCAAATCGAGACTGCGCGGAGCCAGTTACAGAGCGAACACGGCATAACTCTGCAGGTTGTCGTTGTCCCGTGACGATGTCCTCTTGAAAGTCAAAACCCCAACCAGACTAACGAGGCTTATGGCAGCACTGTTGCTCGCTCTTTCAACACTACTGACCTAGGAGCTTGTCCGAGAATAAGCTGATCGTACCGAAGGCGGCCGCCCGACGGCGCGATATTTTAGCGGGGCTGCCTCCAGCCCGATTTCCGCGTAAATCTCAGCGAATAGAACAACTATTCACCTCAATTGACACGAAAATCTGACTCAAAATCTCA
>CAYGSW010000319.1:0-6635 GCA_964352535.1 uncultured Granulosicoccaceae bacterium | reverse complement strand
ATGATGTGAAACTCCGGTTAGTAGAAAAAAAGTCGCTTATTAAAAGAAGACGATTAATTCGTCTTGTTGCAGTGCATTATAAGGGCGTTGTTTTTGCAATGCAACATGTCTCGACAAAAAAAGTGGAATATTTAGTGAACTAAATAAAAACAGGGAGTTATATGCAAATTAATCCTTAGAAATATGAATTTAAATGCAATTAAGATTGAGGTGCAAGCACTCACACTAGCTTTATTTTGCAGCGTTTCAACATTAAAAATGAAGCTTGGCAGGTGTTTATGTGGCAGCGCTACGCTGCTGTCTGTTGTCCCCTCGCGACAAACTCACTGCTACCGGAACGTATCAAGGCGCACGCGCCGATCAGCGTTGTACAGTTGGTAGTGTCCGATACTCACGCGAAAAAAAAGCGCCCTCATGAGGCGCCTTTTTTTGAATTCAAAGAGAATTTCTCCGGGAATTCATCTGATGTGCTAACGGGCTAGCCAATATGGTATCCACCGTTCACCGACAGATCGGTGCCGGTAATGTAGCTGCTGCCACTGCTGGCTAGAAAGCTGACGGCGCGCGCAATCTCCTCAGGTTCAGCAAACCGTCCAACGGGAATCTGTTTAACGATTTTTTCACGCACAGCTTCAGGAACCGCCTGAATCATGGGTGACTGAACGTAGCCAGGCGACACGCTGTTCACGGTTATCCCATCTCTGGCTACTTCACGGGCCAGTGCCTTGGTAAAGCCTGTCATGCCAGCCTTGGCTGCTGAGTAGTTGGTCTGGCCGATCTGACCACGCTGTCCATTAACGGAAGAGATGTTGATGATGCGCCCGTATTTGCGAGCCGTCATCGGGGCGATAGCCGGCCGACTCACGTTATAAACGCCATCCAGATTGGTGCGCAGTACAGCGTTCCACTGCGCAGGCTCCAGATTGGCAAGTTTGGCATCACGAGTGATACCTGCAGCATTGACGATGACGGCAATAGGCCCGATACGTGCTTCGATATCGGCAATGGCAGTGTCGCAGGCGTCCGGATCTGTGACATCGAACGCAAGTAGCTCAACTTCGACACCTTCTTTTGCAAGCGTATTCAGTACGTCAGTGCTACGCTCTAGGTCAGTGGGATGGCAATTGGCTACGACCGTGTGTCCCTCTGATTTGAATTGTCGGCAAAGTGCGGTGCCAATGGCACCTGTACCTCCGGTTACTAGAACGACTTCATTACTCATGGTTGCTGGATCCTGTTTGTTGAATAGGGAAAGTCAATTACGATGCCAATTACGGCTTTGTTGCGTTGCAGTATAGCAAATCGTAACGAATTTATACGCTGCAATACCACGATTTATTAGAACTATAGCCGTCGTAACTGCATGATATAAGCCAAAAACAACGATAAATACTGATACATTTCTGTGAATATCCGACTAACATCACATTCGAAATATTGCGCTGCAATAGCGTTTTTTCCACCGTGTGGATGTGCCGAGAGTCCCTCGGACCAATAGCGGGTGTTGTCTGTGATAGAGCCGAATACGCTTAACGCTGCGTTGAGCTCGCAGCATGTCGACAGCCCGAAAGGCACACACCTTGATCTGGAAATCGACAAGGAATCGGGGAGGGTGTCTCGTTATCGGCAATTTCGCGTGTACTTGCCAGCGAATTACACACCTGGCCGGCAATACCCTTTATTGATGGTTTTGCATGGATGCCGACAGGATCACACGGGGATACAGGCCATTACCGGCTTCGATTCCATTGCCGACCGGGTTGGAGCGATTGTGGTCTACCCGTTTGTCACGACATATTCCGGGCTGCGAACGCAGAACTGTTGGGGTTGGTGGCTGAGTCGTCAGCGTCAGCGGGGGCGAGGGGAGGTCTCTGATCTGCGGCGAATTGCTGAGGACGTTAGCGAGCTTTATTCGGTTGATCCGGCGCGACGCTATATCTGCGGTTTATCATCGGGTGGCGCCATGAGTGTGGCCTGTCTGGCAGCCTACAGCGACTTCTGGGCAAAGGGGGCAAGTGTGGCTGGCGTGCCTTATGGTGAAAGCACCAATTCGGTAAGACTGAATGACCATATGCCTGTGCGCAGGAAGAGTGTTGGTGCACTTGTGCGCATGCTGAGCCGTGAGCTTGTGAGCTCGGCACCGCCATTGTTGATTGTGCAAATGAAAGCGGACCGTATGGTGGGTCCCAAGCTTGGCGCTAACCTTCGCGATAGCTGGGTCAATGTGTCGGGCTGCAGTGCTGAGCCTTGTAAAGTCTATGCAAACAACACTCGCGGTTACCCCTGGAGTCTGGAGCAGTATTGCATTGAAGGCTCTGTGCAGGTCGCTCATTTTTTGCTAGAGGATCTGGATCATGGCTGGCCAGGAGGTGCGCCCGGGAAGTTCAGTTTTCCTCAAGCGCCAAACGTCAGTGAGTTGATCTGGCGTTTTCTCAGCGAAGAAAGCTGACGTCGTGTTTGAAGCTCACGCTGCTGCGAAGCGGAGGGTTTGTGCAGTATCATCCGTTTCTCGGCAAGATGCTCGCGCCGACGTCGTCGTTCGCCCGCCAGAAAAGCCGCTTCCACATAATCAAGATGTGCCTGGGCGGCCGACGTCGCAGCCATGGTCTGGTCACCATGATCGGTATTTCCTACGCGCTGGTAACCGACAGCCATGTCCGCGTCGATCTGCCGCACATGAGATTGAGCATCCGCGCTCGCCGCATCATGGAGGTGCTGGGTATCCTGACCTTACCGGTGCCATTCCTGTATTTGATGATTGACCAGGGCTTTGACTACTTCGCAGCGAGCCTGCGCGTCAATGAACGCTCTGGCAGTGCTACCGGATGACCAGCACGCTGGGCATTCAAAGTCGTCATCCCCATCAGTTTCATCATGTTTGTCATCATGACGGATCAGATGGCGTTGTCCGTGGGTAATCTGTTCATGGCCGCCGTATTTCCCGGTGTGTTGGTCGGGACTCTTTATCTGGTCTACATGTTTATTATCGCCTAGATAAATCCGAAGGTTGCGCCCGTACCAGACGACGCCAAGTCCCCGGACTGGGATGCTGTCAAGGACGTAATGATCGCCATCGTACCAACCCTGGCACTCATCCTGGCCGTGCTGGGATCCATCTTTGCCAGCATCGTCACCTCAACAGAAGCATCCGGAGTAGGGGCCTTAGGTGCCACGCTACTTGCGCTCGGATACCGTAAACTCGACATGACGAAGCTGTGGAACGTTCTGGTATCAACATTCAATACAACGGCGTACATTTTTTGCCATCTTCCTGGGCGCCACGGTATTCTCCTATGTGCTTCGAGAGCTTGGCGGTGAAGAGCTTATTGAAAGTGTTATCGGCGGAGCCGGCTTCGGCGCATACGGCACGATTCTGTTTATTCTGTTCATCGTGTTTCTGCTGGGCTTCGTTCTCGACTGGATTGAGATCACGCTGATTGTGCTGCCACTAATGCGTCCAATTGTCGACGGGCTTGGGCTCGATATCCCCGGCTTTGAAGTCATAGACGAGCCTGTCCTGCTCTGGTTTGTCATACTCGTGGCCGTCACGCTGCAAACCTCCGTTCTGACTCCCCCCGTTGGATTTACACTGTTCTATCTGAAAGGTGTATGCCCTCCCGAGATACAACTTACCGATATCTATCGTGGGATAATTCCTTTCGTTCTGCTGCAGCTGACAGGTCTGGCATTGGTGTTCGCCTTTCCGGTTCTCGTCACCTGGCTGCCATCCGTCGCTTACTGATAAGCAATAAAAATTTACGGAAAACAAGATCACATGAATAAAGAAGTCAACGATATTGATCCGATTGAAACGTCCGAGTGGCGAGATGCCATAGCGGATGTTCTGGAAAAAGATGGCACGGGCCGCGCGCACTATCTACTCGATCGTGCTGTTCAGGAAGCACGAGAACACGGCGCAAACCTGCCTTTCTCATCCACTACGCATTATCAGAACAGCATCCCTTCCGATGACCAGGAACCCTACCCGGGAGATCTGGATATGGAGTGGCGCATCCGCACCATCAACCGATGGAATGCCATGGCAACGGTGGTTCGGCGCAACAAGGTCAGTTCCGAGTACGGCGGGCACATCGCCTCGTTTGCCTCGTCGGCTGTTATGTATGACATCGGCTTCAACCACTTCTGGCGCTCGCAGACCGAAAGCCACGGTGGCGACCTCGTCTTTTTCCAGGGACACGTCATCCCTGGCGTCTACGCCAGAAGTTTCATGGAAGGCCGCATCAGCGAAGAACAGCTATTGAACTTTCGTTCTGAGGTTGACGGCAAAGGCCTGTCGTCATATCCGCATCCCTGGCTGATGCCCGACTACTGGCAATTTCCCACAGTCTCCATGGGACTCGGCCCTTTGTGCGCGATCTACCAGGCGCGCTTCATGAAGTACATGCACAACCGCGGTCACATCGACATGGCGGACCGCAAAGTCTGGTGCTTTCTTGGCGATGGAGAAATGGATGAGCCCGAATCACTCGGCGCTATATCGCTAGCGGCCCGCGAAGGTCTGGACAACCTCATCTTCGTCATCAACTGCAACCTGCAGCGTCTGGATGGTCCGGTGCGCGGTAACGGAAAAATCGTGCAGGAGCTTGAAGGCGAATTCCGCGGTGGCGGCTGGAATGTCCTGAAGCTTTTATGGGGTCGTGGCTGGGATGATCTGCTGGAGAAAGACACCAGCGGCATGTTGCGCCGATTGATGGAAGAAACCGTCGATGGCGATTATCAGACCTATAAATCCAAGAGTGGCGCCTTCGTCCGCGAGCACTTTTTTGGACGCTATCCCGAGACGGCTGAGCTTGTCAAAGACTGGAGCGATGATGAAATCTGGGCACTCAAGCGTGGTGGTCATGATCCTGAAAAAGTCTATAGCGTGTTCAAGCGTGCCACTGACACCGTTGGCCAGCCTACTTGCCTGTTGATCAAGACAGTCAAGGGCTATGGCATGGGCAATGCTGGTGAAGGGCAGAACATCACCCATCAGCAAAAGAAGATGGCTGAAGACCAGCTGCGCGCCTTTCGCGATCGTTTCAAGATCCCGGTCAGCGACGAAGACTTGCCCTCAGCGCCCTTTGTCACACTCGAGCCAGAACAGAAAGCCTACTGGGCTGATTGCCGTAAAGCACTCGGTGGTGAGTTCCCGAAACGCAACTGGCGTGATGCGCCCAAACTGGAAATCCCTGCACTGACCCAGTTCGCCGCACAGCTCAAGTCCTCCGGCGAGCGCGAGATCTCAACCACCATGGCATTCGTGCGGGTCTTGACCACCTTGTTGCGCGACAAGAAAATCGGCAAGCAAGTCGTGCCTATTGTTCCTGACGAAAGCCGAACCTTTGGGATGGAAGGCCTGTTCCGTTCGGTTGGCATCTACAACCCCAAGGGTCAGAACTACACGCCCGAAGATGCCGAGCAGATGATGTACTACAAGGAGAGCAAGAGCGGCCAGATCCTGCAGGAAGGTATTAATGAAGCTGGCGCTATGGCTGACTGGATAGCGGCTGCCACCTCCTACAGTGTGCATGGCGTGCCCATGATCCCGTTCTTCATTTACTACTCCATGTTCGGTTTCCAGCGCATAGGCGATCTTGCCTGGGCAGCTGGCGACAGCCGCGCACGTGGATTCATGCTGGGTGGAACAGCCGGGCGCACCACGCTTAACGGGGAAGGACTGCAGCACGAAGATGGGCACTCGCACATTCTGGCCAGCACCGTACCCAACTGCATCAGTTACGACCCCACCTTCAGCCATGAAGTGGCCGTCATTGTCCACAATGGCCTGCACCGCATGTTTGTCGATCAGGAAGACGTGTTCTTCTACATCACTTTGATGAACGAGAACTACCAGCACCCGGACATGCCGGAAGGCGTTGAAGAGGGTATCGTTCGCGGCTTGTATTGTTTGCAGAAAGCTGAAAAACCTGCCGAGTCACATGTGAATCTGATGGGTTCAGGCACCATTCTTGTCCAGGTCATGAAGGCTGCTGAACTGCTCAAGGAACACTTCGGTGTCAGTGCAGATATCTACTCTGCCACCTCGATGAACGAGCTGGCACGTGATGGTCAGGACGCCTTGCGCTTCAATCGTCTGAATCCCTTGGGCGAACAGAAGGTACCGTACGTCACGCAGATGCTCAGCGATGCCAAAGGCCCTGTGATCGCAGCAACCGATTACATGAAAAACTACGCCGAACAGATCCGTGAGTTCGTACCTCAATCCTTTACTGTGCTGGGTACAGACGGCTTTGGTCGCTCGGACAGTCGCGTGAACCTGCGTCGCTTCTTTGAAGTGGATGCTGAGCATATTGCAGCAGCTGCAATGGTGTCACTTTTCCGTGAAGGCAGCTTCGAGAAGCCGACGCTAGAAAGAGCGCTGGCTCTATTCAATGTCGACGGTGCCAAACCCAACCCGAGGCTGGTGTGATGGAGCGCCACCTGTCAAACAACACGATGAACACAGCACGGCCCTCAGGAGAACAGCATGTCAGCGCTTGAAGTAAAAGTTCCGGATATCGGCGATTTCACCGATGTTCCCGTCGTCAGCATTCTGGTTGCCGTGGGCGATACCGTCAGTGCAGAAGATCCGCTCATGGAGCTGGAGAGTGATAAAGCCACGATGGAAGTGC
>CAYGSW010000318.1:0-6636 GCA_964352535.1 uncultured Granulosicoccaceae bacterium | reverse complement strand
ACACAGACAGGCCCGCTGAATCCTAATATTTCGGGTTGACGGACTACTAGTGGTCAGCATCATTGATTAATGCTGGTTGCCGCGGCGTTTCCTGATCTGCAAACGCCTCAGTCTGCATAGTGCGGCAAATTACTGCAGACTGAGGCTTCAAAGCACTGTTACAGATTATGCTGTGGCACCTTTTATAAAGAGCTTGCCCATTCTGATACTTTTGCCTGGGCTTCCTCGCGGGTGATGCCATATTTCTGTTCAATCAGACTTACCATGTTTTCAGGCTTTCCAGCAGTTCCGGTTATCTCATCAACCGAAAGGTCAGGGAATGCCTGCTGAACACTGGACACCTGATTGTCCCAGTCCATTTCAATATCCTGCCAGGCAGCCGGATCCAGTGCATCGGTAATGGCGTTCGCAGTATCGGCAACCGCATCGTTTGCATCAGATGCCAGGTCTGTGGCTGTTTCAGTTGCAGTATCTGTCGCTGTAACAGCGATCTCCTCTGTCTGTTCAACAACCCCGCTTCCATCGCCGCCACCGCAACCTGCAAGAAAGGCGGTGCCAAGGAGCAAAGGTATGAATGCTGTACGTGACTTGATCATGATCTTGATTCTCCCAAACGATTCGGTGCCGCGTTGTGTTGAGCGCTACCCGGCAGCGGCACCTGATACCGAGCGCAAGCCCAGATCGCACTGTACGCCGTGATGTGTCGGGAAAGCCTTACAGAGTGGTAGCAGGAGTGGCTCAATAGGTTACAGGCCACACGGGACAGGGCTTACAGATGCTTTACCAAGTGGCAAGAATGAATCACAGCTAGGTGGAAAATTTTTGGAAATCAATGTGCAATGCTTTTACACTACCCGTTCGAGCGGACGTTCGACACAGAACGACTGCACTATTTTTCTGTAATGACCAAAAAGGTAAGGAACCATGGGACTGTTCGATTTTGCAAAAGATATGGGCAAGAAGCTGTTTGATTCGGAAGATGATGCGCCAGCCAAGATCAAGGAAACCTTGAATAGCGACAATCCCGGCATCAGCGATCTTGATGTTGCTTACAGCGGCGGTAAGGTGTCGCTGTCTGGCAAGGCGGCCTCTGCCGAAGCCATGGAGAAAGCGGTTCTGATGGCGGGTAATGTACAGGGCGTAACTGATGTTGACGTGTCTGGTCTGGATGCACCGGCGCCTGAAGCTGGCGTGTTGTACTACACGGTAAAATCAGGTGATTCGCTGTCGAAGATCGCCAAAGAGTATCTGGGCGATGCCATGGCTTACACCAGCATCTTCGAAGCCAATCGGGAAGTGATCAAGGATGCAGATCTGATTTATCCGGGACAGAAAATTCGTATCCCCGGTGCGAACACAACGGCAGCATAGTCCGTACAGGAAGCAAATACACAACACGTCAGGTTGATATGTCGGACAAGCGGGTAACGGCTGCTAACAGCGGGCAGATTGATACACGAGATGACGTTGACGCCTTTTTGCAGGAGGTCAAATCGACGCCTCCCTCGGCCGTGGCAGGAGGCCGCGGCCGTCTTGTTTTTTCCCTTGATGCCACCGCCAGTCGGCAGCCAACCTGGGATCGAGCCATGGCGCTGCAGGCCGATATGTTTACAAGGACCCGCGGTATTGGCGAGCTTGACGTACAGCTTGTGTATTACCGCGGTTTTAACGAGTGCCGTGCATCCAAGTGGCTGCGCAATGCTGATCAGGTGGTTGGCATGATGCGCAAGGTCAGCTGCGAGGCTGGCCGAACGCAGATTCATCGATTGTTAAAGCATGCTATTGCGGAAGCTCGCCAGATGCCTGTTCAGGCATTAGTGTTTATTGGCGATTGCATCGAGGAGGATGTTGATCAGCTGGGCGATCTGGCAGGACAGTGTCGATTGCTCAGCATGCCCGTATTTGTCTTTCAGGAAGGGAGAAATTCGCAGGCAGAATATGCATTTAAGCAAGTTGCCAAACTGTCTGGCGGGGCTCATTGCCGATTTGATGAATCGTCGGCGCAAACGCTGGGTGAGTTACTGAATGCTGTCGCAGCCTATGCTGCTGGTGGTAAGAAGGCGTTGCTGCAATTGCAGGAAAGTGGATCTGGTCAGGCGCGAAACCTTTTACAGCAGCTTGATAGTTAGGCGCTTGATGCGGGATTTGCGCAACCAGCAGCGTTGTGCAAATCCCGGTACTGACAACTCGATAACTTATTGCGGGTAAAGGCCGTTGCCCAGATAGGCTTCTCGCTGATAGGCACGAATGTAATCAATTTCGAGCTTCAGTGGAAAAGGTCCGTTGGCATCAGGGGTTGGTGCCCACCCACTACCTGCAACAAGATAGGTGACGATATTCATGGCCCGCGCTCCTACCTGAGGGCCCGTCAAACGCTTGATTTCCTGGCCATCGATGTACCAGATAACCAGTTGAGGCTCCCATAACACAGCGTAGGTATGGAACTGATCGCTGTACAGTGTACCGTCGGGTTTTTCGAAGAACATCGTAGGGGAGGATCGCGTGATGCCGGTGTTTACATCATCAAAGTGGTAGGTCTGGAACGCATCTTCATCGCCAAACGGGTTCTCACCCAGATACTCGACGATATCAATCTCAGGCGCCTGTCGTTCAACCCCGTCTCCCGGATACCGGTGGTAGAGATAAAAGCTGGACAGTGCACCGGAAATATCTCCGGTCTTCATACGTCCTTCCACATAGCCGAAGGTCATGTTGAACTTGTCGTGTGTCGACAGTGCACCTGAAAGAAATTCGCAAGGCGGTCTGAACTCATTGGGCAGACTGCACTTGGGCGGTAGTTTCGCCTTGAGTTCTTCGGGAGTAGGGATGGCTTCGATCGTTAGAATGGAGTCGCTCAGTTTGAACGGGTCGTAACCGAAATCAGGGGTGCTTTGCGTGTTGACGAAATACTGTTGTTCGTTGTTGATGACTTCCTGATCGCCCCAGACCAGTTGCGTGTTCCAACGGTTTTCATCGATGGTGGGGCCGTCAAAATCATCCGCGAAAACCAGTGTGAATTTATCCAGGTAGTAGGCTGGGCTGGACAAGTCATGGGATTGGGCAAACCGCGACTCATCAAGGTAGCGATCCTCATACAAAGGCACCGGTGCGTTCTGCGCAATGTGGTAGTTGATAGTAATGGGGTTGGATGGAGCGGACTCGTTACCTTCATCGTCAACCGCTGTTACCTCATAACTGAACGTATCGCCAGGCTGGGGGCCATGAAGCTCGCAATTATGAATTCTGCTGGTGAAACGCGTGTAGTTGCAGTCTATGAACGAGGTGGTAGCCCATTGCTTGTCCACTTCGGCCTGTGTACCGGCATTCTCGCTGATCAAGTCGCTACGCATCACGTAGGTGTGACCGTCACTGCGTTTGATACGGTACTCGACTACCTCACCATCATCGTTGGCAGGCGCCCAGCTGAATTCTGCCCAGTCGTTGGACACTAGATCGATGCGCAGGTTTTTAGGTTGCGTGGGCGCACCACCTGCCACCGCAGGTTCCGGGTCCGTTTCCAGTAGTGAACCGAAAGGGTCGTCTGAGGCTGGTGCCGGTACTGGGGCCGCCAGTGGGTCCAGTTCGGGTATGACCGGCGGGGGCAGGTCATCAAGTGTCGGGTTTTCAGGAGCAGAGACTACCGGGCCCTGGTCGACAGGGCCGGGATTTACAGTATCCGGCTGGTTTGTACCACCGCCACCGCCCACATCATTGGAAGGGTCAGCATTCGGTGCCTGAGAATCCGAGTCCGAGCTTGACGAACAAGCGCCGATGCCTGCCGTCAGGCACGCTATGAGGGTTAAACGAAACACTGGTGACATAGTCAAATTTTCCGGCTCTGTGGGCCTGCATGTAAATGTAGGAATGGTGGACAGATCCGTCCATGGTTTGCGCACACTGTACAGCGCAACGGCATTATCCCGCTTGCTCAGTATAATGACCCCATGTACTGGAGTTTGTTAATTGTAGTGGTAAAACTCCCGCCAAC
Organism: uncultured Granulosicoccaceae bacterium; assembly: GCA_964352535.1. Lineage (GTDB taxonomy): Bacteria > Pseudomonadota > Gammaproteobacteria > Granulosicoccales > Granulosicoccaceae > Granulosicoccus. Next base: position 2,648 of record CAYGSW010000318.1, on the reverse strand, counting down.
ACGGATCGGGCACGGCTAGTTAATAGCATATCGCGCTCTGGATGCGTGATTCAGGTTTGCACGCTGCAATGTTCGCGGTTTTGCAGGGTATCTCACACCTTCAAGACGCGGATGGCGGCAATACACTGAATAGGGACCATTAGCTGTTCTGCAGATGGGGTCGGATGTAAAATCCGCGGGATACACGCTCACGCCTGTTCACATTTTACTACCAATGACCGGACCCCTTATGAGTATCAAGACCGCTGGCGGTTTAACCGTAACCCAGCCTTTGCATGATTTTATCGTTAATGAAGCGTTACCAGGCACCGGGATTGAGGCCGATGCCTTTTTCACCGGGATGTCGGATATTTTCGACAACCTGTCCTCGTCCAACCAGGCCATGCTGGACAAACGTGCTGAGCTGCAGGCAAAGCTCGATGCCTGGCACAAAGCCAATCCGGGACCTATCGAGGCAGGCAGGTACAAAGCTTATCTACAGGAAATCGGCTACCTGGTGCCTGAAGTTGCAGATTTCAGCGTCAATGTTACACGCGTGGACCCTGAGATCGCTGTTACGGCAGGCCCTCAACTGGTGGTGCCAGTCAACAATGCGCGCTATGCACTCAATGCTGCCAATGCACGCTGGGGCAGTTTGTACGATGCGCTGTATGGCACTGATGCAATCAGCGACGAAGACGGAGCAGAGCGCACGAACGGATACAACGCCGTGCGCGGCCAGCGTGTTGTGGCCGCGGCCAATGCCATGCTGGATGAATGTGCGCCTTTGGGGCAGGGCAACTATGCCGATATCAGCGCGTTTGCCGTTATTGATGGTGCCTTGCAGATCACACTCTCCTCAGGTACTCAGGTGGGTTTGAAAGATGCCTCCCAGTGCGTTGGTTTTAGAGGGGCAGCAGCAAAACCCGACGCTGTTCTGCTGCAGAACAATGGCCTTCACATGGAGATTGTCATTGATCCGTCAACGGATGTTGGCAAGGCTAGCGCGGCAGGTGTCAGCGATATCCTCATGGAGTCGGCGCTTAGCACCATTCAGGATTGTGAGGATTCGGTGGCAGCGGTAGATGCTGAAGACAAGGCGTTGGTCTATCGAAACTGGCTCGGCCTGATGAAGGGCGATCTGCAGGAGACGTTGATCAAATCAGGCAAGCAACATACGCGCACCTTGAATCCTGATCGGGTTTACACCGATTTACAGGGCAACAGCATGAGCCTGCCGGGACGCAGTCTGTTGCTAGTGCGCAATGTCGGTGCGCATATGATGACGGATGTGGTACTTGATGCGAACGGTGCCCAGGTGCCTGAAAACTACGTGGATGCCATGGTCACCAGTTTGTGTGCCATGCACGATTTGCAGAAAAGTGATGATCAGCCACGCAATTCACGCACGGGCAGTGTCTACATCGTCAAGCCCAAGCAGCATGGTCCGGATGAGGTAGCTTTGTCGGTGGAGTTGTTTGCCCGTGTTGAAAAGGTTCTGGGTCTTGCGCCAAACACCCTCAAAATCGGCATCATGGATGAAGAGCGCCGTACGTCGGTTAACCTGAAAAACTGCATCGAAGCGGCGCGTGAGCGCGTTATCTTCATCAACACAGGCTTTCTTGATCGAACCGGTGACGAGATGCACACCAGCATGTACGCCGGCGCCATGATTCCCAAAGGTGAAATGAAGAACGCCACGTGGTTGGGTGCCTATGAAGATAACAATGTGGATGTGGGTCTTGCGTGTGGTCTGCAAGGCAATGCGCAGATCGGCAAGGGCATGTGGGCGATTCCGGATCATATGGCAGCCATGCTTGAGCTCAAGCAAGCCCATCCTCTGGCAGGTGCCAATTGTGCGTGGGTGCCATCGCCTACGGCGGCCACATTGCATGCGATGCATTACCACAAGGTAAATGTCACAGACGTGCAAAACACCTTGAAGTCGCGCACGCCAGCCAGTCTGGACAATATCCTCGAAGTGCCTTTGAGCGAGCCGGGGCGTAATTTTTCGGCCGAAGAAATCCAGCACGAGCTGGACAATAACTCGCAGAGCATTCTGGGCTATGTGGTGCGCTGGGTAAAACAGGGTGTCGGTTGCTCCAAGGTGCCGGACATCAACGACATTGGCCTGATGGAGGATCGTGCAACGTTACGAATTTCCAGTCAGTTTCTGGCCAATTGGCTTGCCCACGAGATTATCGACGAATCACAGGTGCGCGATTCGATGGCGCGCATGGCCGAAGTGGTTGATGAGCAGAACGCCTTTGATCCTGCGTATTCGCCCATGGCGCCCTCGCTTGATAATGATGTTGCCTTTCTGGCCGCCCTTGATCTGGTACTCAAAGGACGAGCGCAGGCCAATGGATATACAGAATTTGTACTCACTGCGCGACGCCAGCAAGCCAAGGCAGCGGCTTAGGCAGGCGGCTTAGGATCTCTGGACAGCCTCCTGGGGTCGTGTACACCTGTCGGCGTCAATCTGTCATTCAGCTTACGCTTGCAATCGGGTAGCGATTGCAAACGGCAGGTACAATATTCGGATCAATCTGAAAAAACTTCGCGATACGACGGAATTATCGTTAATCTGTGTGGTCGTAAGTGTCTGAAGCCACCTAGGAGGCTGTCCGAGAATAAGCTGATCGTACCGAAGGCGGCCCCCCGAGAGC
>CAYGSW010000317.1:0-6650 GCA_964352535.1 uncultured Granulosicoccaceae bacterium | reverse complement strand
ACTAGTGGTCCAGCATATCTACAACGACTCGTCAGTAAACAGGTTTTTCACTATAGCCATCGAATAAAGCTGAGCTGCCACTTTAATAAACCTGGGAAAGTCTATTCCCGCGGTGTCGTTCGCGGCATCAGAGATTGTGCGGATCACCGAAAAAGGCACGCCAAACTCGGTACACACTTGAGCGACCGCACCGCCTTCCATTTCGACGCAAGCAACGTCAGGCAAGCGTTGGCCTAGTTCAACAACCTGGTGGTTACTGGCAATGAACTGATCACCGCTGGCAATAGCCGCCGTCACCACCTTCGGGGAATACAGTGAAAACTCCTTGATCGTATCCCCGGACAACACGTGCGATATCTGCGTGCTGACCAGTTTGCGTGCAGCATCGACCAATTGACTGCGCCGCTGCAGGTCTGATGGCATCGCGGCTACGCCAAGCAAGGGTATTTCATGCCGCGCAATGATCGGTCTTACGTCCATGTCATGCTGATAGAGATTACTGGCAACAACCACATCACCCACGTTCAGCGTGCGATCAATCGCACCTGCAACGCCTGTAAAGATAATTTCTGATACATCAAAGCGTGTAATCAAGACAGCCGCCGTGCTGGCTGCAGCAACCTTACCCCAGTGAGAAAACACGACCACAACGTCGTGATTCCACAGACGTCCCTGATGATAGACGCGACGCCCGATTTCGGCACGCTGCACATCAATCATCTGATTGACCAAAGAATCATTCTCTTCAGCCATGGCACTCAGTATGGCGATCGGCATTGTTTAACGTTCCTGACTTGCTACTAGTTTGCCCATGGGTGTTAGCGCCAAGGTTTTTTAGTACCGCAGCCTCCTAATGATTATCACGCGGTACACCTTTGGTCTGCGCAATACGCTGATAGTCAGGCGCATTACCAAGCACCATGCCTTTATCAAACTGACTGACCATAGAGCGCTGAATCTGTTGCCAGGGTGTTTGATCTGCCGGATAGGGATATCCGCCACTGTCGAGCAAAGCTTGTTTGCGTTGTTCGATTTCCTGCGCATCCACTAATAGATCAACGCGACGGTTACGCAGATCAACGCGCAGTCGGTCGCCCGTTTTCACAATGGCCAGGCCACCCATGATAGCGGCTTCAGGGGCTACATTAAGAATCGACGGGGATCCGGATGTGCCTGACTGGCGCCCATCGCCGATACACGGTAGCTCTGTGATACCACGTTCTATGAGGTATACAGGCGGTTGCATGTTGACCACCTCGGCACCACCGGGATAACCGATAGGGCCAGCTCCGCGCATAACGAGAATACTTTGCTCATCCATGCCAAGAGCAGGATCATCAATAAGTTCATGATATTGCTCTGGACCATCAAAAACGTACAACGTGCCTTCGAACGCTTCCGGGTCTTCAGGGTTTGACAAATAGCTTTGGCGAAAGCTGTCCGAAATCACGGATGTTTTCATGATGGCGCTGTCCCACAAATTACTGTGCAGATCAAGAAATCCGGCATGCGCCTTCAGTGGCGCATCATAGGGAAGAATCACGTCAGTATTGGTAACCTTCGCCTCTGCGTACTCTTCACGTACCGTTTTACCTGTCACCATGATCGCATCTGGTGCAGGTAACACGTTGGCATCCAGCAACGTTCGCATGACACCGGCTACGCCACCCGCACGGTGAAAATCCTCTCCCAGATATCTTCCGGACGGCAGCATGTTAACGATAAGTGGTACATTGTGGCCAATCGATTCCCAGTCGGCATTTCCCAGTTCAACACCCATGTGTGCAGCCACCGCATTCAGATGAATAGGCGCATTGGTTGAACCACCGATGGCCGAGTTAACGACGATGGCATTTTCAAAAGCCTGCCTGGTCATGATATCCGAGGGTTTGAGATCCTCGTGCACCATCCCTACGATTCGTTGCCCAGTGAGATAGGACATCTGCCCTCGCTCACGATACGGCGCAGGGATGGCGGCTGATCGAGGCAATTGCATGCCAAGCGCTTCAGCCAGAGCGTTCATTGTGCTGGCCGTACCCATCGAATTGCAATAGCCGACTGACGGCGCGGCGTTAGCCGCCAGACGCATAAATTCCTGCGCATTGATCTCACCGGTAGACAGTTTTTGTCGTGAATTCCAGATGACAGTACCTGAACCAGAGCGCTCATCACCTTCCCAGCCGTTCAGCATGGGTCCCACGGACAACGCAATGGCCGGGATATTCACTGTGGCGGCAGCCATAAGCAAGGCGGGTGTTGTTTTGTCACAACCGATGGTGAGCACCACGCCATCCAAAGGGTAGCCGTACAATGTTTCCACCAGACCAATATAGGCAAGGTTACGATCGAGCGCTGCTGTAGGTCGCTTACCTGTTTCCTGAATCGGATGCACAGGGAACTCAAAACAGATACCGCCCGCTGACACAATGCCCTCACGCACACGCTTGGCAAGCTCTACATGGTGGCGGTTGCAGGGTGTTAAATCGTTACCCGTCTGTGCGATACCGATCAAGGGTTTACCTGACTGCAACTCTTCGCGAGTCAACCCGTAATTGAGATAGCGCTCCAGATACAAGGCTGTCATGGCCGGGTTATCCGGATTGTCGAACCACTGCTGCGATCGAAGCTTCATGATGTCAATTGCTCACTGTGTTTATCACTTAGTCTCTCACAACATTGACTCTGAGCTTCGACCTTGCACAAAAAACAGACCAGGCAGTGATTGCACTGATTGCCTCACTGTAGCAATAGCGTCTGCAATAGCGCACAACGGCACACAGAATCCATGGCTGTATCACGGTGGTATTCCTCGCCAACCGCACGTATCGAGTTACCCTGATGGTGTGCGCTGGAGGCCTGTTCGGAATAAAAATTGAAGCACTAACCTATCCCTGTGAAGGGGTCTTACTTAACACCGAAAATCACTATGCAAAACCGTCCTAACATACTGATCATCTCTGCAGACCAGCATCGGGCCGATTGTCTTGGCGTTGCCGGAAGGAAAGTCAAAACCCCTCACCTTGATGCGCTGGCCAGATCCGGAACCCGCTTTGGCAGCTGCATAACCCCTTCAATTGCCTGTCAGCCAGCGCGTGCCTCGATCCTCACAGGTCAGCTTTGTCGAACGCATGGTGTGCACGACGACGGTTTGGATCTGGCTCGCAGCATTGGCGAAAAAGGCTTTGCCGGTACACTATCGCAAGGTGGCTATGACACCTCATTCTTCGGCAAGGCAAATTTTTCGAACCATCATCCCAAAGCCCCCAGTGGCCGACCGGAATGTCTTCTTTCCTCGGCAAAGTACGACGAGCAATGGAATGGCCCCTATATGGGGTTTGAACACGTCGAATTGATACTGCAAGGCAAAGAAGGATTCGCCCCACCCCAACCGCCACGTGGTCAACACTTCGAACGTTTTTTTTACGCTGACGGTCGTGCCGACGAGAAGCTTGCAAACTACAAGAGTGACAGAGGTGTGTCTGCCAATCCGGAAAACTGCTGGCATTCAGGCCTCGCTCCTGCGCACCACAGCACACCCTGGACGGCGGATCGCGCGATTGACTGGATGCGGCACGGTCGCAATACTGACAAGCCTTTCTGTAGCTGGGTTAGCTTTGCGGATCTGGATCATCCTTATGATTGTCCGGAGCCTTGGTCCAGATTACATGATCCCGACGATGTCGATTTACCCTCTCACCGCACACTCGACCCCGCTTCACTGCCGTGGTGGTACCGCTCTGCCCTTGCGAGAGAGGGTGCACCGGCTGACGAACGACCAGGACATCCCCGGGCGAATAAACTCTCCCCTGCTCAGTCAGATGCGAGACTCAGAGAAATTATTGCAAACACCTATGGAAAAATAGCGTTCATCGACGATCAGATAGGTCGGATCATGGCCTTTCTGGCTGAGCAGGGTTTACAGGAAAACACCCATGTGTTCTATGTCTCCGATCACGGTGACTGGTTAGGTGATCACGGGTTAACATCAAAGGGCCCTATGTTCTACGATTGTCTGCTGCGAGTTCCAATGATATGGCGCGGACCTGGTGTACCTGATAACCGGGTAAATTATGAGCCTGTGTCCACAATAGATCTTTCACCAACACTCATGGCTATTGCAGGCCTGGAACCGCAGCTACAGCAACACGGTGAGGATCTTTCACCGCTACTGGACAGCAATGCAAAACGCGACTTTGCCATGAGTGAATGGGAGCTACTGCCTGGAAGGGTCAAGGCCAAAGTGTCTTTACGATCGGTACGTACACGAACCTACAAACTGACCAAAGACATGAATTCGGGACACGGTGAGTTGTATGATTTGCTCGCTGATCCGAATGAAATCAACAATCTGTTCGATAATCCCAAACACGCGGATATCAGAATGCGACTGGAATCCTATTTAATGCTGCGAATGCAGGACATCAGCTCAGGCAAGGCGGCCTGACCCATTAATGAAATCGCCAAATTCTCCCGGCTGGTCGCCCCCGCGCTCCTTTATTCTGTAGCGAATTCTGCTCAGGCTTCGCTGCCCCGTTGAAATACAGTCCGTATTCCGCACCTTCGCAACCTCCGCAAAAAAAAGGTTCGGTGAAAGTATTCGGCGTCTCATGAATAGATCGTTGTAACTGCAAGCGCACTAATTAGGTTACGCCAGCTAAATAGCGACCTGGTGTCCCACCTTGCCAACGATGTGCAGTCAAACCTGCCATCGATGCGTATGAACATCAAGGGCTACTTACTCTCACACAGCGAAAAAGATTTGGACGAATACCATTTCTACCTTGATCAGATGAACCAGCACCTTGATGAAGCTACAGTAGAAATCCAGCAGACAGGTCTGAACGGGCATGCTGTAAGTTGTTCACAGCAATGCCCATCGATTGACCCGGCTCAAGCGTAGAACTTGAAACCGGGCCGGTAAAACCTCAGGCAATACTGTTTACGACGTTGGTGTTCCGCTTCGTCGTGCTTCTGCGTCCGCCTGCATCTGACGAGTTCTTTCGATGTCAGCACGGCTACCGGTCTCAACAGCCTCTGTGCGCAATACGGGCTCTTCAGGGATATCCTTGTTCGAATCGATAAGCACTCGGTAGATAACAGCGCCTACAACAGCACCGACAATTGGCGCTACCCAGAATAGCCACAACTGCGCCATGGGTAACGTCACACCTTCCCCGTAGACATTTGCGATCAGCGCCTGTGAGGTAGATCTTGCCGGATTAACGCTGGTGTTGGTGATGGGAATACTCACCAGGTGAATCAGCGTAAGGGACAGTCCTATTGCAGCCCCACCCATTGCAGCTGTGGCACGCTTTGCTGTGGCGCCCATGATGACAACCAGAAACACAGCCGTGAGTATGGCTTCAGTCAAGAAGGCAGACATCATGCTGTAACCACCTGGTGAGCCATCGGGTCCAAAACCGTTAGTTGCAAAGGTACCGGCACCAGGGCTGATAGCGAAGTCAGGTCTACCAGAGACCATGTAATAAATAGCCAGTGCGCCAAGTACACCACCGATAACTTGAGCAATGATGTAACCCGGTGCTTTGGCTGCCGAGAAACGCCCACCGGCCACCAGACCCAATGTAACTGCCGGATTGAAATGACCGCCCGATATATGCCCCAATGCATAGGCACCCGTGAGAACCGTCAAACCAAACGCAAGACTGACACCGAGAAAACCCAGACCAAGGCTGGTACCGTTACCACCCGTACCAAAATCCGCTGCCATGATGGCAGCCCCACATCCTCCCAATACCAACCAGAATGTTCCAAAAACTTCCGCAGCTAATGCTCTTCCGTACATCATCTCCCTCCTCAATATAATGTTAATAGTGAAATCACTCAGTCCACTTTGTATACAGCGGCTCGCAAACTTACATCAAAACGTGCTGGAGGTGGACATTGTCAGTGTATCGAATTTAATAAAATCTACGTCCAGCGGGCTTGATAAGTCGGTTGTTTACAATTACTTGCGATTGACATATGCACCAAACCCTGTAACGCGCAAGAAAACGGGCATTAAATTTCATTTTTCGATCAACGAGCACTCCATTCTGTGCTGACAAATAGACAGACACGAGACCTGCTCAGTGGCATTTCTGTTTCAGGCTACTGAACCGCCTTGCTCACATAGCACAGTGCACACAAATCAGAACGCCTTCTGCGATCCCTCTCGATGAACATTTTGCGGTACAAAGCCGGTTCGCTCGGCCTCACGAGGCTGCGGAACATACAGCTGTCGATCAGGATGCATGCCCGCACCAAATACCGCTGACACGGCGGAATGACGCATGCGATTAAGGAGACGGGTATCAACCTCCCCGCACAGTGGATGTGTTCCGCCATTGTCGAAGGCTTCTTTTTCCCACAACGCCTTGCGCGCACTGGCAATAACGGGATCGTCCAGCTCTGTGCAGTTAATCTGATTGTCATTAAGATCGACAATAATCTCATCACCGTCTTGTAGCAACGCAATGGGGCCACCGAGCGCCGCTTCTGGTCCTACGTGACCGATAACCAGCCCCACCGATCCTCCGGAAAATCGTCCATCGGTCATCAATGCCACTACCATATTGCGCTCACGGCACAAGGTGGTGATGCGTGAGGTTGAATCCAGCATCTCTGGCATTCCGGGAGCGCCACTAGGC
>CAYGSW010000316.1:0-6660 GCA_964352535.1 uncultured Granulosicoccaceae bacterium | reverse complement strand
GTGTAAGCAAACAATGTGTTTGCGAGTCTCTCAGGCTTAAGACAGGGGGGTAACGCATGCGTGTGCGCTTTGGCACAGGCACCGTAACCACTTGTTCGCCTGGGAGTTTTGCCACTATGAGCACACAGACCACCGACGCATCTGATCGCGTGTCGACGCCAACGGTGTCTGACAAGCGAGCGTCAGCCGCCATCGCGCCACCCAAGCGCACAGCCCTGTTTGATTTGCATCAGGAGCTGGGTGGGAAAATGGTCGACTTTGCGGGTTGGGAAATGCCGGTGCAATACCCGGCAGGTATCATGGCTGAGCACAAACACTGTCGTGAGCAAGCTGCGCTTTTTGATGTTTCGCACATGGGACAATTGACCCTGCGCGCAGCTGATGCTGCCGCCGCACTTGAGTCTTTGGTGCCTGCCGATATTGTCAATCTGCCGGTTGGCAAATGCCGATACACTTTTTTCACCAATGCCGAGGGTGGAATACTGGACGATCTCATCGTGACCAACGCTGGCGAGTATCTCTATGTGGTGGTTAATGCCTCGATGCGCGAACAGGATGTAGCACATCTACAAGCCAATCTGAAAGAGGTTGAGCTCGTTGAGCTAACTCAGCAATCCCTGATAGCAGTCCAGGGGCCCAAGGCAGTCGACATAGTGTCTGCCCTGTGTCCTTATGTTGCCTCACTGAGGTTCATGGAATCAGTGGAAGCCGACATTGCCGGTGTGCCAGCTCGTCTGTCACGTCTTGGCTACACGGGTGAGGATGGGTTTGAGATATCCATACCATCAGAACACGCTGACGCTATAGCGCGTCTGTTACTGGCCCATGAACACTGTGAACCCGCAGGTCTGGGTGCTCGTGACTCGCTTCGCCTTGAAGCGGGTCTTAGTCTGTATGGAAACGACATTGATACCAGCACAACGCCCATCGAAGCATCGTTGCTTTGGGCCATTCAGAAACGACGTCGCGAAGAGGGTGGGTTTCCAGGTGACAGCGTCATTCAGAAACAGATATCAGAAGGTGCCACACGAAAGCTGGTGGGCATTCGCCCTGCGGGGCGAGTACCGGCAAGACACGGCGCCCCGGTGTGTGATGAACACGGGGCTGTAATCGGTGAAGTCACATCGGGCGGATTTGGTCCGACTGTCGGTGCACCCGTTGCCTTAGCGTATGTCGATATCGGGCATGCGAAAACCGATACGCCCATCATGCTGTCTGTTCGCAACAAACTGTATCAGGCGCAGGTTTGCGCGTTGCCTTTTGTTGCCCATTCCTATCATCGTTGATGAGCCTGTTTCGGACCACGTCGACGGTGTGACAGCAGTTTACCGTACAGTCGGTGGTCCCTGCAGGCTCAGCTTAACCATCAAACAATAATTTAACCATCACACAATAATCAAGAGATACAACATGTCATTTCAACCCACCGACTACTTTGCTTACGACTTTGCCAACCGTCGGCACATCGGTCCGTCGCCCGCTGAGATCGAAGCGATGTTAAAAGCTGTTGGGTACGACACGCTGGATGAATTGATTGACGCCACCGTACCTGCCGCCATTCGTCAAGCCGAGCCTTTGGACTGGGGGCCGGCGATGACAGAACGGGATGCGCTGTTCTACATGCGCCAGGTGGCAAACAAGAATACGCTGCATACCTCGCTGATCGGGCAGGGCTATTACGGTACAACAACCCCGGCACCCATTCTTCGCAACATTCTGGAAAATCCTGCCTGGTATACGGCCTATACACCGTATCAGCCAGAAATCTCTCAGGGGCGTCTAGAAGCCCTGCTTAATTTTCAGACAATGGTGTGTGACTTGACCAGCCTGGATGTGGCCAATGCCTCGTTGCTGGATGAAGCAACCGCTGCCGCTGAAGCCATGACCATGGCAAGACGTTCTTCGAAGTCGAAAAAGAGCGCGTTTTTTGTGGATGAAAATTGTCACCCGCAGAACATCGAGGTTATCAAGACCCGCGCTGAGCCTCTAGGCATCGAGATCATCGTGGCCTGTCCTGATGATCTGGATGGCAGTGAGGTGTTTGGTGCGGTGTTTCAATATCCGGGAACCTACGGTCACGTTCGAGACTTCACCACCAGCATTGAAGAGTTACATCAACATGGAGCCATTGCTGTTGTCATTGCTGATCTGCTTGCATTGTCGTTGATAAAGTCTCCTGGAGAGATGAATGCCGACATTGCTGTTGGAACCACACAACGCTTTGGTGTGCCGATGGGATACGGCGGACCACACGCAGCCTATATGGCAGTCAAGGATGCCTACAAACGTTCGATGCCAGGCCGCATTGTGGGAGCTTCCATTGATTCGCAAGGCAATCCTGCCTACCGACTGGCGCTACAGACACGTGAACAACACATACGTCGCGAGAAGGCAAATTCCAATGTGTGTACGGCGCAGGCTTTGCTGGCTGTCATGGCATCCATGTATGCGGTGTACCATGGTCCAAGTGGTATACGTGCCATTGCAGAATCAGTGCATCGCAAAGCGGCGCGTCTGGCAAAAGGGCTTACACAACACGGGTTTGCCATAGAACCTGACTTGTATTTTGATACCATTACTATCGATGTTGGTCACCTGCAGACTACCGTGATGAGCGCCGCTGTTGCCAACGGCATTAACTTGAGGCGTGTGGGGCAGACGCGCGTAGGTGTAAGTGTTGACGAACAGACGCGTCCAGAAACCATAGAGGCGGTGTGGCGTGCCTTTGGGATTGATCAACAGGATGACAGCCAGCTGAATCGTGAATACCATCTTCCAGACAATCTGCTGCGTTCAAGTCCGATTCTGACGCACCCGATCTTCCATCAGAATCGCTCTGAAGCCCAGTTCACACGCTATATGCGTCGACTGGCAGATCGTGATCTGGCACTTGATCGTTCGATGATTCCGTTGGGCTCATGCACGATGAAGCTCAACGCAACCGTAGAAATGATTCCGGTGACATGGCCTGAGTTCGGCCAGCTTCATCCGTTTGTACCGGTTGACCAGGCTCAAGGCTATACGCAGATGATCAATGATCTGAATGAAAAGCTGTGTCAGATCACAGGCTATGATGCGATTTCTCAACAACCCAACTCTGGTGCACAGGGTGAGTACGCGGGCTTGTTGACCATTCGCAATTATCACATCTCCAAAGGGGAAGGGGATCGCAATGTGTGTCTGATTCCCACCTCGGCGCACGGAACCAATCCAGCGTCAGCGCAGATGGTTGGCTGGAAAGTGGTGCCCGTACAAGGTGACAAGCATGGCAACATTGATGTGGCTGATTTCAGGGCAAAGGCTGAAAAGTACAGCGACAAACTTGCTGCGTGCATGATTACCTACCCATCAACGCATGGTGTGTTTGAAGAGACGGTAACCGAGGTGTGTGCCATTACCCATCAACATGGCGGCCAGGTGTATATCGATGGTGCAAACATGAATGCCATGGTGGGCTTGTCACAACCTGGCAAGATTGGCGGTGATGTGAGTCATCTGAATCTGCACAAGACGTTTTGCATTCCACATGGCGGCGGCGGACCGGGTATGGGCCCCATAGGTGTTCGTGCTCATCTTGCACCGTTCTTGCCGGGACATCCTGAGCATGATGACGCTGTGGGTCCAGTGTCTGCGGCACCGTTTGGATCGCCGTCAATTTTACCGGTTAGCTGGGCATACATTTTATTGATGGGTGGTTCCGGTCTCACCCAGGCCACCCGCATTGCCATACTTAACGCCAACTACATAGCTGCACAGCTTAAAGGTGCCTACAACGTTTTGTTCAGTTCGGATAAGGGATTGGTTGCGCATGAATGCATCCTCGATACACGACCATTGGCCACCAAAGCGGATGTAAGTGTTGACGATATCGCCAAGCGACTGATCGATAGTGGCTTCCATGCACCGACCATGAGCTGGCCAGTGGCTGGCACCTTGATGGTTGAACCCACCGAGTCAGAACCCAAGGCAGAACTTGATCGCTTTATCGATGCCATGCTGTCTATTCGTGAAGAAGCCAGAGCCATTGAAGAGGGACGAATGGATGCGAGTAACAACCCGTTGAAAAATGCGCCGCATACGGTAGCTGATCTTGTAGGAGTATGGGATCGACCGTATACAAGGCAACAGGCTTGCTATCCGCCGGGGGCATTGGGAGTGGACAAGTACTGGCCGCCGGTTAATCGCGTGGACAATGTGTACGGAGATCGCCATCTGGTGTGTACGTGCCCGCCAATGCAAGACTATGCGGAGGAACAGCTCGAGCCGCAAACCGTCTGACCTTGAGGCGACATTCAAGTACGTAATCTGTTAATGGCAGTTGCGCCTCTGAAGTTGGCGTTAACCTCTCTGCAGCAAACATGTCTTATGATGATGTGGTGAAACTAACGGTGTATCTTGTGCATGGGTGTATTGACACTGCTGAACGACGTCGCCTTTTTAAGGATGTGTTCAGTTCAGTTACCCCCTGCATGACAGTTCTATATGTATCAGCGCTAGGGTACCCATCAATGAAAGTGGAACTGGACGTCTGGGCGTCGTGTGAATGACTGGTTGTGGCCGAATTTCACTGGTTATATGGCAGTGAAGCGAACCACTGAACGTCTTCAGAGCTACCATTGTCCACAACATCGTCGCAAGTACCGCAAGATCAATTCCAAAAAAAACTGTTCCAGGTAACAACACAAAGCTGGTCACGGTTGTTGTAAGTCTTGACGATTGCTTCCAGATCAGCGCACGCATCTGTTTCACGTTCATTGCCAAGGTCTGTCAGCCTCATTGTATACCAAGCCGTGATGGCACCTTCTGGTGGTGAAGAGAACTTTGGAAACGCAGGATTGGCAGACTGGTCGGCCAACCAACTGTTTGGAAGACTGGGATCAAGCACTAATGCACGAGCGAGCCCAACCAAATCTGCACTGCCACTGGATATGGCGTCTACTGCTTGATCCTGCGTTTTGAAACCACCAGTCACCATCAACGGCTTCTCCGTTCGCTTTCGCGCTTGCTTTGCAAAATCAAGGAAATAAGGTTCGGACGCAACCTTGTCGGACGCGGAGTGCGCACCGGGGAAGTAGGTTCCTCCACTGATATCAATCAGATCAATACCCGTTTTATCCAGCTTAGATATCACAGTCAGTGCTTCTTTTTCATCGAAACCGCCTTCCAGTTGATCTGTTGCATTCAATTTCACTACCACCACAAAGTGCGCGTCAACGGCATTACGAACCTCTTCAATCACCTCAAGCAGCAGCTGCATTCGTGCGTTGGTAGAGCCGAATTTGTGTATCAGTCGGATTGCCGCGCCCGTCGCCCAGCGAATCTGACATAGCTGATTTGACAATTCGGTTTTTAAGCACGGCTCTACATGGGAGTTCCAGAGGTTGGAAGAGAATTTCTTTATTTCTGCTATCGACATTATCAGGTTGACGGGCCACTAGCAGCTTGCCAGTCGACCTTGGAGAGTTCCCAGATTTCATGATGAGTAAATGCTGGATCGACGAATCTGGCCGGTTCAGTCCGGAGAAATTGCGCTCTAGTTTTTTCTTTGATTCGCCGCGATCGTGTATTGCCCAGTGCGTTTGTGAATACGAGTGTTTCGAACCCGAAGTTGTTGAACGCGGCGTCCGTGACGGGTACTACGGCCTCAGTCATGATTCCCTTGCCCCAGTATTCCCGACCCAACCAAAAACCTCGATTCTCAGGCGTGCCGGGTCGCCACAGCTCAATGCAGCCAATCAGTTCATCTGGTTTCTGCTTCAAGAAAATTCCCCAGCCCCAACGATCGATTCCTTGGTTCGGAATGATGTGGTCCCGTAGGAATTCAGCAACTCCGTTTTCGGGATAGGGCCAGGGCACAGTCGAAGACAGGTGTCTGATTACATCGTAGTCTACAAAGTGTTTAGCGTAGGAGAAGGCATCAGCTTTGCGTATTCCTCTTATCAGGAGCCGTTTAGTTTGGAATTCAGGTATTTCCATAGACCTATTCTATACCTGCCAGAGTCCTGTGTTGGCCAGGAATGTCGATTCTCGACCCTCTGCCTGGTCTATCTTATCAAGCAGCTTGGTGGTCATAGGCGACGTATCAGCTGCCCGACTGGCTCAGTGGCTGGAGGAGCTGGAACGTCCAGATATCGTTGATAACCCATTAGAGGGCACACGCTCCAAGTTAGTAGACGCCGTGCCGGGCATGGATAACAGGCTATCGCAGTCGGAAGCCGTTTTTAGCAAGTTGGAATACGAATTTTTTAATGCCTGGTACGCAAATCTGGATGAAGGTATACCGCGAGAGAGCTTAGAGAGAGTACGCAAGCGATTCTTACGCGATATTGACGCCATTGTCGACAAGCCCGGACATGCTCTGGACCTGGCACTTAATCAACTTGATACGGCGAGTTTTAAAAGATGCGTGGTGAGTTTTTTTCAGCCTGATCGGTCGGTCGAACATCTACCTGATACCAGGCTGGCTGCTCTGTTGTTGTTGTTGTTGCTAATTTTGCACCCGATGTAATGGCTATAAATCGCCTTTGAAGATCGTCCACCTGATAGGAATACTGGCCTGACACCGGTTCAGCGCAGGATACACGTGTATCCTCTGAAGCGACCATAGAGTTGTGAGGGTTGCAATTGGCTGCGTTGTTTACGGTCGAATTAACGGGCAGC
>CAYGSW010000315.1:0-6681 GCA_964352535.1 uncultured Granulosicoccaceae bacterium | reverse complement strand
ACTCTCGCGGGGCCGCCTTCGGTATCGATCGTTATTCTCGGACAGCCTCCTAGGAGTCTACGCGGTAGAAAATTTCGAGCGAGAGTGATTCCATTTTGAGTCGATTTTCCCGCTCGTTTGAGGAGTTTAGAGGTCTAAATGACGAAAATAAGCGGAAAACTCAGCCAAAAATGGGATAGTGAGCAGCCAATTAATATCTGCCACGCAGGCTCCCAGTCCTCCAGCATTGTCGGCTGATCCAGGAAACTGTCAGCCACGTTGTGACAGTCTTGCCGCAAGGTCCACCAGAATTGGGCTGATAGGACATCTGCGGTCAATGTTCTGGTTCCACTTTTGCAAGACCAACGTGATTGCTACACTATGAAGAATCAATCCGAACCGCTATTCTTGAACTGTAAATCTGCTAAGGAATGTTAACTGATGCCGCAGCACTATTTTGGCCGTACAGGTCGTAGTTCTGGACGTTTTCTGAATATTCGATCTATGTGGCCGCATTTCAGCGCGCTGTTACTGACATGCAGTGTTCTGCTCACGGGTACGGCAACTGCCGACACTCGCCAGACGCCACTGGAATCGTTAAACCCCACCGCTGAACATAGACAAGCGACGCAGGTCATCGCGCATCTGATGCAACAGTATCACTACAGCCGGGTATCTGTAGATGATGAATTGTCCAATCAGATATTTGACCGATATCTGGAACTGCTGGATCGGCAGAAGGCATTCTTTCTGGCAAGTGATATTGAAGAATTTGAACAGTACCGATTAGCGTTTGACGATTCGCTGCGCAGTGCCGAGTTGAATCCGGTGTTTGACATGTTTAAGCAATTCCGGGCCAGAGTCGAGGAACGATCAGAGTTTGCGAAACAGTTACTGAATAGCGAATTCGATTTTACTATTGACGAGAGCTACACCTTCAATCGCGAAAATGCGGCATGGGCACAGTCACAACAGGCTGCTGATGAACTCTGGCGCAAGCGCGTAAAAAGCGATGTGCTCAACTTACGTTTGGCAGATCGATCAAACGAAGAGTTGACGAAAACACTGAAGGAACGATACTCACGGATGGCACGTCGAATCAGTCAGCTATCCGCTAATGATGTGTTCCAGACATTTATAAATGCATATACGTTATCTGTGGAGCCACATACATCGTATTTTTCACCACGCAGTTCTGAAAACTTCAAGATCAATATGAGCTTGTCGCTGGAAGGCATCGGTGCTGCTTTGCGTACGGAAAACGAATATACGGTCGTTCAGAATGTGATCACAGGTGGGCCAGCCGCCATGAGTGAACAAATAGGCGCTGAGGATCGAATCATAGGTGTTGGAGATGGAGACATTGAAGAGATCGTTGATGTTGTCAGTTGGCCGCTGAGTGATGTTGTGGATTTGATTCGCGGGCCAAAAGGCACAACCATACGCTTGAAGATCTTGCCTGCTGATGCAACAGAGGGTTCTCCACCTAAAGTTGTCACTCTGGTGCGCGACAAGATCAAGCTGGAAGAGCAGGCCGCTAAAAGCTCCGTGGTGGATGTGTTGCGCAATGGAAAGACACAGCGTTTCGGTGTCATTGATCTGCCCACGTTTTATCTTGACTCTGCTGCAATGGCGCAGGGCCAACCTGATTTCCGGAGCACCACGCGAGACGTTCAGCGACTATTGAAAGAGCTAGCGTCGACGGCGGGCGGCGTCGATGGAATCATTGTTGATCTGCGTGGAAATGGCGGTGGTTCTCTGTTTGAAGCGACACAATTAACAGGTTTGTTTATTAAGTCCGGGCCGGTAGTTCAAATCAGAAATGCCAGGGGAGAGATTGATGCGGATGTCGATAACGACCCTAGCGTTGCGTACAGTGGTCCGTTGGCTGTGTTGGTTGATCGCAATAGTGCGTCTGCTTCAGAAATCTTTGCAGCGGCAATACAGGACTATGGGCGCGGGGTTGTCGTCGGCGAGCCAACTTTCGGAAAAGGCACGGTACAGACTGTTGCTCCACTGGACGATGACGGCAAGTTGGGACAGCTGAAAATTACGATGGCCAAGTTTTTCCGGGTCAATGGGGACAGTACCCAACATCGAGGTGTTACCCCGGATGTACTGTTTCCGACTGCTCTGGATTCTGACGCGCAGGGTGAACGCGGACTGGACAACGCGCTAGCCTGGAGCGATGTGGCTGCCACTGACTATGACGTCTGGTCCTCACTCAAACCTGATTACTCGCAATTGCAGTCTTTGCATGAGTCGCGATACCGTGCGAGTGATTCGTTCTCATTGCTCATCGAAGAGCTTGAAGCACAGCGTGTTGCCAGAGCACAGCGTGACGTGACTCTGGTTGAAGAGGTCAGACAGCAGGAAATCCAGGAGCAAAACACTGATCGTGATAAGCGCAGAGAGCTTTATCGCCGTGCGTTTGGCGCATCCAGCCCGGACGCTGAGGATAGCGAGACAGCTGTTGCTGACATCATTCTGGAAGAAGCTGCGAATGTGCTCAACGATATCATCGACCTTTCCATCACGAGCAAACCCTAGTACGAGCAAACCTTGGAAGGACGTAGGCCCACTCTCTGCCACATTTGCGTATCAAGTATAGCAATCAAGCTGAACTGCCTGAAGGCAATTCGATCTAACGACTCTTCTTGCGAGCCTTGCGCGCAGCTTTGCGATTCTTCTTGCGTTTTTTCTGATTAGCACGCTTTTGTTCATGGGTCTGTGGTACGGGCGCTCTTCCACCGTACTGATCAAACGGATAGTCGTACATCGAACCGAAATCTGAAGCTGCGCCTGATTGGATCTGACTTGACATGAAGGCATTAACAGCCTCTTTGCTCGACAGGTCAACGCCTTGTGCCAAGGCTTGCATTATCATAGCCTTGGCGGGACCGTAGTTTGTCGGATCGTCCATCTGCTCCTCGAGCTCACGCGTTGCGTCATCGTTCAACAGAACAATAATATCGTCTGCCTGTTCAAGGTCATACTCGCGTTTCAACCAGACATAAAAAGCGCGACAAGTTTCAACAATGTTTTTTGCTATTTCTGAGCCGACAGATACTTTCGCCGGTATGACATCAAACAGTGTTTCTTCAAGATCGCGACTATCAAGTGTTGCCACTGTGACACCGCAATGCAGAGCTGCGAATTGCGCCAGCATGTTGGGACCTTCGAGTGGATTATCGAAGCGAGCTGCATCTGCGGATTGTTCATAGTGTTCGAGTAGAGCTTCCGTTATCGGCTGCACACGTTCAATGTCGAGAGTGTCGCTAGCCGCCTCTCGTTGCAGTTGACTCAAGGTTTGCAGCAGGGAAGCGGGATCACGGTCTTTGGCTGATAATGGTATGTTGTCAGTCATGAATTGTGTGTTCTTCTGATATCCGTTTCCGGCGCTGAAGCGGCCGGCATTGTGTGTAGGGGGCAGGCGCTGTACGCATGAGCTATCTCGTGATAGCGTCAATGTGTGTAAAGTCTGCCTATGACGAGCTTCAGCGTTGCAAAAAACACTAGTTTTTTGGCAATGCCAGTGGCGGTGCCGAGCCACCTACCTGTTGATCCAGCGACACGTTTGATCCATCGTCGATCCCCGCGGCGTGCGCCGCAGCATTTCTTGCGCCACGGCTACTGCTGAAACTGGCATTTCTCAGATCGTGACCACACTCGCGATCGACGATTTCCATCTTTCGAACGGTTAACGATCTACCAGAGCCCGCTGTTGCCTGCTCGGCAGCTTTGCGTTCCTTGACGATTGCTCGAACACGCTCGTTCACCTGTGTGGAAAAGCCCAGGCGGTAATCATATGCTGCAGAGCGGCCAGCAGGAAAATCCCCTGCACGTTTTCGATTTGCCAACGCACGCTCGACCGCTTCAATCAGGTATTCAAGAGTCAGTCGGGCCACTTTCGCATCAACGTCAAAGCCACGGAATTCGGCAAATCCGTTTTCGCCCCTGACAAATAATACGTCGTGGAGCTTGGCGACGGCACTGGCGAGAAATTTTACGTGTGAAGGTATGGTGCGTCCCTTGGTAAATTCAGCGCTACCAAACTCGCTGGTATGCAAATCGGCTTCATTGATTCCGTACTTGGACATCAGTGACTGGCAACGACGCAGCGCTATCTCCGCTTCGTGGGGTGATGCATCAGACTGTTGGGCCATGGCAAACAGCTTTCTGACTCTTTCCAGCAAGCGCTCGCGCTCTGCGCCGTCTTTTAGCGGCGGTGCCTCCTGCTTGTCTGCAGGCTGGTTGCGCCCTTGCGCGCCAGAGGTGTTGTTCCGGGCATCGTCAGGCTGTGCGCCGTTGTGTGCTTGAGGCTTTGCTGTTGGCGGATCGGAGTGTCTCGTGGTTTCCGGATTGTGTTGAAAAGGCGTCTTGTTGCTTTGCGGATGTCCTGTACCACTCGCCTGAGGCCCTGTACTGTCAGTTGTGGTGGCTGATCTGACGAACATGCTGGCAAATGCAGATACCAGATGCTGCACGCGTTCTGCTGTTAAATCTGCAACTGTATCTTCGACGGGTCCGATGTTTACGACAGCTTGACCCAATATGGGCCCGGCAGGCATATCGATGAGTCTGGACATCAGCACATCTCGTTCATTTATGTCCATGTTCAAGATTCGGTTATGGATTGTGTATGAGGGGCCGTTGCCGCTGGCAGATTTAACACTAAAGGTAGATGCGCTCGACTTCTCGATGACTCGCCAAAGGGCCGTCTTCGATTTGGTCATTCTGCGCAGAAACCGCAAATACAGCCCACTGTCTTTGCGGCCTGCGCCCTGGGTGTATTGTTCAAACAGGGTAGTACCTTCATAGGGGTAGCCAAGCGCTTCTTCAGCGAGCCAGGTGAGTATCGTTTGACCATCTGGTGCCGACTCGAGCACACTTTTAAGTTGCGATGCGCTCATGTCGAGCGAAGTCATCGCAGGATGCAGCCAGACGGACACAAGTGCAAGGATTCTGTCGTGGAAATCAGGCCTTTTTACAAACCACTCTGCGAGATTGTTCTGCAAGCATTCAATTTCGAGGCGTTGGGAGTCAGGAGACATCGCTGAGCAGGTACGGTTGGACACGCGTAGATGATGCCAGTTTTCAGGCGCTACGGGTGAAATGGCGAGAAGATTGAAATGGTCGAGATCGCAAATCTGACTGCCAACAGACGCCCGAATAGACTATTGAAACAGCAGCTATTCAGTGTTTACGATAGTTAATGACGAAGTTGGAATTGCACTTCTTTACACCGCTGTTTTATTGACGCTTTTTCACCTCCCAGAATGGTGCTGGAAACTGAGGCGAGCTCGTCAGTGAAACTTCTTGTGTATCGTCTAGACTAACTTGGTTAAGGTTGCATTGGAACGTCTACGAGACCGAGAGGGAACTATGCAGAGATTGACTGATGACGATCATCTCAAGTGATCTGGAATCGCCGGAACCTGAAACACCGGGGGGCGATGTTAATCCGGTAAAGACTCGCCAACGTCGTTCAAGGCAGAGCATACGACGCATGCTGTCTCCACGCAAAATTGTCAAACGCCATCTTGGCAAGATGCTGCGCTCGCGGCTTGTACTTCGCGCAGGATTGGGCCTACTGATACTTGCAGGCTTTATACATATCTCTCTCATGAATGGCGTGCTTGGTCCCAGGAACAATGTGGCGTACACAACACCACTCGACCGCAACGCCGTCGAAAATTCAGCAATCGGCACCACAAGCGACACAAAAGCCGTCACAGCAAGCACTACAGCAGGCACTACGGCAGGCACTACGGCAGGCACTACAGAAAGCACTACAGAAAGCACTACAGAAAGCAACACGCCAGGCAACTCGGCAAGCATCACAGCAATTAGCGATAGCGAGGCAGAAATTCCTACTGGCACGTTGAAGCTCATTCGCGTTGATACTGTGCCATTGGTTTTGCCTGATAAAACGGAAGAAGTGCCAGACAGTCAGGCTAAGGTTGAGCCCCTGGTATCGGACACCGCTACGGCAACGGAGCGTAACGTCCAAAGTCCGGCTACTTACGTGGTAAACGAGGGCGGTTCACTGTGGCGCGCTGGCAAACGCTTCATCGACGATGATGTGCTGTTGGACACACTCATCGATAATTTGGCCGAGAGTGGAATGGACGTTCGTAGTGTCCGGCCTGGTGTGGCTTTCGTAGTTTATGATCTTGGTGCTGATGGTGTGAAGGTGTTTGTCGAGAATGGTGACAAAACTTATGAATCACACATTTTTGAAGGCACAGTGACAACGTCAGTGCAAAAGGATCAAGGGACTGGAGGCGATGGCACAGGAGCGTAAAAAAGGCTCTGCCTTATACTGAAGGGTTCGCTTCACTGCTCTTAAGCGTCAATCCAATGGATACATCGGCCGTGGCACGTGATGGTAGTCAAGAGCTGAGTAATTAACAGTACACAGCGCACCACTGTGGCAAACTATAATACGCCCGGCGATTGGGGCAAAGGCTGCGCGAAAATGCTGCATGGACTTTAGCGCCACAACCCTCTTCTCACGTGGCTCGATGCCAAATGCTTCGAATTGGCGCAGATCGAGCAATTGTTGCGCAATCGTAACGATCAGAATTTCGATACCTTTCACCCGTAATACGGCAGTGGCGCCAAAGCTGCGTTGTAGCCCGCCTAGGAGGCTGTCCGAGAATAACGATCGAAGCGAAAGTGTGAGAGTTCGAGTCAGAT
>CAYGSW010000314.1:0-6681 GCA_964352535.1 uncultured Granulosicoccaceae bacterium | reverse complement strand
GCACAATGTCCAACAGAACAATCCCTGTCCTTAATAAGCAGGCTGCAGCCTTGTGCTTTCAGGCACCTGATGCTTTTTCGCCGGAATAGTGTAGAGCGAGACAAAATAGAAAGCCGCCTGCGCCATGCCTGCCAGCCTTTCGCTTGCTCCGCCGAATCCGCCACGCTTCTTCCCGCTAGCCACTTTAATTGACGCTTTCTGCAACCCCTTGAGACCCTTCATCCACCGGGGATGATCGATGTCGAGGGTAATCGGAAATACTTGCTTGGTTATCTCGGATGTTTTCTCGAAAACAGCCTGCCCATACCAGTCTGGATCCACACCCAGCGCCTTGTGAAAAACAGGTCGCTGATGGTCACGCACATACATGGTGGAATAAACGGCAGTGAGAAAGAACTTTATCCACAAAACATTATGACCGCGGGTCAGATGCGGGTTGGCTTTCATCAATAACGCGAATGCCTCACCATGACCAAACTCATCGTTGCACCACTCTTCAAACCATTTATAGATAGGATGAAAACGATATTCCGGATTTTTCTCAAGATGCCTGAAAATTGTAATGTAACGCGAATAGCCAATTTTCTCGGATAGATAAGTGGCGTAGTAGATGAATTTGGGTCTGAAATACGTGTACTTTTTCTTCTGCGTCAGGAAGCCTAGATTTACGGCAATACCCGCTTCACGAAGGGCATCGTTGATAAAGCCTGCATGACGGGCCTCATCTCTTGCCATCAGCTGGAACAACTGAACAATGTCAGGGTTGGTACCGCGCCGCTTCATCTCCTTATATAAGACACACCCGGAAAACTCTGCGGTACACGACGAAATAAGAAAGTCTATGAGCTCTTTCTTGAGAGCAGGCTCCATACCATCCCAATCAACCGTGTCCCAATCTTCGGTTTTGCGAAAATGATGCTTGTTCGGGTCACTCTCCATCTGCGCAATCAGGGCATCCCAGTCCTTGCGAACAGGCGTAACGTCCAACCGATCCATCTCGTCAAAGTCGGTTGTGTAGAACCGAGGTGTGAGCAACGTGTCCTGCATGGCAACCGAGGTTGCTTGTTCGCTGTTTAAAGCTGCCTCGCTATCACCTGTCGCTGTGGCGTTTTTGGCATCTTCAGACGCTGTTGGAGCATTCATAGCATGACCTCTTCACTGAATGAAAATTCGCAGAGCTCCATCGCTTCGAAGTCACCGGTCATTTTTGTCCAGAAACGTTCTACAGCGCTGGCGCGTGTGATAGTGGCGATGCGAGACTCAACAACAATCTCGCCAAACGGCGCCATGATCTCCTCACCATGCACTTGCACTTCGTCGCCGGGATAGATAACCGCACCGTTATCCAGTCGTAAATGCGCATGCAGGCTTTCGAAACAATGACTTATCTCTACCGTGCAGGGCGCTTGTTCTTTTGAACGCAGAAACCAACCCATGGTGGTCCTCCTAAGCCGCTTATCTTGTATGATCAACAATCCGCAGACTTTTGTCTACTGGGGTTGACACCATAATACTGTCAGAAGTAAATGACAAGCTTGTCAGCGTGGTGTGACACTTAAGTACCAGCCTCAATCGTGAAAAGCCGCCTGCGTCACACATAGAAATTGCCTGAGCAGGCATGTCTACTCTTCTTTACCTGCCATAATTCTGACCTTTGCCGCCAGCTCAGCCACGTGCGTATCGTGAATACCCAATTGCTCAAAGGCATCATGAAGGCGGAAAAGATATTCTCGGTTGGTGCCACTGGGACCTTGACGGGACGCAATCAGCTCGGCCACCTGCTGCAATGATTCCTCACCAACCCAGGAAGGATTCTGCTCAGATGCAACCCATGTTAGAGCGGTAATCGTTTCATTGCGCTCCTTCAACAAAGTCGGAAGGCAGACGCGCTCGTACCCATCCTGTTCACGCTCGTCCAGGGCATTCAGTATCTGCTCGCGTTGCTCATCGGGAACCCTGTAAGCCAGTCCTTCACAGATGCCATCGCTAACCGGGACGAGAGTAACTACTCTTCCAGGTAAGGCAGGCGTGCCGCGATGATCGTGTGAAGCCTGCCAAAAACGTCTTGCAAAGCCAGACACATGAGCTTGCTGCACGTCAGTATGCGCGAAGTCAGGTCGCCAGATAAGCGACCCATAAGCAAAGATGTACAACGGAGTAGAGAGAACTTCCACGGCAGTATCTGTTTTTCATGTGGCCCGCTAGTAGTCCTTCAACCCGAAATATTAGGATTCAGCGTTACGTTTGTTCGACGTATGCCCAATACGACTTCACAAACGCGCCTTGCTGGACGGCGGCTGGTGAACTCTGAGTCCTCATATTTCGGGTTGGCAGACTACCAGTCTACGTGTTTGCGTGTGCTTTTGGTCTTGACGACGAGAGCCTGCAACGTATTCACAACAATCCGCTAACCCCGTGCGACCATCGTTAAAAGTCACGAGGCGATTGGACTAAGGTTTGCTACCCTTAGCCAGATTGACACGGTGCGACGGTTTTTTCGATGGCCGTCGGAGTCGACACTCAAGCTAATTCAGAGAAACATTCCATGATCAACGCTCTCAAGGGCTCATCACCTGCAGTTCTGATAACACGCATGCTGATATCAGCAACCGTCGTTTTTGCCAGCTACAACCCCACTGGCGTCTCTGTATATCACTGGGTGAAAAATCATCAAAACCCGACTGATGCTTGGGTCATTCTGGGCGTTATTATTGCGGCCCTGGCTAATGTGGCTTTGATTATCGCAGCCTGGAAGGCATTGGGAAAAATCGGCACCACGATTGTCCTGATATTTTTTGGCGCGCTTGTCTACTTATCACTGCAAGAAGGCTGGGTTGATAAAGACAACTACGTCTCTGTTCAATGGCTAGCTTTGATTTTATACAGCGGGTTTCTGGGCATAGGCTTGTCGGGTGCAATCATTTGGCGACGCGCTACGGGCCAGGTCGTTACTGATGAGGCTGGAGATATACACGACTGACTTTACGAGTTGGATAATAGCCTTCAACAGCGTGTGAACTGATTTAGCGTTATGCGCCGTTATGCAACCACAGGCAGATTGCAAGCGATAGGACTTGTCTTTCTGTGTGTGGTGGTAGCGGTTGTTGTCTACACACACCAACTTATTATTCCCTTGTTTCTTGGCATGCTGACATGGGGTAAGGCCTGGATAAAAAGTCTGACACCCAAGCTAGGGTTGTTACTGGTCAAAAACGGCGTGGCCATACAGTCGCGCAAGATTGTTATGCAAGCCTCAACTCATTTTCTCGTGAAATCGCATAAGCCCTGGCGAAGGTTTCTAATCACCACGCGATTAAAGGCGTTGGCGGTTTTAAAACAGGGCTTCCAGCGCTATTTGCAATTACCTCTATGGCTGAGAACAGGTCTGGCTATCGGTCTGCTGCTCACAACCGCGGGCAGCACGTTTGCCGCTTTTGCCTTGTTGATCATTCCACAACCTGTACTCAACTGGTTAAGGCAACGTGTGACAATCACTCTTAACAAATTAGGGGTCAACAAGTTCTTTTCTGCAGTATGGAATCTGATGGTTCCGGCAGCGCTCAGACATCGATGGTACATGCACATCAAATGGACGGTGGGTCGACGTCAGGTACATGCGGCCAAACACCTGCACAGCAAAGTGTCACGAAACGACGAAAGCCGATAGATTCCAACCGGCTGATCATAAAGCCGCACCTCAACCTACGCTTTTGCAGTGGATTAGCTCTACACTATTGTTATTGAGTAAACCGTCAATGTCGACGATAGGTTTCAGGATCATTAGCGACCTTGTAGAGCTGATGCAACCTTTGCAAAGCATAGATAGAAAGAATCACCATAAACATCAAGACCGGCCAGGCAAGCAGCTCTAGTACATTTTCCAGGCTGTTGGCAACGCGCGTTAGTCCCAGCTTGTAAGCGACGTTCTCGCTATGAGATGTGTAGAACATCGCTAACAGACAGCCGATAGATCCGAAAACACCCACTATCAACAAACCAGCATACCATCGAACACGACCACTGAATCGTTTAACACGCTTGGCACGTTGCCCACGCGGAACAAGCAACTCCATTCCATCCGTATCCAGTGAGTTTCTGGAATTTCTCAGCATGTCATCACTCCCTTGTTCGACAAACGCCCACTGATACTTTATACCAAAGCTAACACACAAACGCAAATCACAAAAATGATTTCTCGTTACTAATCATAGAGTTGCACCTAAATGCAGGATTACATAGCCGCACGGCACAACCAAACGGGAAGATGCTCTCGTTAATCTGCGGTACAGGAAACTACGATAGAGTGGAACTGACATTTCGCTGGCTGCAACATTGTATGCTGTGTAGCTGAACTGAACGCAAGGTAGCGAGGTCGAATGATCAATGAAAACAACGCCCTGCACAGTGTGAAAACCGAGTAAATAACCCTCAATTTTTTCAAGCCCGATCCAATACTCATTCGAGACACCCGAGATAACACACCTATGGCACATCTCACACCTTCACATGCATCATTGTCCATACGGAATACAGGCAAGAACCTTCTCAAAGCAGGGCTTTTGCTGGTTGCAATGGGGTCGCTGATATCCTGCGCTGCTACCACAAGAACGCTTGATCCTGATGTCGAAAAGCACTATGACGCCAGCTATGGATTTTCCGATAAGAAACAGATTGTCAACACGCTGACAGACAGCTTGCTCAGCTCTCCGGGAGTATCTACAGAAGTCGATAAACCCATCATTGTCGTCTATGGAATTGACAACGAAACATCCGAACACATCAACACGGGTGGCATAACCGACGACATCAGGCTCGCTCTGATCAAATCGGGCGAGTATCGCTTCATAAATCGTAATCAGAGAGATAATCTGGCCGATGAGGCTGACTATCAGTACGCAGGCTTCGTAGCTCCAGAACAACGAGTCAATGAAGGCAGGCAACTCGGCGCAGACTATATCCTTTCCGGAACGCTACGCTCCATCGAAAAACAACAAGCTAGACAGTGGCGCCTTAACAAACGCGAACTCATTTATTACTCTATGAACCTGGAACTGACTAACCTTGAAACGGGCGAGATCAGTTGGGCCGATAACGTGGAAATAGCACGCGAAGCATCCAGACCCATTATTGGCTGGTAGAGTAAACGCGATACCATCGGATCACGGTGTGAATAAGCAACTCATTGTCACCTGCATATCACCACTTGATTCGGTTGCGGGCACCTATGGCATATTCATCCCCTAGCTTGACCTTACAGCAACAGCCGATGCGCACTTGCAAACACTGTGTCCATCGCATGGCTTTGGCAATTTGCATTCTTGTACTACAAGCGTGCGCAACGTCTGGAGAGCTTACAACGGCGCGAGTGCAATTCAAACAAGGCAGCACCGATGCCGCACTGCAAACGCTAAGTGAAGCAGACGTATCACGACGCGATAGACTTTTGCTGCTGCTGGATAAGGCACTGGTGGCACAGGCGGCGCAAGAATATGCTCAGAGTATTGTTGCGTTCGAGGAAGCCTATCAGCTGATTGAACAACTGGATTACATCAGTACGCGTGATCAGTCTGCTGCACTAGCCACCAGCGACTGGGCCATTCGTTATAGTGGTGAATTCAGTGAAAGACTATGGATTCACACCTTCCAGATGATCAACTACCTCATGCTTGATCAGCCTACTGGTGCCGCCGTAGAGGCTCGTCGCGCCGTTGCACTGTACGAAAAACATGACGATGTTTTAGACAATGATCTCTTTACCCGTTATCTCATGGCATTAAGCTTTGAAACTGCTGGGCAATGGGATAGTGCACAAGTGGAGTATCGGAGGCTTGCAAGCACACTTGAGCCTGAACGATTACCTGAAGATGCAAGACGTGGCAGGGAATTGATATTGCTGGTTGCCACAGGTTTCATTGAACCAAAATTGCCCGGCGACCTGTATCTTGACATCGATGCGAGAGTTTCTTTTCCCTACTACCCGGACATTCACGAGCAAGCGCCTGACATCAGCATACTTGCTGGCTCAAGACAACTGGAAACTACTCGGGTTGATACACAGCTTTTACCCATTGCACGCAGTGCACTGGCAAAGCGAGGCAAAGCAATTGCTGCACGTCAGGCTTTGAGGCTGGCTGTTAAGTACAACGTGAGCGAAAGCATTGAAGAGCAGGATCCTCTTGCCGGTGCATTGGCCAAGCTGTTTCTACTGGCAATAGAGCGAGCTGACACCCGAAGCTGGGAAACTTTGCCTGCGTATTTATCGCTGCTCAGAGTAGAGCTGCCTGTCGGTTCTACTTCTGTGAATGTAAGCATAGACAGTGAGGGCAGGACATCGTCGATTCATCAAAACCACGAACTTCAATTGATTCCCGATGATAAACGGCGTCATTTCCGAATGATTCGGGTGGGAATATCAAACTCGCCACAACAAATCGCTAGTCCGTAACGCTTCGAAAGTCGAAGCGCCCGTGCAATCGTAATTTTTTGTGCTAACCTCACGGTCCCTTGGGCGGATAAACAGGAGGTGATAAATGTCTAGTGTTTTGATTTTTGTCGGGTCAGCTAGTAAGGAAGCGCGATCTAACTAACGTTTTTTTGTGTGACCTTATAGTCGGCTGACGCGTCAGCCAAGGCACGGAAAAACCGCCCAAAGGGCGGCTTTTTTTTTATACAATAATATTT
>CAYGSW010000313.1:0-6706 GCA_964352535.1 uncultured Granulosicoccaceae bacterium | reverse complement strand
CGGCGGCTGGTGAACTCTGAATCCTAATATTTCGGGTTGACGGACTACTAGTGCGTGACAGGGACCACCGGTATTCCGGAGAGCGTCGGGTAAATCTGTGTACCGTCTTCCCCCGCGCCGGTAATCCTTTGATTGTTGTCGAAGTCATACAACGACTTGTCCAGCAGGTGTGAGGGTTTGACATTTGTCATCGCCGTCAGCATGGAGGCGATTCGGCCGGGATCCTGTTGATCCCAGTCAGCCAGCAGCTGCTTCATGTTCTGTCGTTGTAGGTTCGGCTGCGAGCCGCACAGATTGCACGGGATAATCGGAAATTCGCGAATGTTGCTGTAGTCTATTATGTCGCTCTCACGGCAATAGACCATGGGACGGATCACGATATTGCGGCCATTGTCTGCGTGCAGTTTGGCTGGCATGGTTTTAAGCGAACCTCCGTAAAACATGTTCAGTAACAGTGTTTCCAGTAGATCGTCGGCATGATGCCGCAACGCAATCTTGCTTGTTGCCAGCTCGTCGGCAACGCGGTATAGGATGCCGCGACGTAAACGTGAGCACAGACCACAGGTTGTGCTGCCTTCAGGTACCTTTTCCTTGACGATGCTGTAGGTGTCTTCCTCGATGACACGATAGTCGACGGACAGGCTTTGCAAATAATCCGGCAGTACGTGTTCCGGAAATCCGGGTTGTTTCTGGTCCAGGTTCACGGCAACCAACGTGAAGTTGATGGGGGCTACGGAGCGCAGATGCAGCAGCATGTCCAGCAATGTATAGCTATCCTTGCCGCCTGAGAGGCACACCATGATGTGATCGTCAGGCTCGATCAGGGAAAAATCGACGACGGCACGCCCGGTCTGGCGTTGCAGGCGTTTGCGAATGGGATCTGATCTAGGCACTTGTTTTATTTGCAAAATTGGTTAACGCAGAGACGTCATTGTAGGGTATCAGGATATTGCCGGTGCAAAAGTGGCCGCTGCCAATGCTGATTGTACGCGCCGATCAACAGGCTCGCCGGTTTGCATAAACGGTTGAAGGACGGTCAGATACAACGCTTCACTGGTCTGAATGGGGGTTTGACAAGCGCTCAGGCCTCGGTACACTTACGCTGTTAATCGTATCAAGCGCGTCGCCGACGGTACATCATTAACGCTTGGGCAAGCGGACTGTTTTATGAAACTGTTGATCGTGGACGACCACACGCTCTTTCGTAGTGGCCTGACTCATCTACTACAAAGCCTGACCCCGCCGCCAGAGGTGATCGAATCTGAAGATCTGACGACAGCATTGCAGCTCCTTGAAGCGCATCGCGATCTGAAACTGGTGTTGCTCGATCTCAAACTATCTGATGCTGTTGGTGTGGACTCACTGCTCACTTTGCGCAAGTTCTCACCGGATATACCGATCATCATTCTCTCTGGCGAAGAAGACCCGACCGTCATTCGACTGTGCATTGATCGCGGAGCAATGGGATTCATCACCAAATCTGCAACACATGATGAACTGCTAAGCGCCATCAGGCTTATTCTGGCTGGAGGCATCTATCTTCCGCGCGGCGTCATGCGTAATGGTATGCACGGCAGATCACCCGAGGAGCGCAGTGATGTCGCTTTGCTCGCGTCGTTGTCAGATCGTCAGCGCGAGGTGCTGACCTATCTGTTGCAGGGCAAGCCCAACAAGACCATCTCGAGCAAAATGGCAATTTCAGAGAACACGGTCAAGGCGCATCTGTCAGCCATATTCCGGACTTTGGGTGCCAGAAACAGGACCGAAGCCGTGTATTTTGCGGCGCGGGCCGGTGTGCCTCTGGAGTAGGAGCGGGCGTACAAATTGGTGTCAGGGGCGTTGTTAGAGAGCGTCCAACGCTTGTTCCACGGTCGTGCTCACTTGTTCCAGGCCTGCAGAACCACCCAGTTCCACAGTGCGCAGATTACCGCTGGCAAATGCATTGTCCACCGACTTTACAAGCAATTCAGAGGCGCTTTGCAATACAGGTTGTGAATGACGATTGCCCAGCCACTCCAGCATCATAGCACCAGAGAGAAACATGGCTGTCGGATTGGCCAGTCCTTTTCCTGCGATATCAGGGGCCGTGCCATGGCAAGGTTGAAACACCGCATGCTTGTCACCAACATCAGCTGAAGGTGCATAGCCCATGCCTCCAATCAGTGCCGCTGCCAGATCCGAAAGTATGTCGCCAAACATGTTTTCCGTCACCATGACATCGTATTCCCACGGGCGCATCACCAGGTTGAGGCTCATAATGTCAATGTAGGCGTGATCTGTTGTCCACAGCGCTGCATGGTCGGTAGTGTTAGGGATTTCAGCGCGTTCAGCTGCCTCGTAAAACAGCTTGCGAAAAAAAGCGAAAGCCTGAAAGACGTTGGCCTTGTCGATACACGTCACACGCGCAGGTCGCGCGGAGCCTGAGCCGGTGCGCTTCAATGCCCGTTGTCTGGCCAGTGCGAACGTGGCGTCGAAGAGTTTCTCACTGACTTTGCGAGTTATCACCAGAGTTTCCTCTGCTTGCTCATCATCGATCATACGGCCGGGCGCTTGTGGCGCAAACAAGCCTTCAATCGATTCGCGCACCAGCACAAAATCGATATCACGGGCTCGTGGGTCTGACAGTGGTCCAGACACACCGGGAATCGAGCGTATCGGGCGAAAACCTGCGTATAGCTCAAGCGCGAATCGCAGGTCAATCTGCGGTGTGATTTCAGTACCATCAGGATATCGGATTGCAGGATCACCCATGGCAGAAAGTAGAATGGCATGGGCTTTGCGCGCGGCAAGCACAGAACTCTCTGGCAAGGCCTCGCCGCATTGCTGATAGGTTTTTGCGCCTGCTGGCAGTGGCTGGAATTGCAGCGTGCACGCGTGCCGAGGTTGTATTCTGCCGGCCTTGGCACACGCCTGTTCCAACAGCCTGCAGCACGGAGCTGTTATTTCCGGGCCGATGCCATCACCTTCGAACACGGCAATAGTGAATGATGTTTGTGTGCTCATGACGTGCTTGTGATTATCGGCAGAATTCAAGTGGCTGTACTTTACAGAAACTGCGTGTGCCAGACAGCAATAGCCATACAGTGATAACGAAAAACGCTACTGTTTCGTAAATTGTGCTGAGGTGTGGTCAGCAGTCATCGGCCTCTGCGCCCTGTAAAAAACGCGCCAATGCGCCCAACGGTACCTCCCAGTGCAGCATCCTGACGCCTTTTGTCTCCACGTCGATAAAAGGTAGTGTGTCACCCAGAAGGTTACCTAAAAAAAGTCGGTTCCCTTGTGAGCCGCCAAAGGCTGCATTGGATAGATTCTTCACATACCTGGACTTGGCGTTATCCAGGTGTTCGCGTCCAAGAGCGTTGCGCGCATAGGCTTGCTCTGTCCACAGCAAGTGCGATTCATCCGAGTCTTCGAAGATGGTCTGGCAATGGCCATTGCGCTCTACGCGTAAAATTCTGTTACTGATAATGCTAGTTACCCATAGCCCTCCATCGATATCCAGAGCCAGCCCATCAGGGTAGGTGCCTGTACCAAACTCGTACAAGGTGCGTCGTTTTTTCAGTCGTGGTAACGCGTTACCGCTAAAGTCAAAGCACGTCAATCGCCGCCCAAACGTTTCATTGACATACACGCAACCACTGTTTTCATCAATGACGCACTCGTTCGTGTAGCCCAGATTGTCAGCCACAATGGTTGCCTCTGATGCACCCGGTTGAGCTACTGCGATGTATCCACTGCCAGCGTCGGAGCGGTAATCATCAGCCCTGGGTGTTTTTCGTGTGCTCACGGTTATCCAAAGCCGGTCTTGCGAATCCTTTACTACAAAATTAGTGGGTGGCATTGGCTCACCGTTCACCTGCGAGACGCGTTCTTCAACGTGCCCATCTGCACTGATGCTGAATATGCCGCCAGAGGTGTCTCCCATGTGTGCCAAGAGGATATTGCCGCCTGATTCGAGCGCAATACCATTCGGGCGCAGCGGTGTGGGATGCTCAGCCAGAATCGTATGCGTCTGTTGGTCTGGTGTAATCAGGCTGATGCCGCCGTTTCTCGACCAATTGGGCACAATGAGCAACCCGGAACAATGGGCGAGCACACATTCTGGCCGATTCAGCTGTTGGCCCACGAAGCCGTCGACCGTGTCGCGGCAGGCATTTTCTGGTATCACCTTAGAGCATTCGCTGGCACTGTTTGAACAAGAGGGACTCGCGCATAGTCTAGGCATAAGAGCCATTAATAAATAGTATAGGCTGTACCTGTGTAGGGAGCCTGCGCAAAAGCCTCTTAATTTGATGTGAACTGGCGCCAGAATGGAACCAGCATTATTTCCCGAGCGTAGTGAGCAATAGCGTTAGAACAAGCGCCTCGGTCCTCAATGTCGTACTTCCGGAGTGAAGCTCATGAACAAGCCAACAGAGAACATGGAATTTGCCGATCTGATCGAAACGGATCGTGCGCACATCTGGCACCATCTGACGCCGCATAAGCCGTTGGAAACCAAGGATCCGTTGATGATCGTACGCGGCAAGGGCATGCGTATCTGGGATCAAAACGGCAAGGAGCATATTGATGCCGTGTCAGGTGCGGTGTGGACGGTAAACGTCGGTTATGGCCGCGAAAGTATAGCTAACGCGGTCCGTGACCAGCTGGTGGAAATGTGTTATTTCGCGGGTTCTGCTGGAAATATCCCGGGGATTAAATACGCTGAACAGCTCATTGCCAAGATGCCCGGAATGAGCCGGGTGTACTACTCAAACTCAGGTTCTGAAGCTAACGAGAAAGGCTACAAGATGGTGCGGCAAATTTCTGCCATGAAGCATAATGGCAAGAAGCACAAGATTCTGTACCGAGACCGGGACTATCACGGCACAACGATTACCGCGTTATCCTCGTGTGGTCAGAACGAGCGAAAAGACCAATACGGCCCATTTACCCCAGGATTTGTCGAAGTTCCGCACTGTTGTGAATACCGCAGCCAGTTCCCCGACGAATCAGAATACGGGGTGAAGATTGCGCGTGAAATCGAGAACATCATTTTGCGTGAAGACCCTGATACTGTCGGGTCTATCGTATTGGAGCCGATCACCGCTGGTGGTGGCGTCATAACGCCACCAGAAGGTTACTGGGAAACTGTTCAGGAAATCTGCACCAAATACGGCATTCTTCTCCACATTGACGAGGTGGTTTGTGGGCTTGGACGCACGGGTAAATGGTTTGGCTATCAGCACTATGGCATCAAGCCCGATATTGTCACCATGGCAAAAGGTGTTGCCAGTGGTTATGCCGCCATAGCGTGTACCGTCACCACTGAAGACGTGTTCAATCAGTTCAAGGACAGTGATGACACCATGGGCTACTTCCGTGACATCAGCACCTTTGGCGGGTGTGCTGCCGGACCTGCAGCGGCGCTTGAAACCATGCGCATCATCGAAGAAGAGAACCTACTTGAAAACACCAACAAAATGGGTGATTACCTGATGGAGAAGCTACGTGGCCTGCAGAACAAATACAAAGTCATTGGCGATGTTCGTGGCAAGGGACTTTTTTGCGGTTTTGAGCTGGTCAAAGATCGCCAGACCAAAGAGCCTGTTGAAGAGAAGATGCTTATGGCGGTTGCGGCCGATTGTATGGAGCAGGGCGTGGTCATCGGGCGTACCAATCGAAGTCTGACAGGCCTGAACAATACCGTATGTCTGAGTCCAGCGCTTATCTGTACCGAAAGTGATATCGACGAAATTGTCAGTGCAATCGACTCGGCCATGAGCCGGCATGCCGTAATCTGACGGCCTCACTCAGTGAAGCTCTGCCAGGTGCAGGGATTTGTTTGATCTACGAGGTTTTCAGATGACAAAAAAAGGCGCCATGTAGGCGCCTTTTTTGTTTCCCGACTACGAAAGTATTTGCTACTACTCGACCATACCTTGTAGCGTCTCCATCATGGGTGTCAGTACGGGAGTCAAGACTGGACCCACACCCGCTTTGACCATTGCGCTATCCACCAGTGGCTGCAGACGAGCGACACCCTTACCGATAACCGCCTGAATAGGACCCTGCGCTGAAGCAGGAGCGTCAGCCAGAGATCCAGCGACTTCAGTGAGTGATGCATTAGCCGTTTCCAGCCTCGGCAGTGCTGCCTTGGCTGAAGCTTCGTCATTGACTGACGAGAGCACCGTCGCTGCCGTGCCGATAACGCCACCCAATTGACGGCTTACGCCACCAAGGTCAAATGAGCCTCGTTCTGCGATGCCTGATACGGCGGTTGCGGCAGTATCTGCAACTTGATCGGTTACTGTTTCCTCAGTTTCAGTGGCGGCTTCAGTGGTCTCAGTCACTTCTTCAGTTGCCTCGGCAGCGGCATCAGTGAAGGCTTCTGCCGTTTCAGTGACCGCATCGGTTGCTTCTTCAGCGGCGGCTTCAGCCGTTTCAGTGGCCTCTTCGGTTGCATCAGCTGCTGCATCGGTGACAGCTTCTGCAGTTTCAGTAGCGGCGTCTGTGACTTCTTCAGTGGCCGCTTCAGTGGTCTCAGTCACTTCTTCAGTTGCCTCGGCAGCGGCATCTGTTGCGGCTTCTGTCGTTTCAGTGACCGCATCTGTTGCTTCTTCAGCGGCGGCTTCAACAGTTTCAGTGGCCTCTTCGGTTGCACCAGCTGCGGCATCGGTGACAGCTTCTGCAGTTTCAGTAGCGGCGTCTGTGACTTCTTCAGTGG
>CAYGSW010000312.1:0-6723 GCA_964352535.1 uncultured Granulosicoccaceae bacterium | reverse complement strand
GCCCTGAACTTTGTCCACAATGACGGCAAGCCCAACTGTCTCAGCGTGATGCATCAGGCCACCCCGCCAGCGTGGAAATCCGTAGCCGTGTATTTCAACCAGGTCGATATCGGCAGCGCGTTGTGCCACTCCCTCCTCCAGAATGCGAGCACCCTCGTTAATCATAGGCAGAATGATGTGTTCTGCCAGCTGCTCGTCCGATAAGGCTAAATCGGCCTGACCAAGCCGCGAAGATTCTTCTGCAATGATCTTCGCTACTGTCTCAGATGGCTGCGGCGTTCTATTCCCTTGTATATAGTCGTACCAACCAGCCTGACTTTTCTGCCCCAATCGATTGATAGCAACCAGTCTTTCAGCGATCGGAGCAAACGGTATCTCACCACGCTCCCTAGCCGCTTTACGCTGAAAGGCGGCAATATCAAGGCCACCCAGATCCTGCGCTTCAAACGGCCCCATTGGCATACCAAAATCACGCATGGCACGATCGATATCAGCAGGAGAGGCTCCACCAGTCAGTAGACGTTCAGCCTGGGCACGCGTTACCTTGAGAATGCGATTGCCAATAAAGCCATCGCACACGCCAGCCTGAACCGGTATTTTGCGCAACGCTTTGGCCAAGGCAAAGCCGGTGGCGAGTACGTCGTGCTGCGTGTCTTGGGTAGGTATGATCTCTAGCAGTTTCATCACATTGGCCGGGCTGAAAAAATGCAAGCCCAGCACACGCTCCGGATGACGGGTTACCGAGGCAATGGCGTTTGGATCAAGATAAGACGTGTTGGTAGCCAGCACGGTATCACTGCGACAATGAGCATCCAGCGATGTGAACACGTCGCGCTTGACCTGCAAATCTTCAAATACCGCCTCTATCACGACATCGGTATCGGCCAGTGACGCATACTGTGTGCTGTAGGTGATGTCGGCCAGACGAGCTGCGTGCTCCGCCTCATTCAGACGGCCTCGCTTAAGCGCTGCATCGAAGAGTTTGACGATAGTGGCGCGTCCGCGATCCAGTGCTTCAGCATCACGTTCGATCAGTACCACTGGAAATCTGGCATCGCGCAGGGCGGCAACAATCCCGGCGCCCATAGTGCCTCCACCAATCACCGCTACCGAGCGTATGACGCGTGCTGTGACATCCTTGACTTGCACAGGCCTGGGTGCCGCGCGTTCAGCAAAGAAGACATGGCGCAGGGCGGCGGCCTGATCACTGGCGCGCAGCTCAAGGAACGTATCGCGTTCAAATCTCAGTGCTTCATCGGCGCTGTGTGTAATGGCATAGCGAACACACGACAGCGCACGTAGTGGTGACAATGAACCGCGCGAGCGGCGCATCAGCTGACTCTCCTGAGACTTCCAGAAATCGGTATCGGGTGTATCGTGTGGTTCACGCGCACTCAACGGCGTTGGTATTGTCTGAGAAGCGGATTGCCTGGCAAAGCCGATAGCGTTAGCTCGTAGCTCATCATCTGTCGCCAGCGCATCGATAAGACCGGTTTCCAGAGCGTGTGCAGCGTTGACGGGTTTGCCGGTGGTCACCATCTCTACCGCAGCTTGTACAGCGATGAGTCGAGGTAGACGCACCGTGCCTCCGGCTCCCGGCACAATGCCCAACGTAACCTCTGGCAAGCCCAGACGGGCTGACTGCGCGGCCACTCGGTAGTGACAAGCGAGAGCGACTTCCAGTCCGCCACCGAGGGCCTGGCCATGAATAGCCACGGTCCACGGTTTGCGAGCCTGCTCGATGCGGGTAACCACGTCAGGCAAGTGCGGTGGCTGTGGTGTCTTGCCAAACTCTGAAATGTCGGCACCCGCAATAAAGGTACGACCCTGTGCAATGAGTAAGACGGCTAGCACGTCATCATCGGCATCAAGCGTATCGGCCGCTTCAAACAGGCCCTTGCGCATCTCATGTCCGATGGCATTGACAGGTGGATTGTTGATAACAACGATGGCCACCTCGCCATCTCGCTCTATGTGCAGCATCAGTTGCTGCCTCCTGGCTGCGATGAGGTAAAAGTAACTGAGCAGGATTCTGCAGATGATGTTATCACTGCACTATTAAACATGTTTGACATTAGCGGGTTGAAGAGCTCTCTGTAAGCACTATATGATTAGAGGTTGAATTGTGACAGACCGGTTTTGGGGTGTCATACCGTTAAGGACGCTGAGGTACTTGCGCATGCGGGTATCTACTGGTCAAACAGCTCGATTCCCGTCTTTGCGGGAATGACAAAGGACTCATGGCTCGCAAGCAAGCAGATACCTACGACACCAAGAGGCGCAGCATTGTGTCCAGCGCGGCGGCCGTGATCGCTGAAGCCGGTATGGAGAACGCGTCCATGTCGCAGATTGCCGAGCACGGCAATGTGTCCAAAGCTCTGCTCTATCATTATTACTCCAGCAAGGCTGCGTTGATTTTTGATATTGTGCATTCTCATTTGACGGAACTCGATGACGCACTGGAGGCCGTGGATCAACCCGATGCCGACCCGGAAACCCGGCTAAGTCTGCTGATTCATCAGGTGCTGGATATCTATCAGCACTCTGACGACCAGCATAATGTACAACTTAACTGCGTCCGCTCACTCAGTGATGAGCAACTGCACGCCGTACATGAGGTAGAACGCCGTATAACGCACCGTTTCGCGACTGTGCTGCAACTTATCAACCCCGGCTTGAACGATGAGCGCGCCTATCTTATGCCCGTCACCATGTCGCTGTTTGGCATGCTGAACTGGATGTACCTGTGGTTTAAGGATGACGGCTCGATCAGCCGCAAAGAATATGCTGCACTGATCACCTCAATGATGCTTAATGGCATGAAGGCTGTTTAACCGACTCTGACGCGTAGCGAGTTTGATCAAATTTTGGCTACCATGGTCAGTACATCGTACTGAGCAACCACGGCAGTATCCTGATTGGTAACGGTGCAATCCCAGCGCACCTCACCATACTCGTCGGTTTCGCGCGGATTGATTTCCTTGCACGTCAACGACAATTGCAATGTGTCGTCCGGGTACACAGGGGTCAGAAAACGCAGGTTATCCACGCCATAGTTCGCCAGAACGGGGCCTGGCGCAGGATCGACAAACAGGCCGGCCGCAAATGAGACGATCAGGTAGCCATGAGCCACGCGTCCATCAAAGAACGGATTTGCCTTAGCCGCGGTCTCATCCATGTGCGCGTAAAAGGTGTCACCGGTAAATTCAGCGAAGTGCTCGATATCTTCCAGTGTGACTTTGCGCGCAGCGGTCACAACGGTATCGCCGATCTCAAGCGTGGCTAGAGACTTGCGGAACGGATGCTCGTCGGTGACAGCCACCTGAGCGCCGGTTACCCAGCGACCGGTTACAGACGTCAGCAGGCCCGGTGTGCCCTGCACCGCTGTGCGTTGCATGTAGTGTTTGACGCCGCGTATGCCTCCCAGTTCTTCACCGCCACCTGCCCTTCCCGGACCACCGTGAACCAGCATGGGTAAGGGGGACCCATGACCCGTTGATGACTTTGCGCTCAGGCGATTTCCGAGCATGATACGTCCGTGCCACGGTGCCAGTCCTGTCACCACATCACGCGCAAAGTCGCCGTCGTTGGTGAATACAGAAGCGACAAGACTTCCACCGCCCAGCGCGGTCAGGCTGATGGCGTCATCCACTGAATCGTAAGGGATAATGGTGCTGACCGGACCAAAGGCTTCAACAGCATGGATCGCCTGGCAGCCCTTCGGCTGATCACAATAGAGCACGACCGGATTGACAAACGCACCCTGGTCGGCATCTCCGGACACTATGTCGGGACTGTCAGGATCTCCATAGACAATCTGCGCCTCAGCACCCAGATCTCTGATTCTTTCGCGCACCTCTTGGCGCTGGTCTAGGCTGGCCAGTGGTCCCATGCGCACGGTTTCGTCAGTAGGATCTCCAACCGTTGTCTTTGCCAGTCGGGCAGACAGAGCAGAGGTCACGGCATCGGCGCACTCTCGCGGCACGATGACGCGACGTATAGCCGTGCATTTCTGTCCCGCCTTGGTGGTCATCTCGCGTGCTACTTCACGCACAAACAAATCAAATTCTGGCGTATCGGGTGCGGCATCGCCACCGAGAACCGCAGCGTTGAGACTGTCGGCTTCCATGGTGAATCGCGTTGAATGTTGGATAATGGCCGGATGCACGCGCAGCATCTGACCGGTGCTGGCAGAACCTGTGAATGTGACAATATCCTGCGCGGTGACATAATCGAGCAGATCACCCACCGATCCCGATATGAGCTGGAGCGCACCGTCGGGCAAGATGCCCGTCGCAATGATGCGACGCACCATCAGCTCTGTCAGATAAGCGGTCTGGCTGGCAGGCTTAATAATGGCAGGTACTCCGGCAAGCAGCGTCGGTGCCAGCTTTTCCAACATACCCCAACAGGGAAAGTTGTAGGCATTGATGTGGATGGCGACACCCTCTAGCGGCGAGAGTATGTGCTGGGCAGAGAACGTTGAATCGCCGGACAATGGCTCGGGCGCACCATCGAGCAGCATGCGCGTATTTGGCAGTTCTCGTCGACCCTTGGAGCCATAGGAGAGTAACGTGGATATACCGCCTTCTATATCGATCCAGCTATCGGTGCGTGTGGCGCCGGTAGCCGACGAGAAGGCGTAGAAAGATTCTTTCTCTGCCATCAGTGCCTGACCCAGGCTCTTGAGCATCAGAGCACGCTGATGAAAGCTCATGCTGCGAAGTTGTGAGCCACCCTTCTGGCGAGCATGACTGAGCATGTCCTTGAAGTCCAGACCGGTTGAATCGATGATGGAGATTGGCCGACCGCTCGAGGCATCGAGCAGTGTCTTGCCTTCGCCCTGTCCTTGAATCCATTCACCGCAGGCGTAACTCTCTATCCGGTGTGATTCCGATAGGGGTGCGTTCATTGCGTGCTTTTTCCGTGAGGTTAATGCGGGTGAGGTTAATGCAGGATACTTAGTGCGGGATTTTCAATGCGCGATGTTAAGTGGCGATAGCACGGCAGTGATGTCCATTTCCCATTGGCTTTGCAGCTTTTCATTGGGCGTGTGTCGTAGACCAAAGCGCTGCAGTTGTTCAAAACGTTGCGAAGCTGAGCTGCCAAAGCTGGCTGCGATGCGCGGATACCAGTAAGCCACACTGCGTTCAACGTCAGTTTTGGCATCACGCTTTTCAAGTATCCGGTGCAGACCTTCAAGGCCGAGTTCGAAGTGTCTGCGTTCTCGCGGAAGAATTTGCCGATAGACCTCTACCAGAGGCTGATAGGACATTTTTAGGCTTTCGCCAAGCTGTATGTTTACTGCTGTGCCCATGAGTACATTCATGACAACCGCATCGGTCCAACCCTCTATCGGGTAGTGAAACACGTTCAGACGCATGTCCTGTCCATGTCGGCTATTGCCGATATCCGAATCGCGCGGCAGTCGCGTTGTCCACGGGTGATGGCTGAAGTAGCGCTCGGTGTTGGCGCCGAACTGCCCTAGCAGCACCAGCACGCGTTCGGCGTGATCCAGCTTTTCAAGCGTGATACGCGAAGCGGCTATGCGCTCTTTGATACCGGGGCCGGTGTTAATGCTATCGGCAAAGCCTGCGGAACCCGCCAATTCGCTGTCTATGAAGCTGGCCATCATGCGCATGATTTCTGCGCGATAGCGTGGCGGTGCGTTGTCGGGGGATGTCAGCTTGCCACCCTGTGCCAGATAACTATCCAGTGGCATCGGCTCAGTTGCAGATTCGTTCATAGAACTCTCACTGGTCATAGGTAACAACAACATGGTCGGATAGTGGAAAGCACTGACATGTCAGCACATACCCTCGATTTACTTCGTAGTCCTCGAGGGCGTGGTTTTTCTCCATTTCCACTTCACCTTCGAGCACCATGGCTCGACAGGTAGAGCACACACCTGCCTTGCAGGCGTAGGGTGCGTCCATGTTCGCGCCCAGCGCGGCGTCCAGCACACTCTCGCCATTCTTGGCCATCTCCACGTCACGCGTGGTGCCATCGATGGTGATGGTTGCCTTGCACACTGCACCGGTACCCGTGTTGTTTTTTGATACAGCCTTGCGCGATGAGCGACCAGGCTGCGACGAGGCGAATAACTCGAACTTGATCTGATCATCGCTGAGCCCGTGATCGCGCAGTGCCTGGGCAATGGTGAGCATCATGGGTTCCGGCCCACAGATAAAGGCCAGATCAGTTGCGGCGATATCTATCCAGCTCTTGAACAGCAGCTTGCACTTCTCGGCATCGATCCTGCCTGAAAACAAGTCGATGTCTTGTGCTTCACTGCCCAGAATATGAACAACACTTAACCGGCCCATATACCGGTTTTTAAGATCATCAAGCTCTTCACGAAACATAATTGAATTGGAAGAGCGATTACTGTAGACCAGCGTCAGATTAGAATCAGGTTCAGCTACCAGCGTTGTCTTGATAAGACTAAGCACAGGCGTAATACCACTGCCACCGGCAAAGAACACATAATTGCGCGCGGTGTCAGGTTCAATGGGGGTGTAAAAGGCACCCATCGGTGGCATCGCTTCGATAGTTTCCCCCACTGTGAGCTCTTCATTGGCCCAGGTGGAGAAGCATCCACCCTCAACCCGTTTGATGCCGACGCGCAATGCACCTTCATTGCGCCCTGTGCAAATGGAATAGGATCGGCGCAGCTCTTCTCCATCGAACTCACGCCTGAATGTCAGGTACTGACCCTGTATG
>CAYGSW010000311.1:0-6793 GCA_964352535.1 uncultured Granulosicoccaceae bacterium | reverse complement strand
TCTGCTGGGTAACTGGCAACGGGAAGCTGCGCGCTTTACGCCAAATCTAAGCACGCTTATCTGGCACGGTACCCAGCGAAAACTGGACGATCTCACCGCACACCCTGTTGATATCGTTATCACCAGTTATGCCCTGGTCACCCGTGATATTGCGCTGCTGGGGCGACAACAGTTCGGCTGCGTGGTACTCGATGAAGCACAAGCCATAAAAAACCCCACAGCCAAGGTTACCCAGGCCATCAAGACGCTTGAAGTGCCAAGGCGCATCTGCCTGACCGGTACGCCGCTGGAGAATCATCTGGGCGAGCTATGGTCACAGTTTGATTTTCTCATGCCGGGCTTTCTGGGCACACGCAAACATTTCAACCGCTACTTTCGCACGCCCATCGAAAATCACGGCAGCACCGATCGACAACAACGCCTGTCAGCCCTTATCCGACCGTTCTTGCTCAGACGTCGAAAAGAGCAAGTGGCCACCGAGCTGCCACCCAAAACCGAAATCATTCGTGAAGTGACTCTGGAACCCGAGCAGGCCCGGCTGTACGAGAGCATCCGCGTCAGCATGGAGCAGCGCGTGCGCGCTCTGCTGGCAGAGAGGGGACTGGCCCGAAGCCACATCGAAATGCTCGATGCGCTACTTAAACTTCGCCAGACCTGTTGCCACCCCGCGCTGGTTAAACTGGACAGTGCCCGAGGCATCCATGAATCTGCCAAAACCGATCTGCTGATGTCCATGCTGGATGAGCTCATCAGTGAAGGTAAGAAAATCCTCTTGTTTTCACAGTTCACCGAGATGCTGGGTCTTATTGAAGTCGAGCTGGACAAACGCAACATCCGCTACGCCAAACTCACTGGTAGAACACGCAAACGTGATGAGGTCATAGACTCGTTTCAGCACGGCGATGTCCCACTGTTCCTTATTAGCCTGAAGGCAGGTGGCACCGGATTGAACCTGACAGCAGCTGACACCGTCATCCACTATGACCCCTGGTGGAACCCTGCCGTGGAAAACCAGGCCAGCGACAGAGCACATCGCATTGGACAGAATAAACCGGTATTCATCTACAAGCTTGTGGCCAGTAACACCGTCGAAGAGAAAATCATGGCTATGCAGGCCCACAAGCAGCTGCTTGCGGATCAAACGATCAACAGCGCGGAAGGGGCAACTCTGCAGACGCTGACAGCGGACGACATCATGGATCTATTTTCAGCGAGTGACCCGACAGATTCAGACAACAACGTATTGCATTAGTGGGCCGACCGGAAGGCTGAATGGTGTAAGGTTCTCCCCTGATTCCAAGCACCATCAGCACATGAATGATATTTTTGCATTAGCAGGCAGCAACCTGCTCTCGCCGCTCATCCTGTCGTTTGTACTTGGCTTCTTTGCCGCGATCGTCCGCTCGGACCTGACAGTACCCGAGGCGATGGCCAAAGCGCTATCGATCTACTTGCTGTTTGCCATCGGTTTCAAGGGTGGCGTGAGTGTATCGAGCAACGAATTCGACATCGGCGTGCTCATGGCGCTGATAGCCGGCACCTTGTTGTCGTTACTGATACCGTTCATCGCCTTTGCATTGCTAAAAGTGCTGACTAATCTCAATAGCCTGGATGCGGCAGCCGTAGCCGGTCACTATGGTTCGATATCCATTGTTACCTTTGTTGCTGCCAGCACCGCTCTGGAACTCTATGGCATCAGCTCAGAGGGCTATATGGTGGCTGTGGCTGCCGCCATGGAGGCACCCGCAATTGTCACAGCCTTATGGCTGGCTTCACGCGATGACAGCAGCTCGCGCATGAATGCAGGCATGTGGCGCGAGATTCTGCTCAATGGCTCCATCGTGCTGCTGCTGGGTTCTTTCATCATTGGTTTGCT
This sequence comes from uncultured Granulosicoccaceae bacterium, assembly GCA_964352535.1. Classification (GTDB taxonomy): domain Bacteria; phylum Pseudomonadota; class Gammaproteobacteria; order Granulosicoccales; family Granulosicoccaceae; genus Granulosicoccus. The sequence continues at coordinate 4,917 of CAYGSW010000311.1, read as the reverse complement.
GACCGGTGCAGAAGGCATGAAAGAGGTAGAGAGTTTCATTGTTTCGCCGTTTAAAGGCGTGCTATGTCTGTTCTTGCTGGACATCGGTCTGGTCGCAGGCCGTAGCTTGTTGCAAAGCCATAAACTGGTTACCCGCGGGCTGGTCGCATTCGGCGTTCTGATGCCTGTGATTGGCTCAACCATCGGACTGGGTACGGCGCTGTTGCTCAACCTGTCCCAGGGTGGTGCGGTACTGCTGATGGTGCTATCCGCTTCGGCGTCCTATATTGCGGTGCCCGCTGCAATGCGTGTGGCCTTGCCTGAAGCCAACGCCGGTATCTACCTGACGCTCTCGCTGGGTATCACCTTTCCGTTCAACCTGACTGTGGGGATACCCTTGTATCTTGCCGCCGCCAGCGTTCTCTACTCCTAGGGGCAGTTGCTCATGAATGTACACAAGGCCAAGCGCGTAGAAATCATTATCGAAGCACCCATGCAATCACGCCTCACCAAAGCCCTGGATGCTGGCGGCGTCTCGGGGTATACCCTGCTGCCTGTTTTGGGCGGATCGGGACGCAGTGGCCCATGGACAGTGGATGGACAGATCTCGTCCGCCGGTGGCATGGTCCATGTGCTTTGCATTGTCAAAGAGGATAACGTGGATCCTATTCTGGACATCGCCTTCGGCATTCTGGACAGACATCTGGGCATCGTCTCGGTATCTGAATGCGAAGTCATCAGACCAGAGCGCTTCTAATGTTGCCTGATGGCCATTAGCGGATGGCGTTGGCAAACCTCTAGTCAGTTTTTAATGCGTCATCCCTAACAGCGTCTGTCAGTATCTGGCGTTCATGTAACTGTTTACGGATATCAGCGTGCACGCTCTGCGTAATGGGATAACCCCGCATTGTCCAGATTGCAGCAAGCTTGAACAGAATGCACGGAGCACCATACAGAACACCCAGCCAGAACAAAGCACTCTCGCTGTTTTCTCCATTGGCACTGAAGCCTGCAAAGTCGAGCAAGGGAAAGGCGATGCCAATGGCAAGCGCGTATGAGAGTTTGGACGCTGTTCCCCAGAGTGCGAAAAACAATCCCGGACGGGTAAAACCTGATTGCAAGGCATCCCATTCAATCACATCAGCGTTGATGGCACTGGGCAAGGCCAGATCAGCACCTGTGGCAAAGCCTGTCGCAATGACAATGACGTAGAACCACATGACTGTGGCAGCGTTGAGAAAAGGTGTCCACAGAAAAAACAGACAGGCCAGTATCATGGCGAACGACCAGGTGCCGTGCTTGCCATAGCGCTTGGAAACAGCAACCCAGAACGGAACTGCTAGCGCCGCACAGACAAAATACAACACCAGAAAAATCCCCGCCTGCCCAGGCACACCCAGCACATGGGTGACAAACAACAAGAACAGTGTGGCAGGAATTGCATTGGCAACAGCGTTCAAAAGAAAGCTGACCAGCAGTTGCCTGAACGGATTGTGTGACTTCATCAACAGCCAGGCGGCGCTGATCGAGTTGGGAGGCAAGGCGGTTCTGGCTGTATCAGGCACACTGAACGCCGCCCATAACGTGGTGATGAGTAGCGTGACCAGCACCAGTATTGTGATTATCTTGAGCGTACTGCCCAGATCCTCAGTACTTTCACTGGCAATCAGCGCAGGTAGAATCAATGCCGCCAACGTGCCGGCCAGACCGAACGCCACGCGCACGCCTGTGATCAGACTTCGCTGATTGTAGTCCGGAGACAGCTCGGCAGCCCAGGCACTGGCAGGCACGATAGACAACGTGCCAGCAACGTAGATGGCAACGGTCCAGAACAGCAGATAGGCGCCACCTACCCCGTCCACCGGATTGAACAGGAACCAGGTGGATATCCCGATAAGTGGTGCAGCAACAAGCACGAATAGCTTACGGCGGCCCAGCCGGAAATTACTCCGATCAGACCAATACCCTACCAACGGATCTGTGACGGTGTCGCAGAGCCGTGCCAGTAGCAACAGTCCCCCAATGGCGGTGAGGCTCAGCGCTGTGTTTTGCGCGTAGAAGGTTGGCACGATGACCTGCAAGGCAATAAACGCTGCAGCCAGAGGGAATGCCAACGAACCATAGGCGGCCAGCACAGCTTTTGGCACCCTGACGGATGCGCGCATCGAAGCGATGCTAGCGATGCTGGAATCAGACATTGTTCCAGCCGTTGTGGCCGTGGTGTTGTTACTAGAGGGGGATCCGGAGGACATACAAACAAGCTGCCAGTGAGAGGAGCGAATTAGCTGCCATGCAAAACGAATCCGTCTGGCACGGCACCAGTCAATCATCATGGCAGGATATCGCGTCTGAGTGATCGCGGGCGGGCTCGTTATGTGACTATCGCGTAGGAGGCTGTCTGAGAATAAGCGAATTGGAATAAGCAAATCGGCCGACGGCGTTAATTTTGGCGGGGCTGCCTCCAGCCAGCTTTCCACGTAACAACGGCGAATAGAACAACTATTCACCTCAATTGACACGAAAATCTGACTCAAAATCTCACACCCTCGACACGATCGTTATTCTCGGACAGCCTCAAGAGAGCAAGTTCTCGGGACCACGGCGGCTTGTGTGCGCCATCAGAGACAAAACCATGACACTTACCGGTATTGACCGCGTTTCGATGGCCAGCTGCCACATACGCTCGGTAACAACGCACCAGAATTGCTAACATCCTGCAAGTGCTATCCATGCAACCCTCTCAGGATGTGAGTCTCTTGAATAAATACAAACGCTATATACCGATCATCGCTCTGGTACTTGTCGCACTGGGCGTCAATTTGGACCAGTTCGGTATCGACCTGAGAGCGCTGTCCCAGGGCGCTGGCAGCTCGATTTCCAGCTCTACATCAGGCAATAGTGGCAGTACCGCCTCATTGTCCGAAGCAGGTTCCAACTCAGGTTCGCACAGCGAACCCGGCTATAGCCAGTGGTCCGACACCGACCCCAATATCAACCTGTGGCATGTGTTTGAAGGTGAGATCAACCGAAGCGGCAAACCAGTAGGCTTTCATTCACGGCCGGGTGGCAAGGATCCTGAGAATGCGCGTGTTGTGTCGATTCGTGATCAGGCAAATCGTGCGGGCGTCTACACCGCCACTATAGAGATTCGTGACGCAGGACAGTGGAAATCAAAGTTTTCGAGTTTCTTCCCCGACTCGCTGTCACGTGATGACGTTATCGATGCGGTGCTCAATGCCTACAACAACAGCAGAGACAAGAATGCCCAGCCCTTCGAAGGCCCCTCCGGTCTGGGATTTACGATTCAAGGGTATACCTCGGGGCGCGGTGGCATCAATACCGCTTTTCCCGTTTATGTCCGTAGCCAATAGGCACACAGTCCCACCCTACGAGTAAACCTGGCCGAATACGCCTCCCGACCTCGTCGGTACACGGGCTGTAAAATACAGCGCAACGCTTGCCCGTACAGGCCAGGGTAATGTTGAACAGGCGGAATCCTCACAGGCACACCGGATCACCGCGAGTCATGGTGTCCAGATTGCATGGACATTGGCTCACTGAGCACTTTTGGGCGCCATGTTCACCTTCAACGAAACGCGTTCTCTGATCTGCGCACACGCCTTTGCTGCATTCATGGTGGTGACGTTAGGCTGCACGCTGGCAGGTTCCGCTCTGATGGCTCAGCAAGTCACCCCTGAAACCTCATCATCGCAGCAGCAAACCGACGCAGGCGCAACCGTAAGCAGCGCCCGGCGGACACTTGCCAAACTCGATTATATCCAGAGTGTACTGTCGCAAAAGCTCAGAGAGCGCAGCAACCTGGGCGAGAGGATCGAGCAGGCCAATGAACAGGACGAAGCGGACTTGCGGCGTCAGGCAGACGATCTGACCACCGACATAACACAGCTGCGGGATACCCTGGAAATCATTGCTATCGATGGCGTGGATACCAGCCTGTTCACACCCGAGCAACCCGAGGAAGAAGGCGACTGGCGCGAAGATGTTGCCTTGATTGCGCAGCCGGTGATTGACAGCCTGAAAGATCTGACCGAAAAGCCCCGAAAGCTTAAGGCGCTGAACGATGAAATAGCCTTGCATGAGCAGGAGCTGGATATAGCAACACAAGCGCTGAACAATCTGCAGCCCTCACTGGATCTGAAACCAGATGCAGCTCTGGGACGATCACTGGAGCGACTGCGAAAGCTATGGGTAGGACGACGCGATGATGCGCAAACAGCGATTGATATCGCCCGATTCCAGATCGCCGACTTGCGAGGCGACAAACCTATTACGCAAACAATATTTGCAGCCCTTGTCAGTTTTGTCAAAGGCCGAGGTCTTACGCTGGCAATGGCAGCGGCCGCCGCATTTGCCGTGTGGTTCGGTGTGCGTTTTCTGTTACGAGGGTATCGGGCGACCATAGCCAGCACAGATTCACCAGAGCGTCGAACACGCTACCGACTGGCCGCTTACAGCGTTCATGTACTTACTTTTCTCTTGAGTCTGATTGCCGTATTCGTCGTGTTCTACGAACGCGGTGATGTGTTGCTCCTGGGTATCCTCATTCTGTTGTTCATTGGCCTGGCATTGGGAATCCGACAATTATTGCCGCAGTACCTGGCTGAAGCCCGACTGCTACTGAATATCGGAGCCATGCGAGAAGCAGAACGGGTAATGTATCGAGGTCTGCCATGGCGCGTCGAATCCATCAATATGTACACTGTCCTCAGAAACCCTGAGCTGCACGGTGTGCTGCGCATACCGTTGGCAGAATTTCACGGGGTGACCTCTCGACCAGTAGGAAAAGATCAATGGTTTCCTACATCTTGCGGGGACAGCGTGTTGTTTCCCGAAGGTAGTCTGATGGAGGTGCTGGAGCAGAACCCAGACACAGTTGAACTGCGTACACGCGGCGGCCAGCAGATCAGCGTACCGACC
>CAYGSW010000310.1:0-6827 GCA_964352535.1 uncultured Granulosicoccaceae bacterium | reverse complement strand
GCTCACCAGCCGCCACCCTGACTGCGTTACGTTTGTTCGACGTATGCCCAATACGACTTCACAAACGCGCCTTGCAGGGCGGCGGCTGGTGAACTCTGAATCCTAATATTTCGGGTTGACGGACTACTAGTGTAGTGCTTGATACTTCTTTGATCACACATAACTTCGGCGTTACGAAGTTTTCTACATGCGATCAGGGTGACTACAAAATCTGATTTGATCAAGAGAGATTTAATTGAGGCAGAGTATCCATTCGATATTCGACTGCACTTTCACGTGCTGTTTATTGGTGGTATCTTTTCTCCCAAGAGCAATGGAGAGCTGAGATTTCACCGGGTCAATGCCGCCACGTCCAAGGAGCTTAACGCGTTGGTAGCGACGATCAGCGAGCGGGTTGCCGGATAAAGCCACGGATGGTTAACGGATACTGTTCCAGGTTGACGGACCACCAGTGCACCAGCTTGCGGGATATTTACATTGCAAGCCAGGGAGCAATCGTTTCAGGTTTAAGGTCGTAAAAGGGGATAGTGCCGCAGAGCGCGTCTGAGGCCCATTCCAGAATAATTTTTCAGCGAACTGGTGCAAGAGGCGCAATGTAGAGGTATATCCAGGACCTACGCGCAGAGCGTAGTGAAGAGGGTTGTGCAATCGACATTCGCCTGGAAGCACTGAAATCGCTGAGCGAGAATCAAACGCCCGAACTGAGCTTCGACTATTACAAGTTGTAATGAATGTTAAATCAAATCAGACGCCTCGTATGTCCATTCGGTAAAATTGTGCACACGCGTAAGCTTGGACATGAGGCTAGATGAATCGGATTGTGCAAAAAACACTGGGTGGGCTTTCCAAGGCATATTATTTTCGACAATGCTTTTTTGGGTGTTTATTTCTTGCACTTTTTATCTGGATATCAATGCTTCCGCCTCCAGAGGGCGCAGATCCAAGATCCAGCAGCATGCCGCTCATAATTTTTTTCGTGATCAACACATTGCTCTACCCTTACTCACGCTTTGTTTACGAGACAATTGTTGGCTTTTTCATGGGCGATAACGTTTTCTTTGGTTCCGCTTTTATCATGATGGGTGTGAAGCTAATCACCATGCTTCTGTGTTGGGTGTTTGCCATTTTTATTGCCCCTGTTGGGCTTTTATATCTGTATTTCCACCATACCAAGCAAGAGAAACTGCACCAGAAGTAATGTCGACAACATTGTCTGGTCAATGACTGATGACGTTAACGATATTCGGAGCTTGTCACGCGTTATCGATAAGGTTTCGACGGTTTCTCTCTCCACCATTCTTTTTGTGTATTCTCAGCCTGCAGGTTGATTTTCTGCGTTTTCATTATTTGCGAGCTACTGGTTGAGTACGGCCTACAACGGCTTTGGTGAGCGCATCAGGAAAGTGGTGTACCGGGGGGAAAGAAGAAGGTCACCTACTACTTGTATGAGGGTCATCAGCAGCTGATAGCCGAGATCAATGGTGAAGGAGATGATGCAACCGGGGAACCTGCTGGCAGCAGCGATGCTTGCCTGTGTGCTGACTGAAAGAGACAGTCGTCTTCGAATAGTCGGTTCGGGAATGTCGTGTTCTCCCTGGCTTACTCTTTGTGTTGGTTCCCACACTGTTCCAGCAAGATGATCTAAAGGTAAGCTGCGCGTTGAAGGGCGTGGTTTCTCACACTTTAACTGATGTTGGATTCAGCTGGAATGCGGGATAAACCGGTAACACAATCCACTGTGCTACCGGTGGCATTTGCGGTATTGCTGGCCGTCAGAACGACCCGTCGAACGGCAGTGGTAAGTTTTACTCAGCGGTTGTGCATGTGGGCTCTACCGGACAACGTTTGACGTGATTGTCAGCCATTGCGCTGAGCAAGGCGTCTGTATGCCGGTCCATCAGCGTTGCGCTGATTGTTTGGCAGACATCGTAAACAGCCAGTACTTGTTCTGAGCTCCACAGATCCATATCCGGGATCTGCGGATGCGTATAGCGTTTCATAGTCCGATCTCCTGCAAAGCGGATTGAACATGCTCGGCGTTTACGGCATCTGCTTTGTCGATCGCCGCTGCCGCCAGAGCGTAGTGAGCCAGTCGGTTTACTGTTCGTGGCAAGGCCTGTGTGGCCTGGAATAGCGCTTCGATTGCTCCTTGGTCAAACAGTGGAAGTTCACAGCCTGCCGCCTTTAGTCGATGGGCCAAGTACTCGGGTAATTCCTTGCGAGTAAGAACACCGAGTTGATAGCGCATGACGATTCGTTGGTCTAACGATTCGTGGACCGACATTTGCAGGCGTCGACGCAGCTCACTCAAACCGACAAACAACATACACAGCCGGTTCTGACTATCCATGGCATAATTGGTCAACAAAAGAAGGTCTTCAAACACCTCAATTCTAAGATGGTGTGCTTCGTGTTATGTTGCATCAGAGTCGAATGGCACTAATTTAAGCGTCAAGCGCTTGTTCTAAAACTTGGATTCAATAACCAAGCTTGGATTCAATAACCAAGTGCAACGTTAGGGGATATTCCAAATAATAGCTCATTTGGAGTTTGGCAGTTTTAGATGGCATGTGCATCAACTCCCGTAATGGGTAACTTAATAGGCTCATCAACCCATTCGGTCTCTTTTAACTGTCGTGGTTCATCGCCAGTCAGTTCATCATAAGCAATGCTTCTCGCGAGAGTCTTATGTCAACCTGCTGCACATTGGGTGGCGCCATAGAGCAGTAATACAACCCGATTCCAATTTACAGGCATCGGATCAAACGCTGTATTCTTGCTCGAAAAGATCGCAGGTGTTGCGATCTGATTCATCATCTTGCATGGCTGTCACGCCCCCCTCAGCAGGGCATCAAAATAGGTGAAGTTGGCGCCGTAGCAGTTGTAGACCGCGCTATGCGCTTCGTCAACAATGATTCTCTCAAAATGACTGACGTCAAAGCGTTCAGCACAATGATTGGTCTGATCAATTAGGATCAGCATGGTGCCTTAGGTACCTGTATACACATCGTTTGATGTCTTTCACGATAACCATATACCCCTGCGACGCTTTGGGCAGTAGCGTCTTGAATGCATGCACGCCTGATTCACCAGTCTTATATGATCGGGAAGAAAAATGGTACACTTGATTCACGTATAACGCAGTGAACAAGATATAGCAACTCCTTACCAGTGCTGGAAAGCTTCAAAAGTAACCATATTTTCGTTGTAGGTCAAAAAATCGGTAGTCGGCGACTCAAAAAAATGGACCGTGTGATGCTTAACGCTCACCTCAATACAACGTGTCCCTCTGCCTCTCCTCAAGTTGTTCATCGTAAGCGTCTGCGTCAAAGTCAGCAATAGCGGACTGAATCAACGTGCCGGCGCTGGGTAGGGATGTTACGTCACCCCGGGTGGCGCTGTTCCATAGTTGGGAGCGTTTGAGGGCACGCGCGCATTGGAAATAGACACCTTCAATGTTTACCACGATCGCGGTGGTTGGCGTTTTGCAATTCACACTGAGCTGTTGTAGCAATTCGTTATCCAGTGTCAGGTAAGCGTTGCCGATGACGCGTAATGTTTCGTTATAGCCGGGAATGAGAAATAGCAGGGCGACGCGCGGATCGGTAACGATGTTCTTTAGTGTGTCCAATCGATTGTTTCCCCGTCGATCGGGGATTGCCAGCGTATGATCATCGAGTACTTTGACAAAGCCTGCACCATCTCCGCGTGGGGAGCAATCCATTCCATCGTGCCCCACACTGGCAATGGTGAGAAATGGGGAGGCCGCAATGATTTTTCTGTAATGCTCGTTCAGGGCTGGCAGTTCTTTGTGTACGCTTGCGTCCAGTGGCTTTGGATACAGAGCTTCCAGTTGATCCAGTGTTTTTATTTGTTTCATTTTCATGCTGAACTGTCCAAGTATGAGCGGATATTGCGCTTTGGCGTATTGATCAATTGACTGTTTTTTTGCACGGTCCAATTAGATGGAGCAAGCCTGCAATATGTGAAACCATAATCCAATGCCGTGAGTCTACACATGTGGTTGCGCCAAGTAAGCGTGGCGAAGGGGAAAAGAAAGGCCGCAGGAACGACAATCTGGAAACCTTCGGTTGTGAACCCGACAGGCCTTCAATCCTGTCCGGCAAAGGTTGGTCATCAGTCGGAACCGAGTGTTGCGAGGGTCCTGGTGACGCGCCTTGCGAATGCGTACACGGGCGGTGCAGAGGCTTGCTGTCCAGCGACGCCACCATGTATCGTCCATAACGTCTGCACCGTCAACTGCCGTATACTGATTGGGTGTACCGTCGTGTTGAGCAAGTCTTCGATTTGGCGAGATCGCCTTGGGCTAACGGCTTGTTACTAATTTGCCGATGATTCGGGAGAATTTGATCCCTTTGTCACTCGTGGGAGTTCCACGTGTTCTCTATACCACGGCTCTGCTGGCTGTATATGAACTGGAAGACCATCGTGTGCTAAAAGATGTGTACATCCATGCATATGAGCATTCGGTCGAACACAATGCAGAGGTACGACAGACGTTAGGCGAGCCTGACCCATTCCGTATGCGCTATATCGACCGTGTTGTTGGAATAATCGGGTATGTGGTGCGGGAGGGCATGACACTGCGTGATGCCGTCTCTCGCTCAGACGGCTGGGCGCGCGAGTATGCAACTGATTCTGATGGTGAACGATTTCGGTAGATGGTCGAGTTAGGATTATTAGGTCTGAACGAAGGTAACTTTGCGCGATTCGGATTGCGTCCGTCAGAGTTCCTTCGATGGCAGAAATAGTGGCAGCTGAGTGATACCCTGCTGAACAGCTAACATCCAGTGGTTATAATACGGATGTGAACAACAGCACACACAGATCAAAAAACCACCATGGCTCGAACACCTCATACCAACCTGGCCCCTTTGACCCTGCGCGAAGCGCTCGAGGCGCGCACGGTCGATGAATTAAAGCGATATCTGAAGATTCTCAGTGATGGTCAGACCAAGCCTGGGCGTAAGGCGGAGCTGGTGGCTGATGTTCGCAGATACTGCAAAGGTGCTGCTCTTCGCAAGCTGTGGGAACAACTTGATGAAATGGATCAGGCAGCCATTTCCGAGGCCGCTCACGATCCTGATGGTAGGTATGATGCAGATCGGTTCTACGCCAAGTATGGTGGTGAACCTGCCAGCTTTGCCAAAGGGAGTAGTTGGAGTTCCACAGCATCCAAGGCCAGTTTACTGTCTCTGTTCTTTCACGGCCACTATCTGCCGGATGATCTGCGTGAAGAGCTCAAATCGTTTGTACCTAAACCTGAAAAAGCGCGGCTGCAAATTACTGATCAATTGCCGATGTACCACGAAGAGGAAGGAGTACAGCAAACAGAGCATGAAGATGCAACACCGCTTGAAGTGCGCAACATGGAGCTTGTGGCCTGTCATGATTTACGTGCGGTTCTGGGACTGATCGACACGGGCAAGTTGTCGGTAAGTGACAAAACCCGTCAACCGAGCCTCAGTACGTGCAAAGCCATTGGCAGGGTACTGCACGGTGGGGATTACTACAATATTGAAGTGCTGAACGCTACTAACGAGAGGCCTGATTACGAACCAGTCGACCCTATAAGAAGCTTTGCCTGGCCATTGCTGGTACAGGCAGCAGGTTTTGCTGACGTCAGCGGCAAGCGACTGACACTGAGCAAGGCTGGTCGACGAACAATGAGCGACCCACCAGAGAAAACCTTGAAGAAGCTCTGGCAACGCTGGATGAAGACGACGCTGCTAGACGAACTGAGACGTATCGATTCCATCAAGGGGCAGACAGGCAAGGGCAAGCGCGGACTGACGGCTGTGGGTGGTCGGCGGCAGGCCATCGAAGCAGGGCTTAAGATGTGTCCGCCGGGCCAATGGGTGAAGGCCGATGAGCTGTTTCGTCACATGCAGGCTACGGGTAAGACGTTCGAGGTAACACGTGACCCGTGGCCGCTTTACATCACTGATGCCCACTATGGCAGTCTCGGCTACAGCGGTTTCCATGATTTTGAAATATTGCAAGCCCGTTATGCCTTGTGTGTATTGTTCGAATACGCCGCCACGCTTGGCTTGATTGATGTTGCCTACATAGAACCAGAATATGCCAGGCTTGACTTTGCCAGTTTATGGGGTACTGACCATTTGGAGTTTTTGAGCCGTTACGATGGATTACAGTATCTTCGTTTGACACCACTAGGTGCTTACTGCATCGGGTTGACCAACCAGTACACACCGGTCGAGCCTGAAAGTCGCTCCGTACTGCGAATCCTTTCCAATCTGGACATTATTGACTCTGATTCTAGCCTTGATGCCGGTGAACAATTCGTTCTGGACAGCTTTTGCACCCGGTTGGCCGACACTAACGTCTGGCAGTTGGACCCGGCTACTTTGCTTGCGGCCATCGAGCAAGGCAAGGACATCAACGAATTCAGGAAGTTTCTGCTTGCCCGCTGCAGCGACTCCTTGCCCGATACAGTCACGCATTTGCTGAGCGATATCATCAAGCGGGCAACACAGTTGCAGGACAAGGGCAAAGTGAGTCTGATCGAATGCGCAGATGCCTCTCTTGCTGAATCTATCGCGAATGACAGTCGCTGCAAGAAGTATTATATGCGGGCAGGGAATTGCTATCTTGTTGTTCATGCCGGGCGCGAGAAACAGTTTCGCAAAGCGCTGAGACAGCTTGGATATAGTTTGCCAGCGTCCTGATCGATGCTATTACTAAGGACATCCTATTCTACTAATTAGCACTGGTACTATATTGGCCAAAAACTGACTGGGTGAATGCCAACATCACAACTTTCATGGCAGCAGAATGGCAGCAGA
>CAYGSW010000309.1:0-6829 GCA_964352535.1 uncultured Granulosicoccaceae bacterium | reverse complement strand
CTGGCAGGATAGACATGGCACTGTTCTCATTTTGCAAAAGTCCAATGATGGTACGTTTGTTGTTGAAAGCCCTGGCAATGGCTCAGGTCAAGGACGTTTTCTGGAAAACATGCCTGGAAAATTCGAGATTGAAATGTCTGGTATCGATACACCTGAAAAACTCTGAACCTTGGGAGTCAGGTGCGCGTTTTATATGATCTATCCGAATGGTGATGAGTATGGCGACTTTAATGCCGCGTACCTCTACGCACTTGAAGGAGCGATAAGAGCTTGAAATTTGTTGGATTTATCTGATGAAATCAAGAGCAAACTCATAGCAAATGCACATGACTTGCAGTACCGTGGGAGGTAAGATTCGTTTTGCACAATTAGCACAGCTATATCTGTTGTTTGCGAGATTAGTTGAACACTAACAGCACAGGGACTGAATAGCTGTTGCAATGGCGGAGAGTAGCCCGCCTTCTCTCCTTAGATGCAGTTATAGATGCAGTTATAGATGCAGTTATAGAGGCAGCGAGGCGGTTCTGGGCCGGAATTTTATGCAACACCAGTTACGTACCAAGACCAGCGAGGTACGGATTGATTGGTGGTTCAGGCGCGTACATTATTTTTTCAATTTTGCGGATTAGTGCTTCGAGTATTGAATTACTACTAAATCTCAGTATGAACAGGGCCGCCATAAATACTGCATACGAAGGGCGACAGGGGCCAACTGCCATGTACGGTTTGGTGAACAAAGCAGTAGAACAACTGGTGAGGAGCCAGTTTGGCGATAGTACATGGTATGAGATAGCAAAAAGGGCAAACGTTGAATATACCTTTATATCGATGGACGCCTATCCGGACACCGTGACATACGATTTAGTCGAGGCAGCGAGTGAGATATTGGAAATTCCAGCCGCAGAAATTCTTGAGGCCTTTGGCGAACACTGGATTCAATACACCGTTGATGAAGGTTATGGACAGATGATTTCTATGTACGGAAATTCAGTACATGAGTTTCTTCAGAATATGAACAATCTTCATGCACAAATTAGGTTGATTCTTCCAGAATTGAATCCCCCCACTATATCCTGTGACTTTACCGAAAGTGGAGACTTACTCGTTTGCTATGAATCAGAAAGAGCCGGGCTAGCCCCAATGCTAGTTGGATTATTGAGGGGACTCGGTGAGAGATTCTCTACACCAGTGAACGTGGAATATGTTCCACCAGCTGAGAAACACCAGACTCAGGAATATTTTCTGATTAGTTATTCGTGTGAAAAAGCCGCATGAGTGTACATCCTATCTCACAAGGAAACACGATTAATGAATTGATCCTGGTGAAGGCGTTTCCTTTTCATTTTATTACTGATAATCGCAATGGTATTGTGAGTTGCGGTGAATCGCTACAGCGTATCGTGGATATTGAGACAAATGGTGCTAGCAATCTGTTTGATAATTTTTCGATTAATAATCCGGCTGAAATTACTGAATTTGAACAACTTAAACTGCATCAGAATTCACTGTTTCTTCTCAATTCCATCGCCAATCCTAAGCTGATATTACGTGGTCAAATTGTCTACTCACCAGAAACTGATCAACTTGCCTTTTTGGTGTCGCCCTGGGTCACAGACCTTGATGTTCTGACTGAACTCGGTTTGGAGGTGAATGATTTTCCTTTACACAGTCCATTGTCTGATTTTTTGATATTGCTTCAGGCGCAAAAGGCTTCACTTGCTGATAGTAAACGCCTTTCTACAGATTTGCACGCTCTGAATAAAGAATTGGAACAGCGTGTAATGAGACGAACACATGCACTCGAGGAGCATGCCAAAGCGCTTGGAAGTTCCAAACTAAGGCTAGAGTACGAAATGCGTGAGAGGGCACGGGTTGAAATTGAATTGCGTCATTCACAAAAGCTAGAGTCGGTAGGTCAACTAGCTGCAGGTATAGCGCACGAAATAAACACACCGATGCAGTATGTCAGTAATAGCCTGCAATTCATCAAGTCGGCACTCGGTGAATTTAATACTTTGAGTGTAATTGCTGAAGATCTCTTGTGTCACAAAACGGATTGTGACGATGAAAGACGCGCGATGCATAAAATAGCCATTGAAGCAATGGATCTGGAATATGTCCGAGATCGTGCTCCTAAGGCGCTTGATCGAGCGTTGGAAGGCATTGAAGCAGTCACCAGAATCGTAAGAGCAATGAATGAGTTTACGTATCCTGACGGAGATGAAAAATGTGAGGCGGATATCAATAGAGCACTCAACACAGCGGCGACGGTTGCGAGAAACGAATACAAGTATGTAGCAACACTTGTGAAGAAATTTCAGCCGATCCCGCTAGTAGAATGTCACATCGGTGATCTGAATCAAGTGTTTCTCAATTTAATCATTAACGCTGCACACTCGATATCAGATCATAGTGTTAAACATGGAGCAATCACGGTAAGTACTTGGGCTGAGTACGGTGTCGTAAAAATTGCTGTGGAAGATAATGGTGCAGGAATTCCTGAAAACATCAGACACCGAATATTTGATCCTTTTTTTACAACCAAAGAGGTAGGGCGCGGGACCGGACAGGGGCTTACGATTTCACACAATATTGTAGTGAACAAACATGGTGGACATCTGGATTTTGTTACTGAAGTGGGTAAGGGTACTACCTTTCTGATTACGCTTCCGGTTTCATCTGTTAGGGCTGGAGATAATTCGTTCCGCCTTGACGAAGAAGAGGAGTTAGCAGCATGACAAAAATTTTATTTGTAGATGACGAGCTGGCGATGCTAGAGAGCTTGCAAGACCTGCTACGTGGCCAAAGGCATCGTTGGGATATGTCGTTCATCTGTGGAGGCGAATCGGCCATAGCAATGATGTATGACACTGATTACGATGTTGTCGTTTCGGATATCAAGATGCCGGGCGTAGGTGGGGTAGATGTCCTTGAATATGCAAAAAAACATCGCCCTCAATGCATTCGAATTGCATTAACCGGTTATGCGGATGCCCAAAGCACGATGAAACTTACTCGATTAGCGCATCGTTACTTGCGCAAACCTTGTTCTCTGGATGATCTGGATGACGTTATTACCAGGGATTGTGGTCTGATTGAGGCATTTGACAATGTTGTTGTCAAAGACCTTGTCGGCAAGGCCGGGCGGTTAGTCGCCAGCGAAAGTAGTCATCAGGCTCTGCTGGAAGCTCTGAATGCCGAAAACGGATCTATTGAAAAAATAACAAAAATAGTGGAGCAGGACGTGGCCCTGACTGCCAAGGTTCTTCAATTGGTTAATTCTTCGTTTTTCAGGCGTCAGAGATCCATCGACTCTGCAAGTGAAGCAGTGGGTTATCTGGGTGCAGATATCATCAGATCGCTTGTTCTGGCAAATCAGATGTTTGAGATGACAAAGGGGCTACCCGACATTGCAGGTTTTTTCCCTGAGAAACTTCAGCAGCATTGCATATTGACATCGACTATAGCGCGTGAACTTATTGACGACAAAGAGATGTCTTCGATCGCTTTTACGGCTGGTTTACTGCATGATATCGGCAAACTCATCATTGCACAGGAAAAACCGGAGTTAATTCCAGCATTGGTTGGCAACAGCGATGGGCTAACTAATTCCTGGGTGAATGCTGACAGCGAAAGAGACATCCTTGGTTGTACTCATGCCGAAGTGGGGGGTGGGTTTCTAAATTTGTGGGGGCTACCTACACCTATCGTGGAGGCAGTAACATTTCATGATCAACCCATGTGTATTTTTACAAGGGAATTCGATGCTATTGATATCGTCCATGTTAGTAATTATCTGGCGCATTGGGCTGATTCTGATACCAGGAATGAGAGAGTAGAGTTGAAACTTGAAAGAGAATATCTGAAACAACGAAACGTGTATGATCACTTGGACACTTGGAAGGAGCAAGCGATGAATGCCTACCATGATTTTTTACTTACAGACTAACTGTGTGTTTTGAGCACACCTGCATATCCGGTTAACTTAGTAACAGCAGCATTATGCTGTGTCATGCACTGAATGCAGTATCGCTCCTGTAAAACCCGTATTAACCGTTCTATTGCATCGGATAGGCACTATGGATTGCGCTCAACCTTGAGAGTGCCAGGCTAACGTCCGGGCCGCTATTTATTGGTAGTACACATTACGCGATCAACACATCAGTCTGGATTCGCAACAGTGGTCCGAGTCTATTTAGCAGTTCGCGCTCTTCGGGTGAGACTCGCTCACCCCCAATCCCAAGAAAACTACCTTCTTTTGCAGCTTCGGCCACTGAACGTGCAACATTGAGTGTCCATTGACGATAGGCGTCAGATTCCTCAGCATTGCAACGCTCATCCACAAGTGCAACGGCCTTTTTGCAATCCTCCAAAGCCAGTTGTTGAAGTTCTTCGCGAGTCTTTACGCCCGCCGAATCAACACGTGCTTTGGCTCGATCACGATAATCTGACATTTTCTCCTTGGCTTCATCCCAGTTTTGAGCCTTTTGCATCAACTCTGCGATCAGCTGACTGTTTGGAAAATTATGTTTACCTTCAATGCTGGCGCGCATGGTTGCACTCATCTCCTTGATGGTGCCGATAACACCGCTGGGAGCGGCATTGCTCATTGCTGCCCCTATCATTCCGGGCATGACACTCAACGCAAACCACTCGTCTTCATTGAACAGTTCTTTAATTGACATTGCGTACTTATCCTTGTTAGTGGGAAGTGTTAGCTTGATGAAACGTATGTCTCGTCACACTCAAGTTGACATTTAAGGGCTGTTCTACTTGCTAGAGCAGCGTTAGCTTACTGTATGCATACGCTTCTTGATTTAAGTTCTCTATGTAGAGATTTACTCCGCAAGACGCAAGCTCAAGAAGGCGCAAGCTCACGCAAACACACCCGTTTTTGTGCGAATTGACCGTTGTGGAATCCTATATGCACAACGGCAGTATTGCAACGCTTGTTGACGTGGTGAATTTCTTTGATCAGGGTGGGGCATCCGAACAAGGTTAGCCGCTTGTAGCCATTAGAACTTATACCCAGCGATTAGGCTGACAGGGTTGCCTACCTAGAAGCGCTAAGAGGGGACAGCTTTGAGATTGATGAGTATGTCTGGGCTGTAGATGACTATGGCTATGCGCTGATTGAATACTGCCGTGAAGTGAAGAAATTACGTGATGAGCTTGAATATGTCAAACCCATGTCCCAGTGGTGCGTTAGCACGACATCGTATATTGCTGGCTTCGCGACAACCCTACCGACAATGCCTGCCATGGTATTGCCGAGAGGAATAGTGCCCGGGTTATTCAGGGCGCTGCTGATCGATGACAAGTTCCACGGTGTTGGTACTGGCAGGATCAACATTGCCAGCTTCGCTGAACCAGTCACCAGCTTGCGCAGTTGCGTTACCGGTTGTTGAAATGCGTGCTCCGATGGTCACGGAAGAAAATGCTGACAGAGTCATTGTAGGAACCATAGCCATGGAGTTATCCAGCGTCACTGTGGTAGGCAGATCGGCGACGCTGAGTCTGCTGACAGCCAGTGGCATGGGTGGGCCCTGTGTTGCAATTGCATAGACAAACACGGCCTGGTCGTCTTCTGACGCTGATCGTGCGTCATCCGAGGCGCTTACCGTCACCTCAATAGAGGGTGATGAATCGGTTGCCGGCGTGTCTCCCTGTTCTTCAGGGGCAACGTCAGCGTCAGCCTGCATATCTGTGTCTTTGGTAACAGCGCCAGCGTCGTCCGAAGTATCCGTGCTGGCAGTTGAACCCTCGCTTGCACCCGCCAAAGCTTCAACAGAACGCGCGCGCATCTGGTCGATAGTCGCCAGTGCCTCAGGATTGTTTCCAGCCATGCTGGCCAACCTGTCGAATCCCTGCTTGGCCGCTTCATGATCACCGGCTTGCTGCTGCGCAATTGACAATAGCCACAGAGCATGTTCATTGTCGGGATCCAGCTCATTCGCTCTTGTCACGTATCTAAAAGGCTCACCGGACAGATCCCCTTGCTGGGTCATGGCGGTAGCCTCTGCCAGCTGAGCGAGCGTCGGTACATCCAGTTCATCCAGGGCCAGAGCGCTTTGAAAGGCCGATGCCGCTTTTGCAAACTCCCCCACCGACAGATAGCTGCGTCCGAGCAAGCGCCAGCCTTCGACATCGTCGGGTTGTTGCGCCAGGCGCTCTTCCATCTGAGGCAACAGATCGGCAAGCGCGGGCGCATTTTGTCCATCAACGGCAGCAGGCGCTGCAGCGCTGGTCAGCTGTGTTATCGCTGCAGGATTACCCAGATGAAGGTACAGCGCACCGGCTGTAATCGGCACAAATACAGCCACGATGACCGCTGCGCTGATCTGGCCGCCCTTACGTGTGGTGCGCTCGCTGTCCAGACGAAGATCCGCGGCCAGATCGTACTCAAGCTGTTCACGTTCGTAATCGTAGGTGGCCTGATCAATGGAGCCATCGGCCAATGCTGCATCCAGTGTTTGCGCGCGCTCTCTGGCCAGCGTGATGTTGACCGCTTCCTGATCAGTTGAAGCACCTTGACTACGGAACACGCCAGCCAGAAGCCAGCCCAAAGATAGCAGTACCAGCAGGGCTGCGGATATGAAGAATAGTGTCATAACACAAGTATACGAGACAGACTGTCAGTGGTCGTGTCAGTTAGAGTTCAAAAGCCATTTTAATTCAACGATATTCAGCGTTTTTCCAGATCGGTAAAACCGACGCAAAGTACTTGTCAGCGGTCAGGAAGTTACTGTGATCCAGGTATTGCCGCCCTGATCTACCACTAGTAGTCCGTCAACCCGAAATATTAGGATTCAGCGGGCCTGTCTGTGTT
>CAYGSW010000308.1:0-6868 GCA_964352535.1 uncultured Granulosicoccaceae bacterium | reverse complement strand
GAGGAAATACAAGTGCAAGCGTAGTCATGTCTGATGATACGAGGACATGCAAGGTGCAGACTCTCAACGCCTTCACCCTTCCCCCACCCGATCCACGAAAGAGACCCTCAATACATAATGCCTACGCCTGCCTTCAGTCACTTTCTCTGCAGCCATGAGGATATCCAGCAGCGCATCTCACAGATTGATCCGCGTGCCTACGACAAAACCCGCAACTATCTGGACGGTGACGTCACCTGGCTGAGCCCGTTTACAACTCACGGCATCATCAGTACAAAAACCATCAGCGACATTGTGCTGGCGGAGCATCGTGCAAAGTCGTGCTATCGCCTGTTGTTTGAGCTGGGCTGGCGAGAGTACTTCCATCGCACGTGGCAGCTGGAAGGCGATGCCATCTTTACTGATATGCGTCAGGCGCAATCAGGTGTTCGCAGTGATCAACTACCGCGCAGCCTGGTTGAGGCAAGCACCGGCATCGACACGATCGATCATTGCATTGATGTGTTGAAAAATGATGGCGTCATGCATAACCATGCGCGCATGTGGTTCGCCGCCATCAGTTGCAACATGGCGGGCACTTATTGGAAAGAACCTGCCCGATGGCTGCACTATCACTTGCTCGACGGGGATCTGGCCAGCAATACGCTGAGTTGGCAGTGGGTAGCCGGCACCTTCAGCCACAAGCAATACGTTGCCAATCAAGGCAATATCGACAAGTACAGCAAGACGCATCAGTCAGGCAGTTGGCTGGATGTGCCCTACGAAGCGTTCGACAATTTCAGAGCCCCGGAACACATGTTGATACGCAGTGAATCTGATTATCCGTATGCGTTACCCGGCTCGCCGCTACCCGAAACCCTGACAGGTCAAGTAGCGCTTCGTTCAGTGTGGCACCTTGACCCTCGCTGGCAGAACAGTGTGGAGCAACACGTAGTATTCATCGATGTCGACCTCGGCGAACGCTGGCCAATGAGCCCGTTGCGCTGGCAATTCATTGAACACTGGGCACAACAATGCGGTGCCGCGGTTTACCTTGGTAGCGTTGACGAGTTGCAACAGGCTTGTAAAAACGCCGTTGTAATACGCAGTGAATATCCAGCCTGTCAGGATTGGCCGGGGGATGTGATTGAGCGAGACTGGTTGTATCCCTTGCCAGAGAAGGACTTTGCAAGCTTTTCCCAGTATTTCAAGCAGGTGAAGGGACATGTGGGACTTTGATACACGCCGCGACCGAACACCTGCAAAAATCACACAGACCGAATCATGAAGCGTGCGCACTCGGAAACAAAGGTATGCCCTGTCTGCAAGCTACCTTTTCAGAACCGTAAAAAGTGGGCATCCAGAGGGCTGTGGCCCAGCATCAAATACTGTTCTGAGCGTTGTCGCAATAATGCGCGCAAATCCGGCATCGTAGTTGATCAGTGAATAAACGTTTTCAACGCGGTCTATGGTGGGTCAAGCGCGATTTCCGCGTGCAGGATAATGATGCCCTGCTTGCAGCTTGTGAGCACTGCGAGCAGATAACCGCGCTGTTTGTTATTGAACCTTCCTTGTGTCGTGCACCTGAAACGTCTCAATTTCATTATCACGCATGGCAACGTGCTGCCGAGGACTTGCGTAAGAGCTTGCAGCAACGTGGCGCCACGTTACATGTGATCTGTGCAGAGGTGGTGGATGTGCTTGAACGCATCCGCAGCACAGACGGTTTTGACGCTTTGTTCAGTCATGAAGAAACCGGTTCGCACATCACCTTCATGCGTGATAAAGCTGTGGATCAATGGGCTGTTGCAAACGGTATCGTGTGGCATCAATCTCATCAGAATGGCGTCATACGAGGACTTGTCGATCGTGATAAGCGGCAGCCTGTCATTCGCGAGCGTTTGATGAACACACCACCCAGACCGGCCCCTTCCACGATCAACTGTTGGCACATCTCTGTAACCAATAACCCGGTTGATGGGATAAGTATCAAGACCCGTGACAAGGTAAGTGACAACGGCTGTGGCGAGATAAGTAACAAGGGCCGTGAGAATCCATGGCCGGCGTTTGAACAACTATCAGATCGTCCGGCGGATCCGCGCATTGTATTGTCCAAAACCCAATCGATCAGCGAGACGGATGCCCAGCTGGTGTGGAGCAGCTTTTTAAGGCAGCGTGGTGTTCGCTACTCAGGTGGAATTTCATCACCTAACACAGCGTTTGATGCAGGGTCACGCCTATCTGCGCACCTTGCATGGGGCACCATCAGTCTGCGGCGCGTGTTTCATGAGACCTGGCAACGCGAGCGCGATCTGGCCAAATCGACTGACCCACACGCGGGCCAATGGCGCAAGAGCCTCAAGGCATTCCAGTCGCGCCTGCACTGGCATGATCACTTCATACAACGCCTTGAATCGGCACCGGCCATGGAATTCGAGGCCTTGAATCCTGCGTATCGACACATCGGGTACGGCGACAACGATGAGCTGCTTCATGCCTGGGAATATGGGCGCACCGGTCTACCGCTCGTGGACGCTTGCATGCGATGCCTTGCAGCCACTGGTTTTCTCAATTTCCGAATGCGTGCGATGGTTGTCAGTGCAGGCTGTTTTGGTCTGGCGCAAAGCTGGCAATCGCTGCATAACCCTCTAGCGCGTGTATTTCTCGACTATGAACCCGGGATACATTTATCGCAGATTCAGATGCAGGCAGGGATTGTCGGTATCAACACCCTGCGTGTGTACAGCCCTCATAAACAATTGCTGGATCAAGACCCGAATGCAATGTTCGTTAAACGCTGGATTCCAGAACTGCGGGAGTTTGATGCAACGACTATCGCGTTGTATAACGAGAGATGCTTGGGTGATTATCCTGAGCCTGTTACAGACATACAGAGCAACACACGCATCATTCGCGATCAGGTTTACGCTATTCGCCAGAGCGAAGCAGGACGAGAAGCATCAGCACAAGTGCTATTGAAACATGGCTCGCGCCTACCGGGTAACGATCGCTCTCGAGGCAAGCGATCTGCATCTTCTGCAAAGAAAAAACCGACAAACAGGAAACCGGCAAAAAATACAGCAAGTGAGAATCAGATGACCCTGGATTTTGGGGATTGAACAATCAGAAATTAGTTTGTAGAACTTCTTCCGATCAAGCTCTCACTTCAACAATTGCGCAGCACCCACCAGAGCGGGATACGGTGAGTGAATGACATAGCTGGGGACTTTTTCAAGATAGCCTTGCATGCGTCCTTTTGCTTCAAATTCATGGCGAAACTCAGATTGCACGAAAAACTCGCCCAGCTTCGGGACGATGCCGCCGCCGATATACACACCGCCTTCCGCGCCTAGCGTTAGCACCAGATTGCCTGCGCACGAACCCAGGAGACTGCAGAAGATCCGCAAGGCTTCTTCGCAGCTTTGTTGATCAGCCTCGCTGATATCGTTCGGGATTGTTGACGGGTTGCCTTGATCTGCGTGAAACCGATAGGTACCGAATTCGGACACTTCACTGGGTGAAAACGCCCTGGCTGCGAGGCCATCCACTTCTCGCAAAGCGTTAACGATATTGACAAGACCCGGGCCTGATAGAAACCGTTCGGCTGATACATGTCTAAACTTGTTCATTAACTGCTCGTAAACCGCAAACTCCCGAGCCGTCCGAACACCGAGTGATACATGCCCTCCTTCCCCTTGTAACGCAGTCCAGTGAGATCCACAGGGCACAAGGCCTGAAACACCCAAACCTGTACCCGGTCCGATGACGGCAATCGCATGATTATCAATTGCCGCACCCCCACCGATTTTTACGAGTTCATCAGCCGGTAGATGGTTGACTGACAACGCAAGAGCTGTGAAGTCGTTGATGACATGCAATCGATCCAAGCCCATTTGCTTGCGCGTCTGTTCGATTGAAAACGACCAGTGATTGTTGGTGAGCTTGACGTTGTCTCCTACCACGGGTGTGGCTACCGCCACCGCAGCTTCACTTACCCTGTCGATCTCCTGTTCAGACAGATAGGTGGTGACGGCCGCAGAAAGGCTGGGAAAATCATCGGTGCGAAGTGTACGGGTGGCATACGGTGTGCCGGTGTTATCCAGCAACGCAAAACGCGCATTGGTGCCGCCAACGTCACCTACCAGTCGAGAATTGGCCACTGCATCTTGCCCTCAAAGTGGAAACTAACTAATTGTGGCCAGCAGAGCGTGTAATTGCAATGAATTACGTACAGGTGCGTTGATCTGGTGATGGCAGGCAGGTTGTATGGCGGAGAGAGAGGGATTCGAACCCTCGATACGCTTTAAAACGTATACTCCCTTAGCAGGGGAGCGCCTTCAGCCACTCGGCCACCTCTCCGATACAACTGCAAAAGCAGCCTGGGCTTCGAGATATCGCATTGTCAGCAAAACGCTGATTGATCAATGGAACGCTCGTGTTGGCTGCATTTGTTACAGTGACTTGCCCCGCTTACAATGGGAAAAGCCTACACAAAACTGGCGCGCCCGGAAGGATTCGAACCTCCGACCGCCTGGTTCGTAGCCAGGTACTCTATCCAACTGAGCTACGGGCGCGTGTTTTGCGACCTGCGAATTATGGTGCTTGAAGGTTTCTACGTCAACCCACCATGGGTCATTATTTACTGTGCTTAGGTAAATTAACTGCTTGAGACCTCGCAAGGCCTGCTGTCAATGAACCGATGAGTCGTTAGCGGTCCGTCAACCTGATAATGTCGATGGCAGCGACATTATCAGGTTGACGGACCACAAGTCACCAGCGCCAGAGCTATTTGCTGGTCAAAGGGGTCATACAGATAGTGCATTGTCTTCCTCACCCTTCGGCTTCAATGGCCATCTGCCGCACGTCAACCTCGCCTTCCTGCTCTTTACGAATGCGTTCGTATATCTCTTCACGATGCACCGCGACTTCCTTCGGTGCGTTTACACCTATCCGAACCTGATTACCCTTTACGCCAAGTACAGTGACAGTGACCTCGTCACCGATCATAAGCGTTTCCCCGACCCGTCTAGTCAAAATCAACATAGGTAGAACTCCTTAGAATTTCAGTACTGACAACGGCTGCTATACAGCCCCCCAAACCGATGCCCTCGTGATGCGACACCTGAAAAATGCCAAGTAGTCGACATTACGTAGCGTTGGAGCAGTATGTCAGTAATTACCGGATTTTGACTGATTGACTAGAACGCACTGGTTATATCTGACAGTTATGAAACCTTCGCAGCAAGTAACCTGTAAGCAGGCCTGAAAGCCTCTGAACAAGCGCAAGGTTACATGCCAAAGCAGCCTTGTCAGAGTAAAAACAACAACGTCCGCTTCACATATTTTTACAATTGCCAAAGCGTAATCAACTTGCCAACTGGAAAAACTCAGGCTTTTTCGGGATATTCGCCAGCAAGATCGAACTCTTCGTGCAAAGCGCGTACGCCCAGCTCCAGATACTTTTCATCGATCACAACGCTGACTTTGATCTCTGAGGTTGTTATCAGTCGCATGTTGATACCCGACTCTGACAACCGCCTAAACATACGACTTGCAATACCTGCGTGCGATCTCATACCCACACCCACAATGGATAGCTTGGCAATCCGATCATTGCCTGTTATCGATGTCGCCCCCAGTTCTTCCTGTCTGGACGTCAGGTAATCAAAAACGCGTGTGTACTCATCTCGATGTACGGTGAAGGTGAAATCAGTGGTGTCATCCGCTCCGATGTTCTGGATGATCATGTCCACTTCAACGTTCAAATCCGAAATAGGACCCAGAATGGCATACGCAGTACCGGGCTTGTCAGCAACCCCGGTGACCGTTATCTGTGCCTCGTCCCGATTAAACGCTATGCCAGACACAAGCGCTTGTTCCATACTGTCTTCCTCATCATCATAAGTGATCAATGTGCCCTCGCCCGGCTTGAAGCTGGACAAGACTCTCAGGGGAACATTGTATTTGCCTGCAAATTCTACGGCTCGTATCTGCAACACCTTGGAACCCAGACTGGCCATCTCCAGCATCTCTTCAAACGTAATACGCTCGAGACGACGCGCACGGCTCTCAACGCGAGGGTCGGTTGTGTAAACACCATCCACATCAGTGAAGATCTGGCACTCATCGCATTTCAAGGCCGCCGCCAATGCCACGGCTGAGGTATCAGAGCCACCGCGCCCCAGGGTTGTAATGTCGCCCTTCTCGTTAACGCCCTGAAATCCAGCTACTACCACCACTCGTCCGGCATCAATGTCGTTCATGATGCGATCGGTGTCTATACTGACAATACGCGCTTTGCTGTGACTGTCATCAGTAAGGATCTTTACCTGCGATCCCGTGTAAGAGCAGGCATCCACTCCCAGCTCTTTTAGTGCCATGGATAGCAATGCGATGGTGACTTGCTCGCCGGTAGAAAGCAGTACGTCGAGTTCGCGGACATCGACTACTGCGGGTTGCACTTCGCGCGCAAGTGCAACAAGACGATTGGTTTCGCCCGACATGGCAGAGACCACGACCACCACATCATCACCGGCATCGCGAGCCTCTTTGAGACTGCGTGCAACGTGCTGGATACGTTCAACCGTACCCACTGAAGTACCTCCGTACTTCTTGACTAGAAAAGCCATTATTAAAAAACCAACCTGTAGTGTTCTGGATAAATTCGTGAGGATGTATCAACCGCAACCGGGCCGATAACTCCCTTTGCTAACCGGCCAATTGTTTGTCAAGCCAGGTATTAGCCTTTGCAAATGCCGCGTCGATAGCGTCCAGTGAGTCAGCGCCGCCTTGCGCCATATCGGCACGACCACCTCCACGACCACCCAGAACGCCAACAACCTGCTTGAGCAAATCACCCGCTTTGACAGTGGTGTGCAATGAATCGTCA
>CAYGSW010000307.1:0-6908 GCA_964352535.1 uncultured Granulosicoccaceae bacterium | reverse complement strand
TACCGAATGTAATGACGCCGGCAATGATCGTTGGCCCAAGCGCTATAAGAGGTATGAAGTTAGCGCCTTGTAGATAGGCATACCTGAACACGTTGAAATACAGGTAGTTAAAGTACAATTTGAAATAGTTTTTTCGCACGCCGGAAAACAGATTCTTGATGGTGGGTGGTGCCGCTCTGTCGTTATTGTCCTCGCCATACACAAGCTCTTTTCGGTAAGCTGCTTCCACTTTCTGATTGTTGAATTCAAGCCCGGGAAGACGATAGCCCACGGCCGCAAGCAGAACCGTGCCAAACATTGCAGACAGTATGGCTACAAATACCAGCGAGCCGTTTACAGCACCGACTAGTGGCAGTTCGGTGACTTCTTTGGACAGATTCCACAGCAGTGGTAGAAATGCAATCAGGGTCATGATGGCACTGACAAAAGCTGAACCCAGACCTTCCATGATGGATGCAAAGCGCATAGTATCTTCCTGTACCCGCTGTGCAGCCCCTTCGATACTTCTCAGTTGACTCCAATGGGTCATGTAGTAATCGTTCATCGCGGTACGCCATCTGAATACGTAGTGCGATGTAAAAAAAGCGAATAAAACCAGCACCAGAATGTTCGGAATCAGGATATAAAGCAGCGTGAATAACTTTCCGAAAAATTGTTCAGAGGTAATTGTGCTGGTTCCGCGTTCGGAAAGTGCCAATTGGATGAGGTCGTAGAAATCGCCATACCAATTATTGATATAAACGCCCAGTTGAACCTGGAAATAGGACACCAGTAAGATCAGTGCGCTTCCGCATACTGCCCACCAGTACCATCGGTTGCGTTCCTTGAAAAACCAGAAAGCGCAGAACACGGCTGTCACGATAATGATGTACTGATACAGCCAGACTTTGTCAGGATTCAGGAATGGGGGACGTTGTCCTTCTTCCGTCGGTAGAGCTTCGCGCATCAGACTGAACTGCGCTGCCCATCCATCTGCGATACCGTACCAGATAGCAAGGGTGATAAAAAACCACGCTACCGCAGACAGGAAGAACGTCTTTGGCGAAGGAAAGAACGATGCAAACATGCAGAAGATTCCTGTTATTGCTTTGATCAGAGCTTAGTGTAGTGCCGTAACCGCAAGTTCGCTGCCATCTGGCTGAAAACCTGTGCGAGTGGCATGTATCAATACTGTGGGGTCCGAACTGTGCCATGACGGTATACACTACGGCCTTTTACCTACGCGGATAAGTAATGGCTCAGTACGTCTATACCATGAACCGGGTTGGCAAGATCGTGCCGCCCAAGCGTCAGATTCTCAAGAACATCTCATTGTCCTTCTTTCCCGGTGCCAAAATTGGCGTATTGGGGCTGAATGGGTCGGGTAAGTCCACGCTGCTCAAGATTATGGCGGGCCTGGATGATGAGATCGAGGGCGAGGCGCGACCGATGGCTGGCATCAAGGTGGGTTACCTGGAGCAAGAACCTCAGCTTGATCCTGCCAAGACAGTGAAAGAAGTCGTCGAAGAGGCGGTGGATGAAATCAAGGCGGCGCAGGCGCGGCTGGATGAGGTGTATGCGGCCTATGCAGAGCCAGACGCTGATTTTGATGCCTTGGCTGCCGAGCAGGCGAAACTGGAGGCGGTTATCGAGGCCTCTGATGCGCATAACCTGCAGATGCAGATGGATATCGCAGCTGATGCACTTAGGCTGCCGCCCTGGGATGAAAATGTTGCTCACTTGTCTGGCGGTGAGAAGCGCCGGGTGGCCTTGTGCCGCTTGTTGCTTTCGGGGCCTGACATGTTGCTGCTGGACGAGCCAACCAACCATCTGGATGCAGATTCTGTAGCCTGGCTTGAGCATTTTTTGCACGATTTTAATGGCACCGTGGTGGCTATTACGCACGATCGCTACTTTCTGGATAACGTAGCGGGATGGATTCTGGAGCTGGATCGGGGTTCGGGCATTCCTTACGAAGGCAACTACTCAGGCTGGCTGGATCAGAAATCGGCGCGGCTGGAGCAAGAGTCCAAGCAGGAGTCTTCACACGCCAAGGCCATGAAGGCGGAGCTTGAGTGGGTGCGGCAAGGAGCCAAGGGGCGTCAGTCCAAGTCGAAGGCGCGCTTGCAGCGTTTTGAAGAGATGCAATCTCAGGAATTTCAGAGGCGTTCGGAAACCAATGAGATCTACATTCCGCCTGGGGAGCGTCTGGGGGATAAGGTGATCGATTTTGTAAATGTCACCAAGAGCTATGGAGACCGGATCCTTATAGAAGACCTGTCGTTCAGTATGCCCAAGGGGGCGATTGTGGGTGTCATCGGCGGCAATGGTGCTGGTAAGTCCACGTTGTTCAGGATGCTGATGGGCCGTGAAGAACCCGACAGTGGCAGCATTGAGTTGGGAGAGACAGTAAAGCTGGCTTATGTGGATCAGAGTCGTGATGATCTGGACGGCGACAAGACAGTCTTTGATGTGCTCGCGGAAGGCAGTGACATCATTAGCATCAACAACTACGAGATGCCGGCGCGCCAGTATGTCGGGCGTTTCAACTTCAAGGGTAGTGATCAACAGAAGTTCGTCAAGGATTTGTCGGGTGGTGAGCGTGGGCGTTTGCATCTGGCGATGACGTTGAAGCAGGGCGCGAACGTATTGTTGCTGGATGAGCCTTCCAACGATCTGGACGTGGAAACTTTGCGTGCATTGGAAGAAGCGCTGCTGGATTTTGCCGGTAGCGCTATCGTAATTTCGCACGATCGCTGGTTTCTTGATCGGGTGGCCACGCATATCCTGTCTTATGAAGACCCCAGTGAGATTAATTTTTTTGCAGGTAACTACACCGAATATGAAGCTGACAGGCGTGAGCGGTTGGGAGATGCGGCTGCTCAACCCAAGCGCGTTCGTTACAAGAAGCTGGCTAGTTAACTGACGTTTATTGGAGATTGCCCCCTATGCTGACCCAACAGGATCTTGAAAACAAAGGCATTGTTGCCACGCTTGTGCGCCACCCGCTGGTGCAGCACAAGCTGACGTTGATGCGTCGCAAGGAGCAGTCTTCATCGGCGTTCAGAGCTTTGTTGCGTGAGATTTCCTGGCTGCTGTGTTTTGAGGTTACAAAGGATCTTGCTTTGACTAGCACTGCAATCGAGACGCCTGTGCAGGGGATGGATGCGCCGGTTCTGGAAGGGCGCAAGTTAGCCTTCATTTCTATCCTGCGAGCGGGAAACGGGATGTTGGACGGGATGTTGGATGTTATACCGTCTGCTCGCGTCGGGCATGTTGGGTTGTATCGGGATCCGGATACTCTGCAAGCAGTCGAGTATTACTACAAAGTGCCCAGCCATATGGAAGATCGATTGATTGTGGTGGTGGATCCCATGTTAGCTACGGCCAACTCTGCCATTTCTGCGGTGCAAAGGCTCAAGCAAGGTGGTGCAAAGGATATGCGTTTTGTGTGTTTGATTTCAGCGCCTGAAGGGATAAAGGCTTTTAATGAGGCGCATCCGGATGTGCCGGTTGTAACAGCAGCAGTCGATGAGAAGCTAAACGATCATGGGTACATCGTGCCCGGGCTCGGCGATGCGGGTGATCGGATTTTTGGTACCAAGTAGATGAAACAATTTATGAAGCACCGATCAAATTTTCTAATCCTAATGGTGGATCAGTTAACTGGCACTTTCTGGACTGATGGGCCAGCACCGTTTTTGCAGGTGCCCAATCTTCGTGCATTGCATGAGCGCAGCGTAAATTTCGGTAACACGTATTCGCCCAGTCCGTTGTGTACACCGGCAAGGGGGTCGTTCATGACGGGGTTGCTGCCTTCAGGGACCACAGTTTATGATAACGCGGCGGAGTTCCCATCCAATCTTCCAACTTACGCTCACTACTTGCGACGTGCCGGGTATTACACGGCGTTGAGCGGGAAGATGCATTTTGTAGGGGCGGACCAGCTGCATGGGTTTGAAGATCGGTTAACGACTGATATCTATCCGGCTGATTTTGGCTGGACGCCTGATTGGCGTGTGCCTTATGAGCGTGTGGATTGGTGGTATCACAATTTGTCGTCGGTGACTGAAGCAGGGGTTGCACATACATCGAATCAGCTGGAATACGACGATGAAGTGGTGTATCACGCTCGGCGAGCGTTATTGAATATCGCGCGAAAAAAGGATGAACGGCCATTTTGTTTGACGGCAAGCTTTACGCATCCTCATGATCCCTATACCGCTCGGCCCAAGTATTGGGATATGTATGAAGGAGTGGATATTCCTGACGTGCGAGTGAGGCCATTGGCATCGGACAGGCGGGATCCGCACAGTCAGCGGATAGTGGATGCCGTAGATGCCAGTCGGTTCGATGTGACTGATGAGCATGTGAAGAATGCTCGCAGAGCTTATTGCGCGAATATCAGCTATCTGGATGAGAAGGTTGGGGAGCTACTGGATACGCTGGATGAGTGCTGCATGCGTGATGACACGGTTGTATTGTTTGTGTCAGATCATGGCGATATGTTGGGTGAGCGTGGGCTCTGGTACAAAATGAATTTCTTTGAAGGGGCTGCGCGTATTCCGTTGTCTATCTCAGCGCCTCAGCGGTTCAAACCGCGTAATGTGTCCATGCCTGCTTCTGTCATGGACGTTTTACCAACATTACTGGAGCTGGCGGGGGTTGATGCGTCGGACGTGGCAATCGCGCTTGATGGGCAGAGTCTAGTATCAGCAGCCACAGGTGATGAAGAAGTAGAGCGACTAGTGGCTTGTGAGTATATGGCCGAAGGTACGGTGTCTCCGTTGTTGATGTTGCGGCAGGGGCCCTGGAAATATATATATTGTGCGGCTGATCCAGTGCAGCTTTATAACGTGGAGGCGGATCCTGATGAGTTGGTTAATCTGGCTGACGATGCAGCACACAGTGAAACAATGGCGCATTTCAATACGTTGAGGGAATCGCGATGGAACCTGGATGTGCTTGACGAGGATATTCGGGAAAATCAACAGCGTCGCATTGTTTGTTATGAGGCGCTTCGTGAAGGCCGGTACACGCCTTGGGACCATCAGCCCGCACAGGATGCATCGCAGCGGTTCATGCGCAATCATCTGGACTTGAACGAGGTCGAGGCCGGTAATCGTGTGCCGGTTAGGACCCAGGTGCCACCGATGAACCACGGGAGTAATTGATGAGTGCGTTTGATTATGTGATTGTGGGGGCTGGGTCTGCAGGCTGTGTGCTAGCCGCCAGGCTTTCTGAGGATCCTAGTGTCACAGTTGCGTTATTAGAAGCGGGTGGTTCTGATGAGAGCCTGTTTATTCGGATGCCTACTGCGTTGTCCATTCCGATGAATATGGATAAATTTAACTGGGGTTATGAGTCGGAGCCTGAGCCGGCGCTGGGTGGTCGAAAACTGGATTGCCCGCGTGGCCGTGTTATGGGTGGGTCTTCTTCGATAAACGGGATGGCGTTTGTGCGGGGGAACGCACACGACATTGATCAGTGGGAAGAGCAGGGCGCGAAGGGGTGGAACTATGCGAATTGTCTGCCTTACTACAAGCGTATGGAATCATGGCACCTGGGTGAGAATCGGTATCGTGGTGGGGATGGGCCTGTCGGGGTTAATGCGGGTAATGATATGAAGCTCAATCCTTTGTATCAGGCGTTTATCAATGCGGGCGAGGATGCAGGTTATCCGTTTACGGCTGACTATAACGGGTACCAGCAGGAAGGATTCGGGCAGAAGCACATGTCGGTGGCGAAGGGGGAGCGGGCTTCTTCTTCGAGGGCGTACTTAGGGCCAGCCGAGGGGCGAACGAATTTGAAGATCATTCCGCGTGTGACGGTTGATCAGGTTCTTTTTGACGGGGATCGGGCCATTGGCGTTCAGTATCAGACGGCTGGGCGGTTCATTAAGGTGTTTGCCAAGACTGAGGTGATATTGAGCGCGGGCTCTATTGGATCGCCTTCAATCTTGCAGCGTTCAGGGATTGGACCTGTGGATGTGCTGGAGGCAGCTGGAGTGCCGGTGCGTGTTGAGTCGCCAGGAGTTGGAGCGAACCTGCAGGATCATCTGGAAGTCTATTTTCAGTACGAGTGTACTCAGCCTGTGTCTTTAAACAGGCATTTGAGTTGGTGGCGCAAGGGTCTGATTGGCGTGCGTTGGGTGTTGACCAGGAACGGCCTGGGGGCGACCAATCATTTTGAGTCTTGTGGGTTCATTCGTTCGCGGGCTGGTTTGAAGTGGCCGAATATCCAGTATCACTTTTTGCCGGGTGCGATGCGTTATGACGGGCGTGCAGCGTTTGCAGGTGATGGATTTCAGGTGCATGTTGGACCTAACAAGCCGCACAGTCGGGGTCATGTTGCTATCCGTTCTGCGAATGCTCTGGAGGCACCGAAGATTCTGTTTAATTATCTGCAGGACGAACAGGACGTTCAGGATTGGCGTGACACTATTCGGCTGACGCGCGAAGTTTTGCAGCAGGAATCGTTGGCAC
Organism: uncultured Granulosicoccaceae bacterium; assembly: GCA_964352535.1. GTDB lineage: Bacteria > Pseudomonadota > Gammaproteobacteria > Granulosicoccales > Granulosicoccaceae > Granulosicoccus. Next base: position 444 of record CAYGSW010000307.1, on the reverse strand, counting down.
CGTTTCGCGGTGAAGAGATTCAGCCAGGGTTTGATGTTGAGTCGGATGAGGCCATTGATGCGTGGGTGAGGGAGAACGTTGAGAGTGCTTACCATCCATCATGCAGTGTGAAAATGGGAGCGGACGATGATTCAATGGCAGTGCTGGATGGGGAATGCAAGGTGCGTGGGGTGAAGGGTCTAAGGGTAGTGGACTCTTCGATTTTTCCGACGCTGACTAACGGGAATCTGAATGCGCCCACCATGATGGTGGCCGAGAGAGCCGCAGATCTGATTCGTGGTCAGCAGTTGCCTGCCGAGGATGCACCGGTTTGGGTGGCCGATGACTGGAAGAGCTCGCAGCGAAGTGTGAGTGGGGGTGATCGGGTTTGATCAGGCGTGCATCGGTTTTTTGAGCTGATGCACGCCTGAGGTTCTTACTGGATTTCGAGAAGTTCTACTTCAA
>CAYGSW010000306.1:0-6960 GCA_964352535.1 uncultured Granulosicoccaceae bacterium | reverse complement strand
CGTCAGACTGCATCAGACTATCTTGATATCGCAAAGCAAGAGCTAGTAGTCCGTCCAGCTCATAAAGTAGGATCCTACTTTATGAGCTGGACGGACCACTAGTGGCGCATGTCATTAATTTCATGAATATGGGCCTGGTGGTTGCCGTCATGAGTCACTTGCAGTAGGTTTAAGCGAACAAAACGCCGGAGAGGCTGATGGATGCACGGTCCTTGCTTGCTGTATTGGCCATTTTTTTCTTGCTGTGGTTGGTACGAACCTGGGCAAATTGGGATTCCAGAGAGAAAATGGCGCTCAAATCCCGTCAACGCTTGCGTAGCCGGCTATTGGATTCCTCGTTGGGCGAGCGTATTGGCAAAAGCACGTCGATGAGTGCGAGTGTTGCCGCGGCCAATGCAGTGCCAGAGCAACAGGGATTGTTTACCGATGAACAAAGCCGAGCGGCTCTGACTGACGCGATGAATCCGTCTGACGATGAGCGCACTGGCAGGCTTGCTGATGCAAGCGGAGATGTAGCTCAAGTGTCAATGAATGATGTCAGTGATCATGACGTTGCTGCCGAGGACATCACTGATGCTAAACTTGCTCGCTTACAGGCGCGTCTTGAACTGGCAGAGGCCAGGGCAGCAGCAAGTGAACAGAACGATCTGGAGTTACGTCGGCTGCGCAGTGAACTGGTGAGTTTGCGAGCAGAGAAATCAAGTGCAAAAACTCGTGTGGAAGCGTTGGAAAAACGCATTGCCGAACAACAACAGGTGCTTGAGCAAGCGAATCAGGGCCATGATCTTAGCGCCGAATTGGCAAGGCTGTTAAGAGAAGCCGCAGAGCGTGAGCAGCAAAACGAAGAGTTGCGAGCTCGCCTTGCCGCTATGGTTGCTGAATCTGATTCCCGAAAGCTTAAGAGCTCTGCTGTATCGGGCGCTGCGACTGGCTCTACTGAACAGAGCGCTGCACGTCGTCGTTCCACGGGCAAAGATGCGAGAGGCGATAGCAAACCCGCTGAGTCGCAACCTGTAACCGAGAAGGTTCTCAAGCCTTTATTTCAAGCACCGTCGCAGCGCGACGATCTGAAGCTGATCAAGGGTATCGGACCGGTTATGGAACGCACTCTGAATGAGCTGGGTGTAACGACATTCGATCAACTAGCCAGCTTTACTCAGACGGATATCGATAATGTGTCAGAGGCGATCGGTTCTTTCCCGGGTCGTATCGAGCGTGATGACTGGGTGGGTAAAGCACGGCAGTTTGCACTTGATAAGAGCACTGTTTGATGAGTGGCTATGGCCTGACTGACTTTGCCATGTACTCATAAAAATCCCATACGCAACCTTCAAAATCAGGGGGTGCCAGGTAACCACGAGTGGCAAAGCGCGATTGCAGCCCTTTCTGCACCTCTACCAAACGCTCACGATCTTCCAGATTAAACGACTTGGCAAACTCATGACGTGCCTGGGATTCACCGGATGCGAACACCTCTTCTCTGGCAACAACATTCCACCGTGTTTGCAGCTGAGAAGGGCCTGTTGGTGTGATACTCATGTAAACAGCGGAATTTGGCGATATGGCGGCAACAAACGAAGGGTAGATCCAGACCATCATGGATTGCGATTTTTCTTCCTCTGTCATCTCGGGATGAACCTGGGTACGACCTTTGTACTGATTGTTGTAGTGAGACTTGTAACCGGTATACCCGGTGCCTCCGGGTATATTTTCGCAGAGTCGGGTAGGCGTCATGGGGTGGAGAGTTTTTCGATGTACGGGAGTGAGGTGGTAGCCCTCCATGAAGTTCTCGGCCAGCACTTTCCAGTTGGTGTTCCACACATGCGTTTCGTAAAACGTTTCCTGGTAGGTCTCCATACCAAAGTCCCCAACCAGTTGCTTAACACCCGAGAGCACATTGGCAACGGGTTCAGCGGCGTCATTAAGCGTCAGCATGATCCACCCGAGCCACTCTTCACAGCGTACTGAGGGCAGGCGTTGATTCTGTTTGCAGAACGAAAGATTCTTGTCCATGGCAGGGGCTGCCCGCAGCGCTCCGTTCAACTCATACGTTCATGCATGGTACGGACTGACAATGGATGATTTGTTGCCACGCCCTTCCAGCAGCGTGGACATCCGGTGCAGGCAAACATTCGACTGAGCGCGAAGTTGCCCGCTCTTGTCACGCACCACCATAATGGGTTGGCCGGCCAACTCCAGTGTCAGATAATCGCCAGGTGTGCTCAAGGCGCTCGCCCGTCCTGCGCAAAACCAGTCCTGTTTGAAAATGCAGTCAAGTTCCTGTTGCAGGAATTCTTTGCTGCGGTAGACACTACGAGGCATTGCATGAGAGTGCTCGAAAGGTGCACTAACGTTATTGGCTAGTTCTTCGGCGGCAGAATTCATAGGTAGCGATTACGTTGTCTTTAGTGGCCAGGATGACAAGCAACCGATGAATACACGATTGATGATTATCCGGCACTATGAACCAGAAGCTAGTCAATTAGGCTTCATGGGTCAAGGGAGTCAAGTTCCCTAACTGCGCCATAATGTCGCAAACTGAACACGATGTGCATACGAGCGCTAGAATGGAACCAAGCGTTCTCCCACTATCGTCGTTTTGTTAAATCCCGACAGGCAGGATCACCTGTGGCAATTAGTCTCGACTGGCTGCTCTGAGGCATTGCCATGGAGGTTGATACGGGGTCATTGGCCACATGATTCCGCAAGGACGTATACTATTTACAACTGTCGTGGCACCAGCGTTTTTATGGTCTCAACAAATACACACCCGCCAGGAAGCTCCCGACACAACACAATGCTGAGGTTGAATGTGTCCGACGTCGGCATGTGGACCTGTCGACTAGCTGACGACTACAGAACATGCTGTACTGAATGGTTTGAGCAGCGAGGCCTCGTAGTACCTCAGAACAGACGATGTTTGAATGAGACGTGGTGGCGATCTGTGCACGAGGCGGATCGCCCCAGGTTACTGCATTGCATGGAGCAGCTCAACAGCGGAGCAATCACACGCCTCAATGAGCGTTACCGCATTCGGCACACAAACGGTCAGTGGCAGTGGGTTGTTACTCGGGCTGAGGCCACTCATTGGAATAAGCACGATAAACCAACACACCTGGCGGGTGTGGACAGTTGTGTACATGATACCGATATGGATTCTTGCCTGGAGTCGATTGGGCTCAGCAATTCATCGGGTAACTCCATTCTCACGGAGCATACGCCGAGCCTGGAAGATGAAATCAAAACATTGACAGTCGCACTCGAAAATGCGGAACAAGGCGTCTGGCATGTCGATGAGGGCCGAAAAACATGCGCAGTAAATAGTATTTGGAAAAAAATGCGCGGCCGTTCAGCTGCAAGTCACTATGATCTTAGCAATGCGCAATGGCACGACGATGTTCATCCAGATGATCTGGATATGGTTCTTAATCGTGACGATATCCGGGATGAAAAGAACACAAGTATCATCAATTACACCTATCGACATAGGCACACCGATGGAAGCTGGCGATGGATCTGGGTTCGCGGCAAGATAGTTGAGCGCGACTCCGATGGCAGGCCGCTGCGCAGGATGGGATCAGACACAGACATAACTGCGATTAAAGAGGCAGAGCAACGATCAGAGCGCCTGTCCAGCATGCTCGATCTTGCCATGCAGGCAGCAGGGATGGGTGTGTGGGAGTGGCAGCTGAATGCAGAGGGCAGTTACTGGGACACCAGAGCGTGCAAGTTGTTTGGTATTAATGGGGAAGGGCGTTTTGTGCCGAGTAATCAGTTCTTGCGCATGGTTCACCCTGATGATCTGGAAGCACTGGAAAACGAATTGCGTCTGGCCACTGACGCTCGGCTTCCGATTGCTGTGGAGTACCGCATTGTTCATCCCAAAGGGGGCATCAGACATATTAAGACCCACGCTGACTATCACGACCTTGGCGACAACACACTGAGGTACGTTGGTATCGTCTGGGATGTCACGGACGACTACCGCAGAGAGAGTGAACTTGCCAACGCAAAGAAGCTTCTTGATGATGTTATAGAACACATGGATCAGGGTTTGGTCCTGTTTCGTGGAAAAGATCTTGCAAGCTCGCAGATAGCGCTGACCAATAGTCGTTTTTTCAAGCTTCTCGAATTACCTGAACATTTACGGGTTCTTAACAGCGATTTCAATAGCTACGTAAACTATCTGGCTTCAAACGGCTATTTTTCCACGGACGGACAATTCACAGTTGATCTGTTTATGCAACGCATGCGTGATCGCAAGAACACGGCCATTATGCTTTGCACTCCGTCTGGCAGGACGGTTCGTGCCACGGCAAGTGTCATGGAGTCAGATGCTGTCATTTTGACCCTCACCGACATCACAGATCTGATACGTGCAGAAAATGAACAAAAAGAACTGACCGAGAGACTCAATCACAGCCAGCGACTTCAGGCCATTGGCGAGCTTACCGGAGGCATTGCGCACGATTTTAACAACCTTCTGGCCATCATTTCAGGTAACGCTGAATTGCTCGGAATAGCTATTAATGAAAGTAATCGTCATTTGCGAGCCATAACATCGGCGGCTCAAAGCGGGGCAAACCTGACCCAAAGCCTGCTGGCTTTCTCGAGCAAACAAGCGCTCAATCCATCTCCGATCAACATGCGCTACTTGGTAGAGAACGTGTGTACGATGTTGGACAGGACATTGGGAAACACCGTCGAGGTTCAGACGGTGATGCCTGATGATCCGTGGACCTGCATGGCAGATCCCGGGCAACTGGAGAACGCCTTGATTAATCTGGCGGTCAACGCTCGAGACGCGATGCCACAAGGTGGCACACTGAAAATTCAGGTAAGCAATGCAGCACTGAATGAGGCGTTTGTAAACTCGCATACTGACATTGTCGCCGGTGACTATGTCCGCATCACGGTAACTGACACTGGCGCTGGGATGTCGCAGGCCACTCTCAACAAGGCCATAGATCCGTTCTTTACCACTAAGCAAGTGGGTGACGGCTCAGGTTTAGGTCTGAGCATGGTGTTTGGTTTCATCAAACAATCCAGTGGTCATATGGAAATAGAAGGCGCTCTTAACAGAGGAACAACGGTGTCTCTCTACTTGCCTCGGTGTTACCACGATACTGACAATGACTACGCAGCGATGCCTTCACAGCGCCGCCTGCCACAAGGCAAAGGCAAGTGCATCATGTTGATTGAGGATGACCCCAACGTGCAGCAAATGCTAGAATGGGGCCTTACTCAGTTTGGGTACAAGGTGGTGACGGCCAGCTCTGCAAGGCAGGTACTCGTTATCATAGACTCGATGGCAGATTCGATTGATCTGGTTGTCAGCGATGTTATGCTGCCTGACGGTGTTAACGGATTTGAGCTTGGCAAGAGTATTTCTGCCGACTATCCGCACATCCCCATTATCTACATGTCGGGCTTTGCCCAGCGAGCGCTGTCCGAGGCATCCGGTGAAACTGACGATATCGAATTGCTACAGAAGCCCTTTAGCCTTGATGAGCTGGCCAGAAGAATTGAAATCAATCTCGAACCAGTAACAGGCTGAATGACTGCGATGCGTATTGATCTTTTTCAACATGGCAACGTCCTGCTTATCGAATAGAGATTGCCCGTGTTGCGCTTACGTTGAATCGCTCGGAAAGACTGATCTACGTAGACGGTTGTTCTGTTGAGAGTTTGCCAGGGGACTTGCGCACTGGCAGCGCTAGCGTTTAGGGTAGGAGTCTGTGAAAAAGACATCCTTGTAAAACCATGCTGAAAAATATTCATCCTTTACTCAACGCCGATGTGCTGCATGTACTGGCAGCCATGGGGCATGGCGACACCCTCGTGTTGTGCGATTCCAATTTTCCGGCGATGTCTGTGGCCAGGCAAACCGCATCCGGTGCGCTGCTGAGGATGGACGGTGCCAATGTTCCGCAGGTGGCCGAAGCTGTTCTATCGGTTATGCCGTTGGACACCTTTGTACAAGACGCAGCGCAATGTATGGAGGTCGTAGGCGCGCCTGAGGAGCGCCCTTTGGTTCAAAAAGAGGTGCAAACCGTAATCAATCAAGCTGAAAAAGAGTCATTTAAACTTGTGCCTGTGGAGCGCTATGCATTTTATGAAAAGGCTAAGCACAGCTATGCAGTGATTGCCTGTGGTGAACGGCGTTTTTATGGCTGTTTTATCTTCACGAAAGGCGTCATAGCGCCCGATTGATTCGGTAGGAGCAAACAACTGTGGCGCAATTGTACTTCTACTACTCTGCCATGAATGCAGGCAAGTCCACCTCACTTTTACAGTCAGCGCACAATTATCGTGAGCAGGGTATGCAGGTGGCGCTCTACACCGCCGCAATTGATGACCGGTTTGGCCGGGGTATAATCCGATCGCGGATAGGGCTTGAACAAAGCGCTGAGTTGTTTGATGAGGCCACTGGTTTTTTTGCACCCATCGCGGACCAGCACCAACGTCAGAAACTGGCCTGCGTGTTGGTTGATGAGGCCCAGTTTTTGAGTAAATCACAAGTTGACGAATTAGCTCAAGTTGTCGATGAGCTTAATGTGCCAGTGTTGTGTTTTGGTATTCGTACAGACTTTCAAGGGCAGCTATTTCCAGGATCTGCTCGTTTGCTGGCTATTGCTGACAAATTGGCCGAACTGAAAACAGTCTGTACCTGTGGACGCAAAGCCACAATGACGGTGCGGCTTGATGAGTCGGGTCAAGTAGTGGCCGCTGGTGAGCAAGTGCAGATAGGTGGCAATGAACGGTATGAATCCAAGTGCAGGCGCCACTACCGGGAGCTAATGGCAGGCGCCAGGAGCCTGCGCGGCGGAAATTAATCGTACTGAAGGCGGCCCTTTCCGCACAATCCTATTTGGCTGATTTTCCAGCTTAATTTCGTCATTTAAGCCACTAGTAGTCCGTCAACCCGAAATATTAGGATTCAGCGGGCCTGTCTGTGTT
>CAYGSW010000305.1:0-6979 GCA_964352535.1 uncultured Granulosicoccaceae bacterium | reverse complement strand
GCCGATCAGCTTATTCTCGGACAGCCTCCTAGGAGGCTGCGTAATTGATAAGTAATGCACACACCTGAGTGATTGTGTTGCCGACAGAGTCACCAGCTATTGCAAGGATCATCAAGTAACTGGCATTCAAGCCGACTTTCACCCTAACAGCCGGGAATTGGCCCTGGCTATCGAATTTTCAAGGGGTAAGTCATGGCGCGTTCTTCTGACGCTGCTTTTCCAATGTCGCTTATCAGGGACAAGGCATTTCAGGTACGTCAGATTCGGCGAGTACTGCTGCTGACCGTATTTTTCATCGTGCAATCCACACTGTTGCTCGGTATCTTCTATCACACGTTTCTTGGCAAGCTGGTGGAAGGCAATGCACCGTTGCTGTTTGCCTCTGAGGATATGGGCGCGATAGCCGATGTTATACCGCCGTTGGCAACCGTTCTTGGGCAATGGCTTGTAGTCATGCTGACCATCAATGCGATCATAACGACCGCTATTGCTGTGTATATCCTGCGTCGCCTGGGTAACCCGATACTGGCGATAAAACGAGCGCTCAACGAAATTGGTGATGGCAATCTCGAGGTGCGTTTGCGAGTCAATGATTCACGTGAATTCGGTGAGCTGTGTTATGCCTTAAACCGGGCTCTGGAGCAAGTGCAGAGCAAGATCGGTGAAGCGCGTGACTTGACCCGCATTCTGGACTCACTCGACGATCAGCCTGCGCCTGACGATGACACCCTGTTACGGGCAATGAGTGATTGCCGGGATGTGCTGAGCTACTTTGACAAAGGTGTTGCGGGCAATGATGACTTGCATACGCGGAACGCATCGGGTCATCGATAAGCCGTGCTCCTTTCAAGACTCTTGCGAGCGTCAGCCTTTGCGCTGATCATGATGTGTTGCGGTTTGGCACATTCGGATGCTGATGTGCTTTATGAGGATGCATTGGCCTCTATCGCATCGCAGGAATACCCGAAAGCTCTGGCCAGTCTGCGACGCTTGCAAAAACAGTATCCAAGGTTCAGGAAGCTGGCTGCTGTGCAAACCCGCATTGCCGTGTTGCAAGAGTCAGCAGATGACGAAGCGTCCTTGCCGGTTTTTCTCAATGCACTGGCATTGCGCGATGAAGGGCGTATCGTTGAGGCGCTCGCCGAGCTTCAGGTTATCGCTCAGGCTTATCCGGCCAGTGCTTTAACGGACGACGCCTTGTACATCAGTGCGTATCTGCTGGTGATGGACCGCTACGATTTTGCAGCCGCGCGCAAGGCCTTGATAACGCTGCAGCAACGTTTTCCCGAATCAGCATACACCGACTCTGCCCAGTATCTGGATGCCATTGCCATGGAGCAATTGGGTGATACCGAAGGCGCACGTCAGTCGCTGACAGATCTGCGCGAGCGACATACTGCGCTGAGCCTGCCGCTGGATTTTCGCTGGCCCGTGGGTAGTGTTCTGTCGCGCTACTGGTTTGATCGAGCCGACAGAAGGCTTGCTATAGTCGAGCAGAGAATTGCCAGTGCAAGTACGGTGGACTCGCGGCAGCAGACGACGGATGGTGCACTCAAACTGTCAGTCAATGTTGATGGTGTGGACATGCAACTACTGCTGGAACCCAGTCCGCTGACACGCGCCACACAGTGGCTTGATGCTGGTCTGAGCGAGCAATTGCCTCCCTCTATCGGTGTGTTTGACGGAACTGTTGAAGGTGTTGCTGATAGCTGGGTCAGGGCGGTGTTGCGTGATGGCTCTTTGACGGGTGTGGTTAATATCAACGGCGTACAGCAGCGGCTCACCCCGGCCAATCTGATGGGTACGCTGGACTATTACCAGCCACGATCACGTAAGCCTGCGTCACTGGGTGGCCATCATTCCGATCTTGCTGACAGTGTGCAGGGACTGGACGCATTGATCGCTCCGCCAGGGCCAGTTGCGGCGCCCACCGGAAGGTCTCGCAGTGTGCGCACGGATGTACGTGCCGTGCCCATTTCGATTGTCGTGGATAGCCAGTACGATCGTTATTATGCGGGTGCCGGACTTGCAAATGCACTTAACAATCTGAATATCGCAGACGGGGTATATCGACAGTTCGGACTGGCCCTTACTCTCGATGAAGCCTTGCAGTTCGATGATAATGCTGACCCGCTTCGCTCCGCTGCAGTGTCTCTTGAGACGATTCTGAGATCATTCCGTGATTATCGTCTGCGCTACCGAACCTTGTTTGAGCAAAGTGCGTTGTCGTACCTGTTTACCGGCAACCCGAAGACGGACGTTACATTGGGGTTGGCGTGGATCGATACAGCGTGCCGGGTGGATGGTTACGATGTCGGTGTTACTACCCCCACAAGTTTTGGCGATGTGTTGCTAACCCATGAGCTTGGACATTCCTTTGGTGCGCAACACGACTCGGACACACAGTGCAGCGACAACAATCAGGCCATCATGTGGCCGAATATTTCTGAACGCACCAAGACAGACTTCTCGTCGTGCAGTCAGCAGAGTGTGCTGGGAGCAAGAGCTAAAAGTTGCTTGAAGAACAGTATTGATCTCGGTTTGTATGCAAGCTCCAGCGGCACGACGGTGAGTTTCAGTGTGGCTAATCCAGACAGCGCGCTGACACTGGATGCGCAGCTGATTGTTGAGACCAGTGTGCCCGGACAGTTGCAGTGGCCTGCAGACTGTCAGGTGCAGACGCCCACCAGTGCCAACTGCTATGTTCGCGCTCTGGCCCCGGGGCGCACCAGGATCATCGATCTGCCGGTAAGTGCTGATCATCAGAATAGCGATGCACCGGTTACTGCTCAGATTGTGCCTGTTGGTGTCATGGAGTTACAGCAAACGAATAATCTGGCGACGGTGTCGCTGGTGGCTGGCGGTACCTCAGGTCAGAGTCTGCCGGTGACGGTAGCGCCTGCTCAGTCGGGGCAGCAGTTTTCGGCACAGCCTGGCAATACGCCGGCTGCAGGTGCTGCAAGCTCGAGCGGCTCCATCAGTACTTTTATTGTGTGGCTGCTGATGATGTCAGCTGTCGCCAGGACACTGGCCGCAAACGGGCCCGCGATAGCCACGATCAGCCGCCACGTTGTTTCTGATGTCAGCGAGGCTGCTGATCGTTGATGATGGGGCGCGTGCCGAGGCGCACTTTGTACACGATGGGCTGAAGAGGCTCTGTGCCGCCTGTGCGCTTTAGCGTCTGAGGGTCGGGGCTTCTTAACAGTGCGAGCTTGACGGTCGCGCCCGGCGGCAGCGCCGATACCGCCAACAGGAATTGGGTGGCGTTGTTGATAGGCTGCTCACCAAGCTGCACCACAATATCCATTGGCTGAACACCGATCTTGTAGGCCGGACCATCTTTCTGCACATCGGTAATAACCACGCCTTGGTTAGTCATCGACGTCAGTGAGGGAAACATGTTGATATCCTCCGCGCCCAGACCCAACCAGCCGCGTGATACCGAACCATATTCAATGATCTGTGGCACCACCTGAGCAAGCAGCTCAGCGGGAATGGAAAAGCCGATACCAACGGCTCCGGAATCACCCCGAAACACCGCAGTATTGACGCCTACCAGTTGCCCCAGTGGATTGATCAAGGCGCCGCCTGAGTTTCCCGGGTTGATGGCCGCATCAATCTGGATAAAGTTCTGCCACACACTGCCGTTGGCAATTCTGCGCCGCGTTGCACTGACAATACCCTGGGTGACCGTCTGGCCAACGCCGAAAGGGTTGCCAATGGCCAGAACGATATCGCCCACGTTGAGAGGCCTGGCCTCGTCCAGCTTTACGTATGGCAGCATGTCGGCCTCGATACGTACCACGGCCAGATCAGTTTCGATATCGCTGCCAATGAGTGTGGCCGAGTAACTCCTCCCATCGCTGAGCACGATCGAGATTTGCTCGAAATTATCTATCAGATGCAGATTGGTCAGGACGATGCCATCCTCATCCACTACGACCCCGGAGCCCTGACTCGTGATCGGGTTGTCAGCATGCGTTGTGGGGTTGCTGGCATACACACTCACTACCGCAGGCGCAACACGCATGATACCGTCGTGGTAACTCAGCTTGGGGCCAGCAGTGGAGTTTGACGGCACAGGCAGTGCATCGTAAACGGGTTCAGTTGCGGCGGGTTCGGTGTTTTCTGCTACGCCCGAGGGCGCTGATTGCGCCGGTGTTTCCTGCAGGCCTGGAACAGAGGTTACTGGTTGTCTGGACGCAGGGAAGGCAAATGTGATGTTACCTGTCCACCAGAGGCCCAGCAGCAGTCCGGCAATCACGCAGGTGGTAAGGAAGGCGATGCGCACGAGGTGTATATCGAGTGTTTTGAGGCAGAAAGTACAGATGGTACATGGAAAGGCTGGGCAATTTGGACCACGGGTATCGTTTTTAACGAACATCCCGGCTATTCATGTCGCGTTAAAACGACCGCTATCAATCGGGATGACTCAGTTTCCTGTGTTAAAATATAGGGTGATTAGTGGCGCGTAGGAACAAGTTTTGCGCTGATCCACAGACGCCGTCGTACGTCGTATACAGGCGTGAGAGACCACACACAAGAATGGGGTCGGTAATGAATTTTGTGTTTTCTGGAGAGATCGGATGAGTGCGGAAGGCAATGCAGTACAACCCGGGGATTCCTCGTTTGTTGAGAAGGTGGATGATCCCAGGCGACGTCGCATGCTCGTGCTGAGTGCGGCAGGTGTTGGTGGTTTGGGTACAGTGGCGCTGGCTGCGCCCATGGTTTTTTCAATGTCACCAAGTGCGCGAGCCAAAGCAGCGGGAGCACCGGTGGAGGCAGACATCAGCAAACTTACGCCAGGGCAGCTACTCACCGTAGAGTGGCGCGGCAAACCAGTCTGGATAGTCAAACGTACGGAAGAGACATTAGGACGGCTGGAAGAAGATACAGCAATGCTGGCGGATCCCGATTCGGCTATCGAGATGCAGCCTGAATATGCTCAGAATCCTGCCCGTTCAATTAAACCGGAAGTTCTTGTTGTAGTAGGTATCTGCACACACCTGGGTTGCTCTCCAAGCTACCGACCTGAGCTCGCTGCGGCAGACTTGGGTGCTGATTGGGGAGGCGGTTTTTTCTGTCCATGTCATGGTTCAAAATTTGACATGGCGGGAAGGGTCTACGCTGGAGTACCTGCACCCTACAACTTGGAAATTCCTCCTTACCGCTATGCCGACGACAACCTGATTGTTGTGGGCGAAGATTCCGGAGTAGCTGCATGAGTGCAAACCTAGAAAAGCAGAACGGAGCGATGGCGTGGATCGACGAACGCTTTCCGCTCACCAAGCTGCTTGAAGAGCACATCACGAAGTATTACGCGCCAAAGAATTTCAACATCTGGTATTACTTTGGCGCTTTGTCAATGCTTGTGCTTGTTATCCAGATCGTGACTGGCATTTTCCTGACCATGAGTTACAAGCCCGATGGCGCCATGGCGTTCATTTCGGTCGAGTACATTATGCGTGACGTTAACTATGGCTGGTTGATCCGCTACATGCATTCAACCGGGGCATCGATGTTCTTTGTGGTCGTCTACCTGCATATGTTTCGAGGCTTGATGTACGGTTCGTACAAGAAGCCACGCGAACTGCTTTGGGTGTTCGGCTGCCTCATCTATGTCGTACTGATGGCTGAAGCCTTCATGGGTTACCTGCTGCCTTGGGGGCAGATGAGTTATTGGGGAGCTCAAGTCATCATCTCGCTGTTTGGTGCAATTCCTTTTGGTATTGGTGATGCGCTTACCATCTGGCTGAAAGGCGATTACATCGTGTCAGACGCCACGCTTAATCGCTTTTTCGCTCTGCACGTCATTGCTGTGCCACTGGTGCTGCTGTTTCTGGTAGTAGCACACATCATGGCGTTGCACGAAGTGGGTTCCAATAACCCCGATGGTATCGACATCAAGTACAACAAGAATGAAGCTGGAATACCGAAGGATGGTATCCCTTTCCACCCGTATTACACCGTCAAGGATTTCATGGGAGCTATCGTGTTCCTCATCGTGTTCTTTGCAATTGTGTTTTTTGCCCCGGAAATGGGTGGCTTCTTTCTTGAGCACGCCAACTTCGTACCGGCTGATCCCTTGAAGACGCCGGAGCATATCGCACCAGTGTGGTACTTCACGCCGTTCTACGCCATCTTGCGCGCCGTCCCGGACAAGCTTGGTGGTGTCATCACCATGGGTGCTGCAATTCTTGTACTTTTCGTGCTTCCATGGATTGATCGCAGCCCGGTCCGATCCATTCGCTATCGCTCTATATGGTACAAAATATTGCTGTTCACTTTCGTTGCAGCGTTCATCATGCTGGGCTATCTGGGCATCCAGCCTGCAACACCGTTGTACACGTTGCTTTCACAAATCGGCACAGCCATCTACTTCGGATTCTTTATCGGGCTCTATTTCGTGAGTAAGTTCGAAACGACGAAACCGGTTCCGCAGAGGGTCACCGCGTGACAGTAGAATACAGACGAGACGCAGGCAGCTTGCCTGTTGTAAATCGGCCTGCGGGTTTGCGCGTCAAGGCGGCGCGCAAACCCGACAATTCCCGATTGCTGGTTGTGGGTACAGCACTGCTGGTTGCAGCCAGTGTCTTGATCCATGCAAACAACGTGGAAGCGGCGGGAGCAAAAATCGAGCTGGAAAAGCCGCTGATCGACCAGGGCAATCAGCGATCATTGCAACGGGGCGCGCAAGCTTTCATCAACAATTGCATGGGTTGCCACAGCGCCGACTACAACCGGTACAGCCGGGTTGCCCAGGACCTTGGATTGACTGAGGAAGACGTCGAGGACAATTTCATATTCACGACGGACGAGGCAGGCGAGCCAACCAAAGTGGGTGCGTTGATGGCCAACAACATGACAACAGATTACGGTAGGCAGTCTTTTGGCGTTGTGCCTCCCAATCTGTCATTAACGGCTCGCTCGCGCGGGACTGACTGGATCTACACATTCCTGAAGTCGTATTATGTAGATC
>CAYGSW010000304.1:0-6993 GCA_964352535.1 uncultured Granulosicoccaceae bacterium | reverse complement strand
AGGGGGCCGTGCATAGTACGTGCAAAAAGTTCTCACTTGCACCTTAAATGGCATAAGTCATTATGGCAAACACAAATCGCGTGTCAGTGCCGATAGAAAACTACTTGAATCATAAAGAGCTTATCGTCGAAGGGGATGATTTCTGGCATGAAACAAATTATCGAGCAGGTAGTGCAGCGCAGAGCGCTGTACTTCATTCAGTGAGCGGATGCGCTGTAAAACTCAATCCTAAGAAACGAAAAATTGACAATTGTCAAAGTGCAATTCTGCATTCCAGCGTACTGTTTGTATCGTAGCCTTGGGCGATTAAATAAATCGACCCATGCATCAAAAATGCATGAAACGACTAACAAAAACATTTTTCATTAAGGTACAAATAATATGAATTGGACTTGTCAGCGCAACCAGTTGCAGATATACCTTGCTTTGACTCTCGTTGTCATATGCATGAGCTTATTTAACATAAGATCGTATGCATCCTCATACATTCCGCAAACTCTCCAAACATTGATCAAAGAGTCTGATGCAGTAATCATGGGGACTGTATCCAAAATTGAAGTGTCACAAGACTATCCAAACAAGGAGATCTATACCGTAATCACCTTAGCCAAATCACAAAGTATGTCGTCATCAGGCTTCAGATCGTTACGTGGAGATTTCAAGTACCGGCAATGGGGTGGCACAATCGTAAACGGTGATGAAATAGGTGAAACATGGTCAATTGGCGGAGCGCCAGAGTTCGAAGTAAATGATACCGTCGTTCTATTCGTCAGTCAGAATGGCCACCGCGAAATACCCGTTTTCGGCGGCAAGCAGGGAATGTATCGAGTCTCGTCTGACGGTGTAGTTTTAGATAGCGAATTCTCACCATTGAAGTCGCTTAACACGAATGTTTTTGTCAGAGATCTCTCTTCTCCAACCGTCGATAGAAATTCTGCCAAGCCTGTTCTGGTGTCCTTCGACAATGTTGTTCCAGAGTCATCTGATTTACTTTCTGTTGATTCGGACAGTACATCTAAGACGATCTCAATCGATGATTTTGAACTTGCAATCGCCTCTCTAGCATCAATTCGAGAAAAAGCGTTCTTGTCAGAGGAAGAATTGCTGAGACCACTACCAATCCCTGGAAGTATTTTGGAATCAAAACCAGCTACACCTTACGGCACAAAGTAATCAATAGAGAATATCGAGAAAACAATGAAAAACACTCATATGAACTTGGCGGTTACGGCTCTTGTGGCGGCTATGGCGATCCCTTCAATAGCAAGCGCATATACTTGGGAAACATGTGGCGGCAATAGAGTGCGATGGAGATCAAATCCAACGTTCAAAGCATCTGATGTATCTTTCCCCAACGGCGGGGCATACAAGGCTGCATTGCAAACAGTCTTCAACGAAATAAACGATACACATGGGTTTAGCTTATCAGTCGGTTTAGGAACTGATACTGGGAATATTTCATCATTCAATGGAGTTAATGAAATTGCATTTGTATCAGACTTGCCAAGCGATGTTCTCGGCAGGGAGAAAACAAAATTTGGACCTCTATGCTATAGCTCCAGCTCTTCTAGAATCAAAGAATCAGACATAAGGTTTAACTCTGGAAACCTACCAGCAGGACGCTCATGGACTCTAGCTCCATTTACCGGTTATACACCAAGCCAAATTAACACCTATAGCTTTCATATAGTAGCGTTGCATGAAGTGTTACATGGATTGGGGTTAAAACACACTAACAACAAGTTGGCTACAATGAACAGTGGCTATCCCAACTCCGGTACTATTGGTTTTCTCCACGAAGCACTTCCTCACGGTGATGACACAGCTGGTCTACGATTCTTGTATGGCGGGGGACCCGCAGGTAATGACCTTGTTGCTTCGAGATTCAAGAATGGAGGTGGTGCAAGTACACAACCCAACAGAATCCGACGAGCGAGCAATAATACAATTACTAACTCCATGCAGAAGGGCGTGAGCTATAAGATCGAATACTCGATTGAAAATAACGGTTCGAGCAATAAAAACAATGTCAAGACGGGTTTTTATGCTTCTACTGATGGCTATATAACTACCAGCGATTATTACTTGGGAGCAGTGTATTGGAATATGCCAAGTGGCTCTAATGTTCAGAGTAGCGTTACAGTTAATGTCCCAACATCAATACCATCTGGAAGCTACTATATTGGATATGTTATTGATTCTAATTCGAACGTAAGCGAATCTGACGAAGAGAACAACAGAGCACAACACTTCTCAGGTGACACCAACGGTGTAATAAACATTTTTTAGCATGCTTATCTTGTGTAATTGATACTGGTCTGCCGAATCGAAAAGGAATATCTGTATTTCGTTCGGCAGCACTCGAAACACGTTCAAAACAGGAAGCATCTTCATGAGACAAGTAGTACCATTATTGTTTACATTTCTAGTGACCAGCTGCTCTGACTCTGAAAGCAACGTATCTTTCGATGACTACCTGAGTCAAGTGCGTGCTACGGCTGAGGACGGGGCAAGAGACTGTGGGAGTTCGGATGTTCCTTTGAATACCGAACTAAATACATGCGTCCTTGAATCATTCTCTAATAATATGAATGCCTTTGCAGTATATAAACTGGATGGCATTGATTCTGTGATTTATGAATCCATAGTAATCGATTCTGAGAATTCCGTTTACCACCTAACCTATGACAGCGACCCTACTGGTGCAGGTAGTAGTAACAACGGATACATAATCGTTTTTGAATGCAAAGATCCGATTCCCAACGGCATGGTTGAGCTGCCTGCAGCCGAGCTTTTTGCATGCAGCAATCGAGAGTAGCTCCCATCACAAATTATGCCCACCGTCGCCCCGCATTATCTAGCGAGGATACATCCCACTCGATAAAGCAATGGCGTGAGTCAGCAATAGACGCCGCTTCGTCAAGTAGTGATGTGATTTCTGCGTCCAACTCCGCATCTGTATTCCCTGGAATCGAAAGTTCATAGGCGGTGGCGGATTCAGACGCTCTTTTCATATTGTACCGAGAGATTAAAAAGGACTCTATATCTTCAATAGAGCGTTTTTTTCCACGCACATGTTTGTTGTTGTTTTCAACACGCAAAGTTAACTGAACCCGAAGTCCATTTGGTTTGGGTGCTGATTTTTGAAAACCCTTCACCTCTACGCCTTGGTGTCTAAGATACTTGTATAGGGTGGCGCGACTTACATCCAGATTGTCGGTGATTTCTCGAATGCTAAGAACTCCCTCATTATAAAGCGCTGCCGCAGCTTGAGCTTTCTTGCACGCACTCGGGCTTAGTCCTTTTGGCCTACCCCCTTTTCGTCCACGCGCACGCGCAGCATTCAGGCCAGCCTGCGTGCGTTCTATAAGCAGGTCTCGCTCGAACTCAGCCAAAGTGGCAAACAGATTGAAGATCATGCGACCCTGGGGGCTGGTGGTATCAATAGGGTCGCACAAGCTCTTAAGCCCGATCTGTCTCTCCATCAATTGCCCGACCAGTGTGACAAGATCTTTTAGCGATCGTCCCAAACGATCTAGCTTCCAGACTACTACCACGTCTCCAGCGCGTGCCTGCGCAATAAGCTGCTCGAGTTGGGGTCTTTTGGCCTTGGCACCACTCGCCACTTCCTGATAGACCTTGCCACAATTGACAGCCTGCAACGCATCCAGCTGAAGTGCCAGATCCTGATCCGACGTCGAGACGCGTGCATACCCTAAATTCATGCCATTAAGTCTATCAAACTCAAAGCCATTAAGTAAACTAAACTTTGTTTTCACGAATCGTTTTAATGAACTAATATAATGCTTATCTCGTCTGTGCTATTGCCTATCGCTCCAGTTCAGAAAAACCCTCGTTTTTCTGAACTGGATTGCTCGGACGAACAGGGAGGTCACTCTTCATCATGACCACCGTTAGCCGGACTGCGTATCCGCGCTTACCCAAGCGTGCAAGCGTTGAGGAACTGAGCGCCTGCTTTGCGTTAACCCAAGAAGACAAAACGTTTATCCAGGACAACGCCAAAGGTTCTCGGCAACGACAGACGTTTGCAGTAATGTTGGCCACTCGTCGATGGTTAGGATATTTCCCCGCCAAACGCTCAATCCCTGACAACATCATTACATTCATCAGGGATCAGCTGGATATACAACAATTGAACGAGGGCGTTACTGCCGCGCCAAAACAGTCACTGTCCCGCTATCGCCATCGAATACGAGGGTATATAGCCGCAGAGCGCTACACCGATGGCGGACGAGCGTGCTGCGAATCAGCGGTACTAACAGCTGCGCTCACGATGAGTGATCCGGCAGATCTTGTAAATGTTGCTATCGATGCCCTGAACAAAGCCGCGATCGAACTCCCTGCATTCAGTACTCTGGATCGACTGGTCGGGAATCTACGGACCGCCGCGCATGAGTCGTTGTTTGCGGCAACTGCTAAGACGCTCGACTCGGCTCAGGAAACTATTCTTGATGCGTTGATAGAAGTCAGTCTGGGCGAGGCCACCACGGGCTTTGCTCAGCTCAAACGTTCACCTGGTCCGCCGACACTCAAACACATGCGAATATGGGCAAAACGCCTGGCCACGCTCGATGCGCTACTGAATCCCAGGCCACATCTTCAAGCGCTGACACACACGAAGATTCGGCAGTTCTCATCTGAAGCCACAGCACTGTCAATTGCTGACATGCGAGGTATCAGCAGTGCAGCGAAGCGGCGGACATTTCTACTGTGCCTCTTGCATGACGCGCAATGCAGCACGCGTGATGAACTCATCGAGATGTTTCTACGGCGTATGCGCCACACGCAAAATGCAGCCATGCAGCGACTGCAATCATTACAGGCAAGTCACCGAGATATAGAAGAGCAGTTGTTAGGTGTATTGGGACAAGTGGTGAACACTGTCGATGGTGAGAAAACCGATGCACAGTTGGGTAGTGAGTTGCGTGATGTGCTTCTAGCTCAAGGAGGTCTTTCCAAACTGAAAGAAAATCTCTCACAGGTATCTGCCTATCATCAAAACAATTACCTGCCTCTGCTTTGGCCTATTCATATCAACGCCCGCACGGTTATTTTCGATTTGCTTGGGCTACTAACGCTTCGCTCAGCAACCCAGGACACACGAATTCTTGACGCATTATCCTTAGTGATAGAACATCGTCATTCTCGCCGACGTGTTCTGCCTGCTGATCTTGATATCGGTTTTATCAGCAAGCGCTGGAATCAATTCATTGTGGTGCGTACCGATGAAGTGGTGATGCTGGATCGCCGACACTTGGAGATTGGCGTACTGATCTATCTTGCCGACGCACTACGCAGTGGAGACGTCTTTGTGGAAGGATCAGCAGACTATGCAGATTATCGTGAGCAACTGATTCCGTGGGACCACTGCCAACCACGCATTAAAGACTACTGCAGTGCACTTGAAGTGCCAGACACGGCCATAGGTCTTGTTCGAATGCTGCAGGACAAGCTGACACAGACAGCCAGTGACGTTGACCGTGGATTCCCAAACAATAGCAACCTGACCATCGACTCTCAGGGAGCGCCCCACTTAAAGCGTTTGCAAGCCGCCCCGGCTCCGGTGGGTATTGGTCAATTCGAGCGACTAATTCGAGAACGGATGCCGGAACGACATCTACTCGACATTCTCAAAAACGTGGAAAACTGGTGCCGGTATACGCGACACTTCGGGCCTCCATCAGGCACGGAAGCTAAATTACCCGATGCACTAAGGCGCTATGTATTGACCGTGTTCGGCTTTGGTTGCAACCTTGGCGCAAGTCAAACAGCTCGTCATGCGGCAGCCATCGCTAACCGACATACGCTGCGTCGAATAAATGCCCAGCACGTCAACTCCGACAAACTCGAAGCAGCCGGTGCCGATATTGTGGCTGAGTATGTGAGATTCGACATTCAGAAGCTCTGGGGTAGCGGGCAAGCCGCTATTGCGGACGGGACGCATATGGAGCTGCGTGAAAACAACCTGATGGGTCAGCAGCACATTCGATACGGCGGCTATGGTGCTATCGCCTATCATCATATTTCTGACAACTACATCGCCTTGTTCAGTAATTTCATTGCCTGTGGCGTTTGGGAAGCTGTCTATATTCTCGATGGCTTGTTGCTAGCGCCAAAGGCGGTGAACCCAGACACACTCCACGCTGATACTCATGGACAGTCAGAGCCGGTATTTGCGCTGGCGTGGCTGCTCGGTATCAAGCTGTTCCCGCGAATGCGCACGTGGAACGATGTCAAATTCTATCGCGCAGATTCGGGTGATCGCTACGAACACCTGAATCCACTTTTCACGGAAACAATCGATTGGGTGCTTATCGAGCGACACTGGGCTGACATGATGCAAGTAGCACTATCGATTCAAGCCGGAGAAATCCTGCCGTCTATGCTGCTGCGAAGACTGGGCGTACACAATCGTAAAAACCGTCTGTATCGCGCGTTTCGCGAGCTGGGACGAGTGGTCCGAACACTGTTCCTGCTACGCTATATATCGGAGCCTGAATTCAGACAAACCATTCGCAGAGAAACCACCAAAATCGAGTCGTTCAACGATTTCCTCGATTGGATTTCGTTTGGTAGTCCCGTGATAAAAAGCGGTGACCCTGTTGAACAAACTAAGCGGGTCAAGTATACGTCTGTCGTTGCCAATGCCATAATGTTGCACAATGTGGTTGATTTGACCGCTACCGTGAATGAATTGGTCGCCGAGGGGATGACGGTGACTGAAGAGATGGTCGCCCACCTCAGTCCCTATATGAGAGAGAACATTCAGCGTTTCGGTCGTTATGATCTCGAAATCGATTCAGTGTCGACGCCACTGGAGCCGATTCCGCTCAATATCACGAGCAAGTGAGAACTTTTTACACGCACTATGCACGGACCCCAACAACGGCGAATAGTACAACTATTCACCTCAATTAACGAGAAAATCTGACTAAAAATCTCACACTCTCGCCTCGATCGTTATTCTCGGAC
>CAYGSW010000303.1:0-6994 GCA_964352535.1 uncultured Granulosicoccaceae bacterium | reverse complement strand
AAGCCAGCATCGTTTCATGTGTACAGCATGCGACAGGCAATCGAAGAAGGCTTCATTCTGGATGTGCTGCAGAACTACACCAGCTACAAGGTGGCCTACCAGCTTGCGTTGAAAATGGAAGAGATAGACAAGGAGGTTGGTAGCAAGAAGGCCAAAGTACGCCTGAATCAGTGGGTGCGCCTGCATGACTACAACATCTCACAGAAAGTGCAGGTCATCATCGAGCATTTCAAAGATAACGTGATGGGCTTGCTCGCTGGGCAGGCCAAGGCCATGGTAGTAACCGGATCGCGCAAGGAGGCTGTCAGGTACAAACTCAGTTTTGATCGCTACATTAGTGAGAAGGGCTATCAGAACATTCATGCCATGGCTGCATTCTCTGGCGAAGTGGAATTCAGCGAGAAAGACCCTGACGCGGCAGCCTTGCTGGGGGAGAAGTTCACTGAGAACAGTATCAACCCCAATCTCAAAGGCCGCGACATGCGCAAAGCCTTCGACACCGATGATTATCAGGTGATGATCGTTGCCAACAAGTTCCAGACTGGTTTTGATCAGCCCAAGCTGTGTGCGATGTACGTGGACAAGAAGCTCGGTGGGGTGGAGTGCGTGCAGACCCTCTCTCGATTGAACCGTGACTATGATGGCAAGAAGGCCAGTGGCACCTTTGTGCTGGATTTCTTTAATGATCCTGATGAAATCCTGGCATCGTTTCAGCCGTACTACCAGATAGCCGAACTCACTGATGTATCCGACCCGCAAATGGTGTACGACCTCGCAGAGAAGTTACGCGCGGGCAGTATCTTCCAATGGGCCGAAGTGGAACAGTTCTGCACGGCCTTCTACCAGAAGGGCAAGAGCAACAAGGCGTTGTCTACCATCTGCAAGCCAGCGGTCGACCGATGGACCAAGCGCTACGAGTCAGCGATAGATGCCTACAAGATTGCACTGGAGATGATGGAGCGTACCCGCAAGACAGGGGACGCTGTGTTGATTGGTAATGCAGACACTACGCTCAAGGAATGTCGTCAGGAAAAGGATGCTCTGGAAATATTCAAGAAGGATCTGGGTACCTTTGTACGCTTCTACGAATTCGTTTCCCAGATCGTGCCATTCGATGATCTGGAGTTGGAAAAGCTCAGTCTGTTTGCGCGGAAGCTACGTCCAATGCTCAGGGAAGCAACGGTAGAGGAGGATGAGGTTGATATAGACAACGTGGTGTTGAGTCATTACCGGCTGTCTAAGATTAAGCAGCAGAACTTGAAGCTGGCGGAAGACGCTGAAGGGTATGAGCTGGAGCCAGGGGAGGGGGCAGGGTCTGCTAAGGCGAAAGATCCTAAGGAGGAGTTTCTCTCGCAGATTATTATGCGGTTGAATGAGATATTCCTGATGGATGCCTTATCGGAACAGGATGCTGTTGATTTCGCTCATACTGTGGTGAACAAAGTCAAAGAAAATCAGCGGGCCATGACTCAGTTCCGCACTAATACTCGTGAGCAGGTAATGCTGGGGGATTTTCCTAAAGCTGTAGATGATGCCGTTATTGGCAGCGGTGAAGCTCAACGCAATCAGATGATGCAGTTGTTATCTGACCCTGACAAGGCACGAAGTTTTACGCGACTGATTTACGATTTAATCGAAATGGGAGCAACGCGGCAATAAGCAATTGTGCAACGCTTATGCACTTTTAGGCTGAAAATTCCAAATCGGTAGATCTTTCCAGTTGGACGGAAACCCATCGCGTGTGAGGGTCCGAAACGACTCTTGTCTTACTGGGCAAGAATATTGTTCGGTCTAGCTTCGAGTTCAAGCTGTCGCACGTCGTTATTGACACCCAGTCCCAGATCATCAGAACTATTTGGTTAAAACAGCCCATACACAGGTTGAGAGTGACGGTAATAAGGTGCGGTAATGAAAACAAAAATATTACTTAACTTATTGAAATTTAGGTTTAAAATAAAAATTCCCTGTGAAGCGTGGCTTCACCATTGACGTTTGTGGTGGAGACATACAGGCCACGACGGAATCAATTCACCGCCGATCGAACTGCAGAGTCTCCGCGACAGAAGGCCGCCCCGCCGAGAGACCGGTCCCATCGATCCTGCATAGCTATACCACCCCTATTTTCAAATACCCCAGACTCCTGCCCTGGACTATTTACACCTATGCTCCATGGTGATGGATGTGAATAACAACACTAGAAAATCACTCGAAGATGCTTACAAAACCACACGCTACGAAGTCTTTCTGGATGGAAGTATTGTCGTTATTCGAATCGGTAAAGTGTGCAATACACTGGATGATCTATGCAATGAGTACCGTGTTTCTTCATGGGCATTCATAACCGCTCATAATCCGTTTTCACAGCCCTTAACGGACGATGAAAATCGGCATCGCCAAAAATTGCTCGAATCGTTGCTAATTGCTGCTAACTTCAAATACTTTGCAGGTCAAGGAATCGGTGAATCTGGTGACTGGCCTCCTGAAGCATCGTTTCTTGTTCTGGGTATGGATCAGAAAAAAGCGCTCGCCTACGGACGCGTCTTTGATCAGAATGCCATTGTGTTCGGCAACTGCGGAGATGTTGCGCAATTGCTGTACTGCGTTTCGGATAGAGATTAAAAAATCACACTCGTCGTTCATGAACGAGAACGGCCTTACTTCACGGCGTACCGGTGCAAAGCTCACTCAACGCCACTTACCTGTTAAAAATGCACCCGATACCCGACACGCAACCTGTTGCTGCTTGCAAAGTTATCCTGTGTACGGAGGTCATAAAACACGAATGCGCTTTGGCTATGTCTGAAGGCAGCGGTGGTTCCAACGCTTAGCAGCAGCACAGAGCGGTCTCGCTGTGTGCCGGTAAATTCCAGCTGGTTGTTTTCAGTATCATTTTCAAAGCGTGCGGTAATGGCGTCTTTGTCTGTCTCGTTTTCTTTTTGAAATTTAAACGAAATAGACGGAACAAAGACAGCTTTTGATGTGTTAATTACGTGACGCACTTCTCCACCCAATGAGAAACGCACAGAGGTTATTGATTGCTTGTCTACATCAAGTGTTGTGCCTGTGCTGGAAATGTCGTTATCGAGGGACGATGTTTCACTAAACCCGTCTATGGAGCCCTTCATCAGCGTTATTTGAGTCATTGGCCCAAACTCTGTCGCACCTCGTTGAAACGTGCGCCCGGCGTTCATCGAAAAGGTAAATCGTGTGGCACTGGTTGCGCCTGATGCAAATTCAGTTTGCTGAGTGGGCAGATTGATTCTACGATCCAGATCGAAGTCGTTCTTGCTGATGTCAACAATAATGTCGGCATAGCCCTTGTCTTGCTCGTACCAGGTACCGAACGCACTAAGGCTGAAACCGCTCATGCTCAAGTCACCGTTATCGCCATTGAAATCCGTCTTGTCGTTGACGATGCCCAGTGCGGTACCTAATACAAGGTTGTCATCCACTCGATAGTCAGCCCCTACGCTCAGGCTGTTGGTGCTGATGTCAGCATCACGTTGAATACCATTGCCATCAACACTGCCGATAACAATGTTGCCATTGGAAAAAAAACCGATTGGGTTATCCTTCAATGCATCAGCCGACGCACCGCCACCCGCAAATCGGGTCAATGCGCTCTTTGCTTGTCCAAGTACCGAACCACTGATTGTCTCATCCCACAGTTGCACATTCAGTGCACTGATATCAATAACTTCTCGGTTGCCTCGTCGGACAGTCTGTATGCGCGACTCCACATTGCTAATCTGATTGTCTGCCGTACTCACCAAGGCATCGCCCATGGCAAACAGTTCTTCAGCCGACAGTCTGTCCAGACTGGCAGCCATGTCATTCTGAAGAGCAAACTCACTACATGTACTGCGTAAGCTGAATTCCCCATTGCTGTCACCTTCTGAAGGACCAGCAGGCAGTGCGGCACAGGCACGAATGAAAGCTGTTTGCGTAGCTTGCTGATTCCGGGTGAGAGCTGGTGGTGTTGTCGACTCAGTTAGCGCTTGCT
Source organism: uncultured Granulosicoccaceae bacterium (assembly GCA_964352535.1). GTDB lineage: Bacteria > Pseudomonadota > Gammaproteobacteria > Granulosicoccales > Granulosicoccaceae > Granulosicoccus. Next base: position 2,991 of record CAYGSW010000303.1, on the reverse strand, counting down.
CGTTATCAGTGTCAGATCCAGTCTCGCCGGTGCTGCGTTCTTGCACATTGAATGTGTAGACGACCTGATTCATTCCGTCTGTTTCGGATGCGTTTTGTGTATCTTCCTGATCGAAGCCGAGCACGGTGACCGTCACGGTGGTTGCTTCCAGAAATTCTATGTCAACCGCACTATTCGCTGGCCTGATAGGCATCGATTGAATAACTCTGGCTGCACTGGCAGGTTCCACGCTCCACAATGAATAAGAGGTGGTGCTAAAGGAGGTGGTTCCGTTTGGTCGAAAGTTGGTGTCGCCATTGAGTTCCGACTCTTCAAGACGTTGGCTGACAAAAACATCGCTCAGCGTATCGCCTACCTGAACCGTCGCTGGTTCGTCGTAGTCGCCGACGATAAAGATCTTCCTGCCGTTATCCAGTTCGGAGACAGTTGTTTGTGCAAAGCCTGTTTGCGCGGCCAACAGGCTGAATAACATGCAGACCAGTGAAAACGCCTTGCCAGGGTATCGTTGGCTTGCGGATGCTGGCCGTCTTTTTTTGCCGTAGTAATCGAGGCGGAGCGAGTCTCTATTGATGACAGACGGAGGAATCGTGCGCGGTAAGGGGGTCAAAGCTTCAGCCTCGTACTCAGAATAAACAGCGTTGTTTGAGCGAACTGACTCTGCAATCCGCTGGCCATGTTGGCACCGTCTAACGTTCGGAAGCTGCCCACAAAAAATGTGGCAAGTTGATACACAGGATCTTGAAATACAGAGTTCAGTCCCTAGTATTTTTGTGTCGCCGAGGTCTCAGAGAGAGTCGGGGACACTTCTTTTTTATATTGCTTCTATTGGAGAATATTGTAATGAAAATTGATCTAGCCCCTCTTTACGCAAACACTGTTGGTTTTGATCGCTTTGGATCGTTGCTCGATGCAGCGCTCAGCGCCGACCGGCAATCTGCAGGCTACCCTCCGTACGACATCGAGCTGGTTGGCGAGAACAAATATGCCATCACCTTGGCCGTTGCCGGATTTCAGGAAAGCGAGGTTGACGTCCAGGTAGAGAAAGGCGTGCTAACCGTGCGTGGTAAGAAGGAAGATGCCAAAAAAGATTCCAGATACCTGCACCGTGGGATAGCAACGCGTTCTTTCGAGCGAAAGTTCAACCTAGCGGATCACGTTGAGGTCGTCAGCGCGCAGATGGACAACGGACTTCTGAAGATTTCATTGGTCAGAGAAATACCAGAGGCCATGAAACCGAGGAAGATTCCGGTCGGTAATACAGCGTCTCTTATCGAAAGCGACGCTACAAGCTAACGGCTTGCTCTTTGTCGACCACTTTAGGTTGACGGATGCGGGCGGGCTAGCAGGGTACAGCAGCTTGTCTGTGTAGGCCCACAGCCTGTCCGACATAATCGGCACTCGCAGTGTAAACACCTGCGAGTGCTTTTACTGTATATACTGACAGTCAATATGGCCGTCAGTGACGAACAGCAAAAATTCCTTGAACAGCTCGCGCTACGCATCCCGCGTTTGTTCGAGGCAATCCGCGCAGGCAACATCAAGAGTGAATACATCATAGGGGTGAGGCGCATCGGTCACCGGCACGTGCGCCTCAAACTTGTCGCCGAAGTGGTTGACCCTGGCGCAAACCCGCTCAAAACGCATGGGATGGTAGCGCCCGTGCAGCTACACGTGCAGGCGGAAGTACTGCCTGAGAGCGAGACTAAATCTGGGCGTAACGATCCTCGTCAGTCCAACCCCGATTAATAACGAACAGCACCAATCCAAGGAGCAGGATGGAGACGGCTGCGTAGAACAGGCTGCCCCCATCACTTTCGCCGTCGTGAAGTACCTCGATGCCCAATGGTGAAAAAAGGTGGAAAAACACGGCACCCGCCATGACAGCTGAAGCCATGAGCCCTCCGAACGCGTGGAACCTGCGTCGGGTAATGCCGAAAAACGATTTCGTCATCTTGGATAGAACCCAGAGCAGAGCAGGCAGCAGCAGCACGATGGCTGTGAGTAGTTCGAATCCACCGACTGCGTACGCGCCAAAATTTGTAAATAGATCGCCTACCGTGGTTCCGGCAAAACCGCCTAGCCAGCCACCAATAGTGCCGAAGATATGTTGAGTATCCGGGTGCTGGGTGAATTTGTAGGGCAGCGAGCCGAGGAAGATGTAACACATCCACAATACGATCGGCCAGGACACGATAGCGCGCAGGTATTTCATGGTGTCGATGAGTGCAGTAACAGTAATATTAGGGAGGTTAGCACTTTACTGGCACTTTTCAGGATTTGCTGCCCCGGCCAGTGTGATCCAGGGCATCGTTACGCTTCATGAACGTTAGCTGTGTCGCTCGTGCTCGATGAACAAGTCAGCTACCCTCAGTGCATCGATCTCGTAGTCGCCGCGCGCCAGGCGGGCCTTTATGGCTTCTACCTTGTCTTTATCGAAACGCCGTCCCGTGGTCCGTCCATCACGCACAGGACGAACAGAGGGGCGACCCTTCAGTTCCTCCATTTGCGCGCTCAGATTAGGACCACCGGCGTCATCGCTGTGCCGGCGTCCGTAGGCAATTGAACTCATATCCTGGCGCACCTTTCGGGCGTTTGAGATATCAGTGACGTTATTTGCAGAACTTTCGCCCTTGTGTAGAGCCATGTTGTTGCTTCCTCGTCGTGATCCTTTGACTTGTCGTCTGGCGACGCAAATCGAATCATTCTTATTTTTATGTTCTGCCGCAAATTACGTAACAACCTTACCTTCTTCAATGCCTTACCTACTTGAAAAAGCGTGATTGGACGTCATCTAGCGGTTAATGAAGGGATCGGCGCTGTCAGGGGTTAATGTAACGTCAAATACCGGTAGAGACGGTCAGGTCACAAAGCAGCTGAGAATAATCAGGAGGTGAGCACAGAGTACATGGCAGCCGCTTTTGCGCGTGAAAACCATACCTAGGAGCTTGTCCGAGAATAAGCTGATCGGCCGACGGCGCGATATTTTGGCGG
>CAYGSW010000302.1:0-6999 GCA_964352535.1 uncultured Granulosicoccaceae bacterium | reverse complement strand
GTTGAACCCATCGAGCCTGCGTTTTCATCGCCCTTTGTACCTGAACAGGCAACAACCACTCTGCGTATCCTCTCACTGGACGCTGAGACACCCGATGCGCAAAGTCTAAATGAAGTGGATATTGATCTTGCCGGACGCACTGCTGATGGATTTTACCTTTATGAGAAAGATGGTGTCACCAGTGCTGTCGTGACTGCCACAGGTGGCGGGTATTGGGGATTCTGGGATCAACCGACGGCCTTTTCAGGCCTGGAGAGCATCATCACTAGAGTCGATGTCAGCAACGCGGCAAGTGCGGCAGTGGTTGATTCATTTACTCTTGATGGACAAATTATTTCCAGCCGTCGTATCGGAGACTCGTTGTTTTTTGCATCACGTTACTACCCGGCAATTCCTGGTGTGCAGCCCTGGGACCAGACACCGGAAGCATGGCGCGAGACTATAGAGTCAGTCAATCTTGCCGAGCTGATGCCTCAGTACACTCGCAACAGCTCGGAACAAGGCACGGCGCTGGTTGACCCTGCTGCCTGTTTCGTTGCTGCGAGTGGCGCTGATCAACCTTACTATTCTCCCGATATCATTACCCTGGGAGTCATTGATTTATCCACTATGCAGTTAAGCGATTCGACGTGTTTTCTTGGCGCTACTGAGACGCTTTACGCCACTACCGATGCTGTTTTTCTTGCAACTACGCAATACAGTTACGCAGAAGGTCCCACAACAAATACCGGGGAGCTTGTGGATGTGAATGTTGATTTGCTGGACACTGATATCGCCTGGGTTGATCCTCGCACTAGCACCGATATTCATCAATTTGATATCAATGATGGCCAGCTTGCCTATGCAGGTTCAGGGTCAGTGCGAGGGCATCTTGGTTGGAACCTCTTGCAAAAACCGTTTCGCATGAGCGCAAGTGATGGCTATCTTCGGGTTGCGACCATGAACGATAGGCAAGGTCCCGGGCAAAGTCCCATACTCCTGAATATCTTGCAGGCGGATGGTCAGGGTGGTCTTGAGAACGTGGGCAGTCTGCCAAACGATTCTCGGCCAGAGCCCATTGGCAAACCGGGTGAGCAACTCTATGCCTCGCGGTTTATGGGTGATAAAGCTTATCTGGTGACCTTTCGCCAAACGGACCCGCTGTACGTCATCGATCTGGCCAACCCGGCTGATCCACGTATTAGAGGTGAGTTGGAGATTGAAGGCTATAGCGATTATCTTGCGCCGGTTGGTGAGGATATGTTACTGGGTATTGGCAAGAATGCAGTAGCGGCCAACGATAATCGAGGTGATGGTCGAGGGGCCTGGGTGCAAGGCGTCAAGTTGTCTTTGTTCGATGTATCCAACCCGGACGCACCAACGGAGGTTCAGTCAGTATTAGTAGGTGAGCGAGGCACCGACTCGGTTGCCTTGTACAATCATCGCGCGATTACCATTCAGCCAGCTACCGACCTGCATCCGGTGAGAGTCAGTTTCGGTATTGATGTGTATGGAGAGCCATCGCCATCAAGCGTGCCCGGGCCTAACCAGGCTTTCGAATGGAAGCGTTGGACTTACACGGGTTTGCATGGATTTGATGTGACCGTCGGATCTAACGCGGCAATTACTCCGCGCGGCGCACTGATTGTTGAGCGCGCTGATACTTCGAATCAAGGGTATGCAACATACGGTGATGATCGGTCGGTGATGGTTAATGATGCCGTGTTCTATATACATGGCAAGGATGTCTATCCTGCCTTGTGGGACAATCTGGGTGCGGGCACGCAGGCCAGATAGGCCATCGATTGCATTGCCATCTGGTTGGGGTGTGGGCAGTTATGACCTCCGGACAATTTTGTAGTCTGTCGCAAGTGAGCTGTGCATGTAATAATGGTACGTCGCATCAGTGTGGGAATGCGAGGTTCATTAATAAGTGAGTTGTGCATGCGAATCGGGATTATCGGTGGCTCTGGATACACAGGGGTCGAATTGCTTCGTTTGTTGTTGGTCAGGGATGATGTGGAGGTTGTCTTTATCAGTTCTCGAGCTCACGCTGGCAGAGCGGTTATCGAGCAATTCCCCAGCCTGCGCGGATACATAAACCTTACGTTTTCTGATCCTGATCAAATCGGCGATACACCCTGTGACCTGGTGTTTTTCGCAACGCCCAATGGCACGGCGATGCATCAAGCTCCGGGGCTTCTGGAAAAAGGTGTAAGGGTCATTGACCTGTCGGCCGACTTTCGTCTTAAGGACGTTGCAGAGTGGGAGCGATGGTACGGCATGTCACATGCCAGTAAAGCATTGGTTGAAGAGGCAGTTTACGGTTTACCCGAGCTTTTTCGCGAACAGATAAGCCATGCGCAGCTGGTAGCAAACCCCGGGTGTTATCCCACCGCGGTGCAACTGGGTTTTTTACCTCTGCTGGAGGCCGGCATTGTCGACACCCAGACACTGATCGCTGATGCAAAGTCAGGAATCAGCGGAGCAGGGCGAGGTGCATCCGTGCCTAACCTGATGGCAGAGGCGTCAGATAGCTTCAAAGCCTATGGAGTGCCTGGACATCGGCATCTTCCGGAGATCGAGCAGGGGCTTGCGCTGATGAGTGCCACGCCGGTGAATCTGACATTCACACCCCACTTGTTGCCAATTATTCGCGGCATTCATGCAACGCTGTATGCAAGGCTCAACAGCGAAGTTGATTTACAGTCTCTTTTCGAAAGCCGCTTTCAGAATGAGCCATTTGTTGACGTGCTTCCAGCAGGGTCACACCCGGAAACCCGCTCCGTGAAAGGTACCAACATGTGCCGGATTGCTGTGCATCAGCCACAAAACCGGCAAACAGCGGTAATCCTGGCTGTGGAGGACAACCTGGTCAAAGGGGCTGCGGGTCAGGCGATTCAGAACATGAATCTGATGCTGGGTTTGCCTGAAACGACAGGCTTGATGCAGCCAGCTCTAGCGCCGTGACGGTCGTGGTATGCATTGTCGGATCAGTTTCAGTTAGCAGGTACGAAATCGTTGTTTCCATTTGATGGGTAAGCGTTACAACAACCTGCTTCTGGTGATAATTATGACTCTTATGTTAGCGGGCTCCTGGGTGCTGGGAGAGCGCCGAGGGGCACGTCAGGCCATGGCCATCGCGGCAACTCAGATGAGTAGTGCAGAGGCCCAATCCATTATTGAGCAGCTACAGACATCACTGTCCGAGGCACGATTCAACCTGGAACGCGTCCAACAAAGCGCTGAGATAGCGGCAGCCAGAGCACAGGCAACGCAACGCTTGCTGGATGAGCAAATGCGCGATGACATCGATAACAGCAGAGATCTTGCTCTCTATCGACGGATCGAGAGTAGTGATAATGCACGTGAGTTAGTTGTGGATTCTCTGGTGTGGAGCCCTTCACAACCTTCTGTGATCGAGTTGACTCTCATACAGTGGCAAGGCCGGGATCGTGTTGTCGGCCAACTTCAGTTGTCTCTCAATTTCAAGCACACCCCGGTTGACAGCGGCGAGATTGACAGTAATACGGTCGACAATGAGCAACTGACTATGGATCTGGAGCCGGTTGAGTTCGATTTACGTTTCTTTCAGAAGATTAACGTGCAGTTACCCATGGAAATAGGTGTCGCAGCGGATGGAAAAATCACTCATAAGACTCCAGATTCTGTACTAGTGAGCATTTCACCGACGGACAAACGGCTGAGAACACGCGATACGCTAATTTCTTGGTCAGATATCGAACAATAGTTGACTAAATTGCTTGGTCAAGTAAACTGCAGTTAATACGAATGAGAGGAATTCCCAATGAGTGCAGAAGTCAGCATTGACGACTTCGAAATGCCCGACCCTTTGGTGTTTACCGAGGCGGCAGCATTGAAGGTAAAAGAACTGATCGTGGAGGAGGGTAATCCCGGGCTTATGCTTCGGGTATTTGTCTCAGGCGGCGGATGTAGTGGTTTTCAGTATGGCTTCACCTTCGACGAGGTCATCAATGACGGTGACACCGAGGTCAAGAAAGAGGGTGTAAAGCTTCTGATCGATCCCATGAGTTTTCAATACCTGACGGGAGCTGAGATCGATTACACCGAAGGATTGGAAGGTTCTCAATTTGTCATCCGGAATCCTAATGCGACAACGACCTGCGGATGTGGCTCGTCGTTTAGTGTCTGATTGAAGGCATCGTTCCAATATTGCCTCGATGTGAAGCTGGTATGGGAGATTGCCCAAGAATAACGATCGAAGCCGAACGTGGCCCCGCGAGAGTGTGAGATTATGAGTCAGATTTTCGTGTCAATTGCGGTGAATAGTTGTTCTATTCGCCGTTGTTACGCAGAAAAGTTGGCTGGAGGTAACACCGCCAGAATATCGCGCTTTCGTGGGGCAAGCCATCGGTTGGATTAGCTTATTCTCTGACAGGCTCCTGGCGTTTAACGGGCCAGCTCGCTTTTATTGACGAATAAACCTGTCAGCAGTCTTGAGTCAATCCTATTGGATCTTGCAGCCCTGTCAGAGCAGCGCCAGTCTGGCCCACGCCCCAGCCGTAAAGAGTGCGAAGGAGGCAAACGCGAGACGGTCTTGCATCACAATTCTGGATTCCCGTCTAGCGTGAACTATCCAATACTGTATCCGAGTCAGCGGGGAGTGCTGATGCGGCAATCTGTGTGTGCATATCGTCAAAAGCCTGCTTCAGCAACACTGACATTTCATCTGCCTTACGCTTGAGCTCGGGGCGGTACGCTTTGGCCAGAGGTTTCGCAGCCGGCAACTCGACTTTCAGCGGGTCAATCTGCTTGCCGTTTACGCGGAACTCGTAATGTAAGTGGGTTCCGGTAACCCGGCCTGTCTTGCCGACATAGCCAATGACGTCACCTTGTTTGACGCGCTTACCCACCACGCTCTTGTCAGAAATCCGTGACATGTGAGCGTACAGTGTGCTGAATTTATCACCGTGCTTGAGCACCACCGTTTTGCCATAGGCATTCTTACTGCCTGAAAAACTCACTTTTCCATCGGCTGTTGCGTAGATAGGTGAGCCGTGAGGAGACCCATAGTCCACGCCGCGATGCGCTCTGATCTGGTGCAGCACCGGATGTAGCCGGTTCGGATTGAATTTAGAGGTGATGCGAACTACGTCCACCGGGTGTCGCATGAATGTCCGGCGTTTGCTTTGACCTTCAGGCGAGTAGTAGTCAGTTGATCCGTCAGATGTGGTGAAGCGGATTGCCTTGTATGACTTGCCGCCTCTGATGAACTCTGCTGCCAGAATGTCGCCGTCACCAATGTACTCGCCTTCCCTGTAAAGACGATCGTATACAAGGCTAAACTGGTCTCCCTTGCGGATATCTCTGGCGAAATCGAGTTCCCATTGAAAAATGTTCGCCAATTCCATGATGGTGGACTGCTTCAGATTCGCTTGTTCAGCGGCGAGGAAGAGGGATTGATTGATCTTCCCGGAGCTCACTACACGGCGACTTTCGATTGGCAGATCAATAGCCGCTACATCAAATCCTGATGATGTACGTTCGATATTGACTCTTGTGTCATTGCCTAGTCTGAGAGTCAGCGCTTGAAAGTCACCGTCCTCGGTTCGCGTAAGGTGCAGTTGTTGGCCGATATCGATATTAGAGAGATGCTCTTTGACAAGATTGTTTGTCAGCAGCTCATGCATCTGGTCAACCTTCAAGCCATTGCGGTTCAAAATGCCTGATAGCGTGTCACCGCTGGCGACAGTTATTTCGCGGGTGAGTGGCGATTCAACCATCTGATCGGATTGTTTCGTCGCTGCAGGGCTGAACATATCGATAACATCAGTGTTATCGCCACTTGCGGTAGCTGTCTGAGTGTCACCACCGCCTTCAGACGAGATCGCTATAGCTGCGGCGGTTGGGCTTTGAGGTGGAGAATGGTTCAGGTTGAAAGTCGTGTCAATTGCGGAGGTGTCGGGGGTTGAACCAGAAACACCGTCGTCGATAACTGAAACTACCTGTTTCGTCGGAGTGGGTGGCAGGCTTGCGTCGTTATCATGAGAGGGAAGCAGCGCATGTGTCCTTTCCAGCGCATCAGCGTAATCATTAAAGTAAAACGCTGGTGCAACAGCCGCTTGCACAGGTACAACCCTGTCAATGGGTGAAGGCAATAATGGTTCAGACGCGCCTGTGGTCCACACCACTGCTCCAGCAACGACTACCGCTGCTGCAGTTAACTTTCCGATATGGGTGCTGCCTATATTCTCATCGCCAGCTGAACGTCTGACTGCGCCTGTTGGTCTGGTTGGTGATGATCGTTCCACCCGGTAACCGAAACGTGCTGCATCAGGTTGACTCAGGTTTTTTTTCGGATGCGCGCGAGAGTCCACGCTGCGGTAGGCCGAAGGGGTCAAGTCCACGCAATGTGGGCGGGATTTAGCGTTTCTATTGTTCAACGCAGTAGTCCGTTCGAAGATTCACAAGGATTGAGTGGATTGCGCATTTTTTTCATTGTGGTCGCAGACGCATTTATGGCGCACCTGTAAGTGTAGAACATTCGATGCACGTTTGGCCAACTTGATACGCTCGTTAACACTTGTTTCACCGGTGTTTTCTACCGCAGATGTTGCAATAAAGCCACAATTCCCCGAGTGAGAATTCAATCAAGAGTGATTGGCAGCATCTTCATGCTAATTGAAGAGGTCATGTAATGAGTATGACGATTGAAAACCAGTAGTTGCTGAAGTAACTCACCCAGGAGAGCTTGTCCAAGAATAAGCTGATCGAGCCGAAGGCGGCCCCCCGAAAGCGCGATATTTCGGCGGGGCTGCCTCCAGTCAGCTTTCCGCGTAACAACGGCGAATAGAACAACTATTCACCTCAATTTACGCGAAAATCTGACTCGAACTCTCACACTTTCACTTCGATCGTTATTCTCGGACAAGCTCCGGGAGGCTGTCCGAGAATAAGCTGATCGGCCGACGGCGCGATATTTTGGCCAGATTTCCGCGTAAATCTCGGCGAATAGAACAACTATTCACCTCAATTGAC
>CAYGSW010000301.1:0-6999 GCA_964352535.1 uncultured Granulosicoccaceae bacterium | reverse complement strand
GCGTTGTGATCAACAGATAGAGCTTCAACCGCGTGAATTTACCTTGCTGGAAGTGTTGATGCGAAACGAAGGGCGAGTGGTAAGTCGAACCATGCTGCTGGAGCAGGTTTGGGATTTTCACTTTGATCCAAAAACCAGCGTTGTGGAGACACACATTAGCCGATTGAGAAGTAAAATCGACAAGCCGTTTTCGGTGCAGTTACTGCATACTGTTAGAAATCTGGGCTACAGCCTGCATGCACCGCGTTAGGCAAGGGTCTGGTGCGTAGATTATTCAGGTAGAGATAGCATGGTTACAGTCACCAATAGCGTAATCACATCGCCTGATGAAAGTGAAGGGTCGTGTGTGGGCCGTGGACTGACAACACCCGAAACAGCAGCATCCCTGATCTCTCCTTGTAAGGATTCCAGCGCTCAGTGCCTTAAGCGTTACCTGTGCGAACGCTTTCAAATCTTACGCAGTACACCGTTCAGACTGGGAATGATGTTCTGGTTGTTGTTTACCGTCTGTTTCGGGCTTGGTTTGTTCGGCTTCTATCAGACACTTCAGGAAAGATTGCTGAGTCGCATTGATGCCTCTATCTCCGAGCGTTTTGAGAGTGCACAGCAGGTTTACGCTTCAGGTGGTCTTGAGGGGATTATTCAATTGGCCGATGCCAAGGCGGATACGCCCATGGCATCGACAATAGGTTTTCATTTGGCGACATTGTCCGGGGACAGACTTGCTGGCAATGTTCCGGTCGGCATAAAACAGCCGGGATGGAACTTACTGACAGGTCAAGATCTCGGGCTTGAAAATGACACCAGTACTTACCGTTTTTTTACAGGCGTCGTGGGTGGCAATATGCTATCCACGGGCAGAAATCTTGATGACCTGATAGAACTACGTCGAATTGCACAGCACTGTGTTTTATGGATGCTGGCTATTTCAACAGTTCTGGCTTTGGTTGTTGCATGGCTGTTTGCGTTGCGGATCCAGGAACGCGTCAGTCATATATCGGGTGCTCTGAACAAAGTAGCATCAGGAAATCTGGTTGTTCGGCTTCCGGTGAGTTCAGCAGGGGATGACATTGATATCCTGTCTGGCCAGATAAATTCATCGTTGGACCGGCTCAAGTTAACGGTAGATGGCATGCGTCAAGTCAGTACTGATATTGCCCATGATCTGAAAACACCGTTGAATCGTCTCTTTATAACGATCGATGACGCGGCAACGAAAAGCCGTGCCGGACAGTGTGTCGGTGACGATCTAGAGGGAGCGCTGGAAGAAGCACAGGCCATCAATGGCACGTTCGAAGCGCTCTTGCGGATAGCACAGATTGAGGCAGGCGCAAAGAAATCACAATTCAAGACGATCGATCTCATGGACGTACTAGAGACAGCGGCTGAAGTGTATCTCCCGGTTATCGAAGAGAACGGGCAAACGTTGGATGTGAACGTCAAGGCTGGTCGAAACGGCCACTCTCTACCTTTGTTCGGAGATCGGAATCTATTGCTGCAATTGATCGTTAACCTTATTGAAAACAGCGTTAATCATTGCAGTCCGGGAACACGACTCAGCATCGCAGGTGGAGAAGACAACGGAAAGGTGTGGCTGCAAGTAGCTGACTCGGGAGTGGGCATTCCCGATCATGAGCGTGAGAAGGTATTTCAGCGTTTATACAGACTGGAGCGTAGTAGAACCACACGAGGTACCGGACTGGGCTTGAGTCTGGTGAAGGCGATCGCCGATCTTCACTGTGGCACCATTACTCTGGACGACAACAAACCCGGGCTTGTTACAACCATTCGATTTGCCAATAACTGCCCTGTCGATTAGTGATCTGCAGCTGCGATTGTTACCAGTCTGTGTGTTGCGCACACACAATTTTGCTTGTATGTGCACAACACACGCCTGATCCTGAACTTGTCTACAGGTATGCAATAACGGTGGGCTATCATGCTACCTTGCGTATTGTCACTCTCTCGCCTTGAGCACCACTAGCATTGTCAGTAGCCGTGTCACGATTATCGGCGCTTGTTACATTCAGCCCATGAAGCCCGTTTTCGCTGAATGAATCTTGCTCGGCATTTGCCTGACGTGGGGCAAGCTCTTCACAATCAACAGGCTTCAGCCGCTGCTCGCCATCCGCTTGTCGCCATGGCCATGCGGCCACACCCTTATCCAGTAATTCACGCGAAAACCCGGCGTCTTCGAGCATTCTGTCACTGCTTCGTAATAGAACCTCGTGCGCTTTGATTCGGGACACGTGGTTCATATAACAGTTATACCGTTCACTGATTCGTGTCAGTAATTTCAACATCACGTACTCTCCTGATTAGCACCATCAAATCTGATTCATCAATCGACGACGTGAATCACCTCAAACTCCAATAACGATGAATCAGTTGCCTACGATCTAAAGTAGAGATTGCTGATCAATGGTACAAACGACATTTTCTTAACTGCCTTAGTAGAAGAACTTAACCGAGGGTGCCAACATGCCTGGTCCACTTCCATTGAACGCATTGAATGCGTTTGAAGTCGCCGCACGACACCAGAGTTTCAGTAAGGCTGCAGAAGAACTACACGTAACCCCTGCAGCGATCAGTCAGCAAATACGGATGCTTGAAGAGTTACTGGGTGTACAGCTTTTCCACAGGCTTAATCGTGGACTGGCGTTGACCGACGCTGGCAAATCGGGATTGAGTAAGTTGCAGGATGGCTTCAGGAACGTTAATGAAGCTGTACAACAGATTCGCGCGGATAAACCGGCTTCGAGCCTTGACGTCTGGATGGCACCGTCGTTTGCGTCAAAATGGTTGATGCCAAGGCTTCCGCGTTTCATGGCGCTGTACCCTGACATTGACTTGCGTGTCTCTGCCAGTGCAGAACTTGTGGATACTGATGAGTCTGCGCCTTCACTCAGTGAAGATATACTGCGGCGTCATGGGGTGGATATTGCCATTCGATTTGGTCGAGGAAAGTATCCGGGATGTGATGTCGAGCGTTTGGTGAGTGTCAGTGCACTGCCTTTGTGCGCACCATCGTTGCTGAGTGACCCACAGCGGCCGTTGCGCACACCCAACGATCTGATCAATCATTTGTTATTGCACGATGAAACGCCCTACGAGGGCAGACCAGATTGGCAGAGCTGGCTGGACGCTGTAGGTGCGCACGGCGTAAACGGTTCCAGAGGGATACGCTTTAACAGGGTGTCACTGGCGTTGGCTGCAGCGGTAGAAGGACAGGGTGTTGTGTTGAGTCTTGAGCAGCTTGCCATGGACGATCTGGACAAGGGCAAGTTAGTGGTGCCTTTTGACTATCGCGTAGAACTGACTCAGGCGTATCACGTTATTTCATTGCCTGAATCATCACAGGATGCGCATGTTGTGTTGTTCAAGCAATGGCTGTTTGATGAAGTGAATCGTGACAAGGGACGCCGACAAGCTATCACCAGAAGTGCATGAAAAAGGGCCGCCAGGATAATCCAGGCGGCCCTTGGCAAGACTTAAGTTTTGACAGCTCGGCTGTGCAGATTCAGATTACGCGGCAGCCATGAGGTGCGACTTGATTTTCTTCATCGCCGCTTTCTCAATCTGCCTGATACGTTCTGCCGACACGCCATATTCGTCGGCCAGCTCGTGCAAAGTGGATTTTTGATCCTCCAACCACCGGCGCTGCAGGATCGCCCGGCTTCGATCGTCCAAAATATCCATGCCAGCAGCGAGGCCGTCGTGAGAATTGCTACGGCCGTCTTCCCGCTCCAGGATAATCGATGGATCATCCTGCTCCTGGAACAGCATGTCGGATGGCGAGAGACTAATTCGGTCCTCACTAGACCCGACAGGCGCATCGAAAGCGCTGTCGTGCCCATGCATGCGCGATTCCATCTCTACCACAACCTTCTGGTCGACACCGAGATCTTCAGCGACCGCAGCAACCTCATCCTGACTGAACCAGTTGAGCTGCTTTTTGGCGCTGCGCAACTTGAAGAACAGCTTTCGTTGCGATTTAGTGGTAGCAACCTTCACTATCCGCCAGTTCTTGATGACAAACTCGTGAATTTCGGCACGAATCCAGTGAACGGCGAAAGAGATCAGGCGCACACCAACATCAGGGTCAAAGCGCTTGACTGCTTTCATCAGTCCGATGTTGCCTTCCTGAATGAGATCAGCCATAGGCAGGCCATATCCTTTGTAGGTGCGCGCTATGTGCACGACGAACCGTAGCTGGGACATGACAAGCTGTCGGGCCGCATCGAGATCTTCATTATCGCGGAGTCTTCTGGCCAGGCTCTGCTCCTGCTCGACCGTAAGCAGGTCGATGGAAGCGATCTTGGACATGTAGCTATTCAAGTCATCGGTGATGACAGGAATAGCCATTGCATTATTGTTGATGGTCAGGGCGTTACTCATTTTTTGTTTCTCCAACAACCGTCGGTTTTACCTATTTTAGCACTCACCGCATGAGAGTGCTAATAAGCGGCAAAGTTCCCATAAAATTGAGCATATATTGCGTTATCAAGATTGCACTCCCGTAACTAATAATTGTTACGAAAACAATAGTTTGTTGGATTTCTGTTTACTTTACTGTCGATGTGTTAACTGTCGTGACGGCCGGTACAGACTGCCAATCGCGCCAGCCAGTCCTAATACCACAGATAACGCGATAACTAGCAGGATTTGTGACAATTCAGGCATCTTCAGGGCGAATGCGCTTTGATACAGCGACGACAGGTCATCGGCTGGTTGACGAATGGCATTGAGCGCAAATAGCGCTATTGTGCAGGCCACAAGCCCACCCAGAAACCCATACAGTGCTCCTGTATACACAATGGGCCTGTTGATGAACTGCGACGATGCCCCCAGCAGGCTTGCAACCTCCATCTCTGCGCGGCGTCGCAGAAGCTCCAGTCGAATCGTGTTACCGATTACCAGCAACGCCGTGAGCGTCAGAAACGCTGCCAACAGACCACCCACCCACTTCACAAGGGTAACCAAAGCCTCAAGGCGCCTCACCCAGCGCAGATCCAGTTGTACTCGGGCTACCTCAGGCAGATCACGTAACGATTGGGCAAGTGACTCCATCCGCGACGTACTGGCAATGTCAGATTGAGGGTAAACAACTATCGCTCCCGGCAACGGATTAACACCCAGGGCATCAATGGCACTGCGAACGTCCGTTTGTTCAGATAGCATCGCAAGCGCCTGCTCGCGCGAAATATAATCTGTGCGTTCGACACCTGGGCGTGATTGCCAGGTGGTGGCCAGCTTGGCTCCATCGATATCACTGACACTATTTGCAAGGTAGGCTGTCAGACTCTCACCCTGCAGGCTCCGCTCACTCAAGCTGATCAACATGGCGCTGGCAAAATACAGCATGAACGGTAACGACAGAGTGATGCCGAGTACCAGCAACGTGCTCAGGCTGGCCAGCTTGCGCGCTTTCAGCAGTCGAATACTCTGCGCAACGGCGTAGCCGCGCCTTGTGTAGGCCCAGCGTGGGCCTTGGGCCAAGGACGGATCGGCAGGCTTGCGGCGTGTGTTCCTAGCGGCCATTGACTTGAGCCTGGCTAGTATGCGCATTGGCGGCATCACGGGTGTAGCCAGGCGCCTGTGTAATCACGGTTCGTGCATCGTTGCCTAATTGACCCTTTGATAACACCAGCCGGGGATAGCTGAAACTGTCCAGCAGGGATTGATCATGTGTGGCAAACAGTACCGTGACGCCTGATGCGTTGAAGTGCATCAGTAGTTGCATGATTTCAGCACTGATGTCGCTATCAAGATTGCCGGTTGGCTCATCCGCCAATAGTAGTTTGGGGCGTGCCACCACCGCCCGGGCTATGCCTATGCGTTGCTGCTCTCCGCCGGATAGCATGATGGGACGCTCTGACGCCTTTTCACTGAGCCCGACTTTTTTCAGTGCTGCGTTTACGCGTATGCCAATGTCTTCATAGCGATAGCCGCCGATGATCAGCGGCAATGCGACATTGTCAAACACGTTGCGATCGTTAAGTAGCTGATTGTCCTGAAAAACAATACCCATCTGCTGTCGCAGTGCAGGCTCCTGACGCGGGCGAAGCTGGCTGTAGTCGATGTTGCCAACCTGAATGTTGCCCGCTGTGGGTCGGGCGAGGCGTGCTATGAGTTTAAGCAGGGAACTCTTGCCTGCACCAGAATGTCCGGTAAGAAATGTGAACGATCTGGACTCTAGGGTGAACGATACATCGTTAAGCGCGTAACGCCCTGGCTGGTATTCGAGGCTGACGTGGTCGAAGGCAATCACGGTAGGGTCTCGGTGGCATCGATCCGAAATAGGAACATCCATCGAGAAGTATAGAAGGGGTTTGGAAAATGTTAATTCAAACCCCGGACATTTCGCTCTTCTGCTGAAATTTCAGGTTTCAGTGCCTGATAACAAGGCATTGACGTAACGTTCGGCTTCGAATACCTCGAGATCTTCAACCTGTTCGCCCACGCCGATAAACCGAATCGGCAGGCCCAGTTTTTCGGCGATAGCGAAGATGACGCCACCCTTGGCTGTACCATCAAGCTTGGTCACAACCATGCCGCTCAACTCCATTGACTCATGAAACTGCATTGCCTGATTCAATGCGTTCTGGCCTGTGCCACCGTCGAGCACAATAAGGGTTTCGTGAGGCGCTGCAGGATCAACTTTGCCGATGACACGCTTTACCTTGCGCAGCTCCTCCATCAGGTTAGTCTGGGTATGCAGGCGTCCGGCAGTGTCGGCTATAACAACGTCGATACCACGTGATTGTGCCGATTGCACGGCATCAAAAATTACCGAGGCCGAGTCAGCTCCGCTGCCCTGGGACACGACAGGCACATTGTTGCGCTCGCCCCAGGTCTGTAATTGCTCCACAGCCGCTGCACGGAAAGTGTCGCCCGCTGCCAACATGACGCTCTTGCCGCCTTCCTGTAGCTGTTTGGCGAGCTTGCCGATAGTGGTTGTCTTGCCCGATCCGTTAACACCAACCACCAGTATGACGA
>CAYGSW010000300.1:0-7020 GCA_964352535.1 uncultured Granulosicoccaceae bacterium | reverse complement strand
GTCAATTGAGGTGAATAGTTGTTCTATTCGCCGAGATTTACGCGGAAATCTGGCTGGAGGCAGCCCCGCCAAAATATCGCGCCGTCGGGGGGCCGCCTTCGGTGCGATCAGCTTATTCTCGGACAGCCTCCTAGCGTTTTGTCATACCTGAGAATTCGGTTCACCAATGGCAGCTGCCACTCCCAATTCAGATGTATCGTTCGACGACCTGATTGCCTGCCCGGGATGTGACCTGTTGCATCATCGCAGGGTGCTGCACCTTGGGGAGTATGCTCGCTGTGATCGCTGTGGCGATGTCATACAGACCTGCAAGCCGCACACCATTGATCGCACTCTGGCTGGCACCCTGGCGGCAATAGTGTTGCTGCTCATCAGCCTGGTGACACCGTTTCTGTCGCTATCGCGAGCTGGTATCAACAGCAGTATTTCTGTATTTGATGCCGTCTCGGCGTTGTGGGATTCTCAGATGAGATGGTTGGGTCTGCTCACACTCGCCTTGATCATCTTGCTGCCGCTAGGGCGTCTTTTGCTGATGGGGTGGGTATTGTGGCGGCTTCGATTTGGCCGTAAGGTGAGGCGGTCCATGCGTATCGCCTTTCGGTGGGCCTTACAGCTTGAGCCTTGGGCCATGGCAGATATCTTCATGGTCGGTGTTGTGGTGTCCCTGGTAAAAATCAGCACCCTGGCCAATTTAACGGTAGGCGTAGCTTTCTGGGCTTTGTTGGCCTTGGTAGGAGTATCCATACTCACCAACGTCACACTGTGCAAGGACACGGTATGGACTCTACTTCGACGACGTCAGTAACTGCCAGAGAGGCAGGTTTAAAGCGTTGTGCCAGCTGTGGTCGTTTACAAACAGTTGACGACGAAAAGCGCTGTGCCAAATGTGGTGGGGTCGTTTTGTCGCGACGACCTAAAAGTATCCAGCGGACCTGGGCATTTTTGCTTGTTGGCATCATTGCTTACATTCCTGCAAACGTGACACCCATCATGAGTACCACGTCGTTCATGGGAAACACCGAAGACACCATCATGAGTGGTGTTTTCAGTCTTATCGCCACGGGCAGCTATTTCGTTGCGGCTGTGGTGTTTGTGGCAAGTATCTGTATTCCCGTGGTCAAATTCCTGATCATAGCGATGCTGGCGTTAAGTCTGCAGTTTGCGTGGGATATGTCGGATCACATGCGGCATCGATTGCACGGGTTAACGGAGTTTATCGGTAGGTGGTCTATGATTGATGTATTCGTGGTGGCTGTGCTTGCTGCACTTATACAGCTTGGCGCGATTCTCACCATAACACCGGGGGTGGGAATCAATGCATTTGCCGTCTCGGTAGTATTCACAATGCTGGCAGCAAGCTCACTCGACCCGCGACTACTATGGGACACTCAGACATCGATGGCGCCACACCAGGACGGCGAACCGGAAACTTCATGATTTTCACTTCATACACTGCTGTGTACCATGTCTAAGAAGACACCTTCAACCTCCAGACTGCATCATGGACGGGACGGGCCATTGCGCGTGTCACTTGTGTGGCTGTTGCCATTGGCCGCGGTATTGTTTGCTGGCTGGGTCTTGTGGCAGTCGTATGCGCAACGCGGTCCGTTGGTAGAGATCACATTTGATAACGCCGGTGGCGTCAATGCCGGGGAGACGCGAGTTCGTCGAAATGATGTCGATGTCGGCCGGGTAGAGTCAGTCAGACTGGCAGACAATCTGAATTCAGTTGTGGTCAGCGTTCGCATGGATCCGCAAGTTGCCCCTTATCTTGATGACAACACGCGCTTCTGGATTGTCAATGCGCGTATCAATACCACTGAGATTTCCGGGCTTGGAACGTTGCTGTCGGGTTCATTCATCGAGGTGGATTGGGATGACGATATTGGTGAACGTACGTCCGAATTCACAGGACTAAAAGAGCCACCGCTGACCAAGCGGGGTACCCCCGGTCTTCGTTTGACGCTGGCAGCCGAAGAGGCTGGCTATATCTATGTGGGTTCGCCGGTTTTTCTTCGCCAGATTGAAGTGGGTAGGGTAGAACGTCGACAGCTGTCAAACGACGCTACGCAAGTGCTGTTTGATATTTTCATCGAAGCTCCATATCACAACAACGTCTATCCCGATACACGTTTTTATGGTGTTTCAGGTGTGGAAGGTAAAGTGGGGGCAGACGGTGCAACAGTGCGTGTAGAATCTATTTCTGCACTGTTTACGGGCGGGATAGCGTTTGAAAATCCCCCGGAAATTACACAGGGCGAGCCAGTGACTTCCAACATCAAACGTTTCACCCTGTTCGATTCGCGTACCGAAGCGCGTGACAGTATCTTTGATGGCGAAGAGGATCAGCGATACCGATTTGTCGCTGAATTCGAGGGCTCGGTTAAAGGCTTGCGACGTGATGCGCCTATCGAATACAACGGGCTGAAAGTGGGGCAAGTGAGTTCGGTATCAGTGACGTTACCCAACGGTGCTGGCGATACGGGCAGTGCAGTGGTTGTCATGCAATTTCAGCCGAGCCGCCTGGGTTTCAGTGACATACCTCAGCAAGAGTGGTACGACAAATTTTCTGATCTGGTTACCAATGGTATGCGAGTACAGCTGGCGACGGGTAATCTGCTAACCGGTTCTCTGATTGTTAAACTGGTGTCGAAGCCCGATCTTATCGGTGAAGACATCGACTTCAGTGCACAGCCGTATCCTGCTTTACCAGTGATTGCATCGAATGTGGAAGCCGTAACTGCTGATGTTGAGACTCTGGTGAAGAATCTGTCCGAACTGCCATTGAACAGTCTGGTAACCTCAGCAACGCAACTGTTGAATGATACGCGGCAATTGATTGCCAGTCCGGATATTGCCGAGCTACCTGGCCAGCTTTCCGAGTCGATGGCAGCATTCGCTGAAGCGACATCGGATTTGCCTGACATGGTGCGCTCATTAACGTCCGCCTCAGATAACGCTAACGATGTGCTTGAGGGCCTATCGCCTGATTCGGAGATCTATATCGAACTTTCAGCAGCTGCACGCGAGCTACGCATCGCAGCAAAGTCCATTGCCGCCTTTGCCGAGCTTCTCGAAGAAAATCCCAGTGCTGTGTTTACCGGTAGGTAGAGATTGCCGTTTACAGGAAGTCAGATGATGAGTTTTTTAACGATCTGTCGTAGCACGCTTGTCTACTGCCTTGGTCGCACAGTGCCTGGTATTGTGCTGGGTCTGTGTGTTTTGAGCCTTAGCGCTTGCGGTAGCGGACCACCACCTCGCCTGTATCTACTGGATTCACGAATACTAGAACCTGTTAGTGCAGACACGGTATCTGCCTCAATTACTCTGCTTGGTATCAGTCAGGTCAAGGTGCCTGGTTATGCTAATGATGCCCGGATTGCCACCTTGCTTGACGACGGTGTTGTTGCGCAGCTTGATGCACAGCGTTGGGCTGAAGAGCCCGAAGAGGCCATAACACGATTTCTGGCAGAGAGATTACGCCAGCAGGCACAGGCCACCGTCATGGTCGAGCCCTGGCCAAGGGACTATGCACCGCAGGCGCGTGTAGAAGTGTCATTTGATCGACTGCTTCGAGATGCTGATGGTGGAGCAACGCTGGCAGGCCAGATTCTCCTTCTCTCGGGTGATGGTAGAAAACTGCTGCAGTCTGTGCCTTTTGATCAAAAAGTGCTTGGGCGATCAACGGACAGTGCTGAGTTTTTCAAGAGTATCTCTGTGGGTGTTGATGCCATCGCACGTGTTGCCATAGAGACGTTGCTGAGTTTGAGGAGTAATACATGAGTGTAAAAGCTCTGGTGTGGGGCGAGAATGTTCACGAAAATACGAACGACGATGTACGTGCTTTGTATCCGCAAGGCATGCATGCGTGTATCGCTGCAGCCCTCAACACGCAACCGGGCATAGCAGCGTCCACGGCGACCTTGCAACAAGTTGAACATGGGTTGAATGTTGAGACACTTGCAGCAACGGATGTCTTGTTGTGGTGGGGGCATGCTGCTCACGGTGATGTCAGTGATGATGTAGTGGATCGTGTTCAGCAACGCGTCTGGGAAGGTATGGGTCTGATCGTTCTGCATTCCGGGCACTTCTCAAAAATCTTCAAACGCATGATGGGCACTCCGTGCTCCTTGACGTGGCGTGAGGCGGGAGAGAAGGAACGGCTATGGTCGATAAACCGTTCTCATCCGATTTGTGCAGGCCTTGGTGAGTGTTTCGAGTTACCGCAGTCAGAGATGTACGGTGAGCCATTTACCGTGCCTGAGCCGATGGAGACGGTGTTCATCTCCTGGTTTGCAGGCGGTGAGGTGTTTCGCTCTGGGCTCACCTGGCAAAGAGGTGCGGGCAAGATTTTCTATTTCGGCCCGGGGCATGAAACCTACCCGATCTATCACGACGAAAATGTTCAACGCGTGCTGGCGAATGCTGTTCATTGGGCAGCCAGTAAAACTTCCTCCTGGGCGGGTATCGAACAAGCCCCAAACAGGCCGGTATCCGGGGCGCTGGAACCCATTGAGCAGCGCGGCAAGAGTTTGCACAAGGACGGAGAAGAGGGATTCAAGTGATCTCTGACGGTCTGTCATGCAAGATTGGTTTGTTTAACCCCTCCACGATGAAACTACGGAATCTGTCGCTTTGAGCAAAAGCCTTGATATTCTGATTGTCGGCACCGGACGCATGGCAGGGCATCACGCCTCTCGTTTCTTTGAAATAGAAGGGGTGACAGTGCTTGCGGCAGTGGATGTCAATCTGGAACGTGTCACCGCCTTCTGTATTGAACATGACATCGCTCATGCCTACAGTGATCTTGAAACAGCCCTGGCTGCGCACCGCTTCGATGGTTGTGCCGTTGTGACGCCTGATGCCTATCATGCACCGGTATCCATCGCGTGTTTGCAAGCAGGTCTTCCCGTGTTGTGTGAGAAGCCATTGTCCGATTCTCTGGATACGGCTAAAGCCATGGTTGTTGCTGCCAGTCAGTCTGGGCAGAACACGATGGTTAATCTCAGCTATCGCTCGTCAGGCGCTTTGTACCAGGCAAGGCAACTGATAGATGCGGGTAAGCTTGGCGAGGTGCGACATGTTGAAGCCTCGTATCGTCAAAGCTGGCTGGTTAGTGACTACTGGGGAGACTGGGAAACCGAAGATGCCTGGTTGTGGCGACTCTCCAAGGCTCATGGCTCGCTGGGCGTGTTGGGAGATGTGGGCATCCACATACTGGATTATCTCTGCGCGGGAGTGGGTCAGGATCTTGCCGGCTTGCAGTGTCGGTTAAAGACGTTTGAAAAAGCCCCTGGAAATCAAATAGGTGAGTACCAACTGGATGCTAATGACAGCTGTACTCTGAACGTTGAGCTTTCCAATGGTGCGTTAGGTGTCGTGCACATGTCCCGCTACTACACTGGGTATATGAATGACTTGGTATTATCGATTCATGGAACGCTGGGAGCGCTGACGCTGAGTACTGGCAGTAACGGTGACCAGTTACTGGCGTGTATTGGTGAAGACATGCCTGCCCAGAAGTGGAAACTGCAGAGCTCTGAGAGCCAGCCTGACACGTTCGAACGGTTTATTGATGTGCTGCGTACGGGCAACAAGGCAAGCCCCGACTTTGCACATGCTGCAAAGCTGCAGGCGTATTTAAGTCTGGCCTTTGAAAGTCACGAACGTGGGGTTTGGATGAATTGCCAGTTGTGAATAGTCCTCGGACAGCCTCCTAGAACCCAGTCATCTCATTGATGGCCATCTTGTCTTGTTCAATGGCACGACGTGCGTCCAGGGCATCCATCAATCCATCGGGTTCGGACAGTTTGTCTACCGTTTGTTGGCCTGAGAGTATTTCTGCATCCAGCGAGGATGCATGCTGGAGAATACGCCGCTCGCAGTCTGCGCTACTTGAAGAAGAATAACGCTCCACTATCATGGTTTGCAGTGGGTCACCGAAGCGTTTTTGTCGCAGTTCAATTTGAAGCTGCTTAAGTTGCAGCTCCAGAGCTTTAACCAATTCGTTGTGGCTGTTGTTGTTGAGATCGTCGGGTAGCTCACCGACGTGCTCACAGTACAGGCTGAGCAAGGTAGTTATATCGTTTTCCTGGCGCGCTTTCAGGCACTCGCTCATCAAAATGTTCTTGGCAGCCTTGGCCGTCTCATCCTGCTCCCTGTCAGGGTGTAGCACCCTCGCAAGTTGCCTGAACAGGCGTTCGACAGATAATTTGTCTTCCAGCGAATGTATGGTGTCCGCTACTGAAGCCTGACCAGGCTGGGAATCGTTGTGTTTTGAATCGGAGTGCGTTGATGACGCCTTGTTGTCATCGACTTCTTCTTCAGAGTCGGACGAAGCAGTTTCATTGGGCGCTCCGGATTGTCCATAAGTTTGGCTGGAAGCCTCTTTTGTCTCTTTCTTATGCATGCCAAAATCAAATAGCTCGTCATCATCAACATAGGCTGAATCGTCTACGCCTGTGTCTTCAGGATGGGCTTGCGGATTGTTATCCACTCCCGGATTGTGCTGACGTGCCAGTCGTGCCAGTTGATTCTCGATGGCACCGTCGTTGTTGAGCAACTTTAGCCAGGCATGCCTGAGCGTGCTGGTGCGTTGTGAATCCCCAAAAGGATGGTCGCGAAGAGCGTTGAGGTTGTCAGTCACCCACAGGCCCAGCAGTGATTGGTCCGGAATGGCCAGCATGCCATCTGCAAAGTGTTTTATGAGCTGTTCTGTGATGTTGCTGACAACAGCGGTAAGCTGACGCTCGCGCGGCACGATGTGCTTGCCGAACAGTCCATCGACCTGATCGATCTGCCGTTGCCATTGCTCCAGTTCTTCCTGCGTTTTGCGGATTGCTGCCCACAGGTGCAGGTGTCGTTGAGCATCACTGCGCTTACGATGGGTTGCTCTTTGCCGCGCTGGTGCGGTTTGTGAACTTCGCGGTGATAAGCGGCTAAGGGGCATGTCGTTTTATATGTTCCACTACACTAGTAGTCCGTCAACCCGAAATATTAGGATTCAGAGTTCACCAGCCG
>CAYGSW010000299.1:4677-7039 GCA_964352535.1 uncultured Granulosicoccaceae bacterium | reverse complement strand
AACACAGACAGGCCCGCTGAATCCTAATATTTCGGGTTGACGGACTACTAGCTCACGTATGGATTTGGCGTATGTATTTCATCAATTTGAGATATTGCTGGTTTATGCTATGTATCTCGTGCGAACGACGTGAGAACAGAACGCGGCATCTGTAGACAGTATTGCTGTGCCAGAGGCGTTACACAGTAGGTTTAAAAGATTTATCCACTTGCAGATAAAATTCGCGGCTCAGACATCGTGTAACCCGTATGCACACGAGTTGATCAGCCGGTCGCTTTTCCACCAACCAGAGGTAATAACGTGGCTAGAAAAGATATCATCAACGATCCAGACATCGGCAACAAGGCAGAGGCCTTCGAAGCCTTTGACGATATTCCGACCAATCCTCATCTCGACAACACCATCGGCGACATCCTTAACCGACGCTATGGACGTCGAGATTTTCTCAAGGGATCTCTGGGTGTCTCTGCAGCTGCTGCGCTGTTTGGTCCTGTCGCGCTTAGCACAGCACGTCCTGTGTCGGCAGCTGCAACAGATGCTGCTGCTGCCAAACTGGCCGCAGCCACATCCGACCGGTACAAATTTACCGAACTTGTCAGTGGTAATGACGAGACGCACCATATCGCAGAAGGCTACGATGCCAACGTGTTACTGCGATGGGGTGATCCGATCACTGCCGACGCGCCAGACTTCGACGTGAATAACCAGAGCGCTGCGGCACAGCTCAAGCAGTTTGGATACAACAACGACTACGTCGGATACACAGAGCTTGAGCCCGGCCGTGGCTTGTTGTGCGTGAATCACGAATACACCAACGAAGAGGTAATGTTCCCCAAACTGGGTCGCCAGGACCGGGTAGATTTTGAAGGTATGACACCGGAAATCGTCGACATCGAAATGGCTGCCCACGGCGGTACGGTTGTCGAGATTGCCCGACAGGAAAATGGTCAGTGGGCACTGGTGAAAGACAGCCCTTATAACCGTCGGATCACCGCCGATGACACTACCATGATGATTGATGGACCGGCAGCGGGTCACGATCGCATGAAAACGGCCGAGCATCCCGATGGGATGACCGTGGTGGGTACATTCAACAACTGCGCTGGTGGTATGACTCCCTGGGGTACCTATCTGATGGCCGAGGAAAATTTCCACGGCTACTTCTGGACCGAGAACAAGGATGCCGAGGGCAATCGCGTGCTAGCGGAAGATCATCCAGCCTTCGCATCGCACAAACGTTATGGCGTGCCAGGTGCATGGTATGCCTGGGGCAAGTATCACGACCGATTCAATCTCGACAAGGAACCCAATGAGCCAAACCGGCACGGCTGGATTGTTGAAGTTGATCCACGTGATCCGGATGCCATGCCAGTAAAGCACACTGCGATGGGACGTTTCAGGCATGAAGGTGCTGAATCTACCGTATCACCCGAAGGCCATGTCGTTGTGTATTCAGGCGATGATAATCGTTTCGACTACCTGTACAAGTTTGTGTCCGCCGGCAAGGTTAGCGAGGATCTTGAAGCCAATAAGAAACTTCTGTCCGATGGCACCTTGTATGTCGCCAGGTTCAACGACGATGCCACGATCGAGTGGATGCCACTTGTTCACGGCGAAGGTCCGCTGACTGCTGAGAACGGTTTCGACAGTCAGGCAGATGTTGTTATTGATGCACGTATTGCCGGGGATCTACTTGGCGCAACCCCTATGGACCGCCCTGAAGATGTACAACCACGCGGTGACGGCACTACCTACGTCATGCTGACGAACAACACGCGTCGAACCGCTGAGCAAGTCAATGCAGCCAATCCCAGACCTGAAAGCTCGTTTGGTCACATCATTGAAATAAAGGAAGCAGGTGGCGATCCCGCGGCAGCTAATGGCACCTGGGACATCCTCGTCAAATGTGGCGATCCGAATGTTGCAGATGTAGGCTCTCAATGGAATCCTGAGACCTCGGAACATGGCTGGTTCGGCTCACCCGACAATTGCGCCATAGATGCCGATGGGCGATTGTGGGTATCAACGGATCAAGGGTCAAGTTGGCCCAAGACCGGCAAGTCGGACGGTTTGTATTCGATGGAAACTGAAGGTGATCTGCGTGGCCACGCCAAGCTTTTCTTCCGCTGTCCTGTCGGTGGAGAAATGTGCGGTCCCTACTTCACCGAAGACAACGAAACCCTGTTTCTAGCGGTACAGCATCCCGGCACCGACGGCACATCAGGGTATGCAGGTTTTGAGCGCGACTCAACATTTGAAGATCCGGCAACCCGCTGGCCGGATTTCGATGACAAGATGCCTCCTAGGCCGTCAGTGGTTGTTGTGACACGTACGGGCGGTGGGAAAATCGCAACCTAAGCGT
>CAYGSW010000299.1:0-4577 GCA_964352535.1 uncultured Granulosicoccaceae bacterium | reverse complement strand
AAAAAACGGTTATTGCTGATCATTTACGCAAGATCGATTTGAGCGATACTTTTCACGTGACGGCCACGTGACAGCCATCATGTCAATCATCATCGCGCATGCGTTCCTGGCGTTCCATCTCTTCTTCGTACGCCGCTTCGATTTGCTGTAATACCGAATCAACGTCGACATCAGATGTATCTCGCTCGTACTGACCTGTCAGCTGCATATCCGGATCAAGAGCACCTGCTTCATACAGGGCCCAGATTTCTTCAGCGTATCGCGTTTCGGCCAATTCAGGAGCGTACTGAGCATAGTAGCGAGTCATGTTGGCGACATCACGGGCTAACATGGTCGGAGCGTTGTTGTTACCGGCAGCGTTAACCGCTTGTGGCAGATCGATCACCACCGGACCATCAGCACTCATCAGAACGTTGAATTCCGATAAATCACCGTGCACAACGCCAACGCACAACATGCGCAGGACATAGCGCATCATGGTGGCATGGTCCTCAAGCACACGCTCCTGAGGCACCAGGATATCGTTAAGGCGCGGTGCTACCTCACCGTCAGCATCCGTGATGAGCTCCATCAGCAGAACGCCGTCAAAGCACCCATAGGCTTCAGGCACCCGCACACCTGCTGCAGCCAATTTGTATAGCGCATCGACCTCTGCAGACTGCCAGACCTTCTCTTGTTCGTCTCGCCCGAATCGAGAACCTTTTTCCATTGCCCGCTGGCGACGGCTATTCCTGACCTTACGCCCTTCCTGATACTGAACAGCCTGCTTGAAACTGCGCACGGCAACGTCTTTGTAGACTTTCGCACACCGGATGTCATTACCACAGCGAACCAGATAAACGGTGGCCTCTTTGCCGCTCATCAGTGGACGAAGGACTTCGTCAACAAGTCCATCTTCAATCAACGGTTGTATACGTTTGGGTGTCTTCATAGTGGGGGCGTCACAACCGCTTTCGAGGACCGCGACATGCGGATTAAGAGGCATAGTCTACACGGGTAGCGTGCAGGATCGATTTGAATTGCGGCGATAAGGAAGGTTACAGGTACTGAAAATTTGTCGTCTATAGGGCCAAGGCACAACACAGGATCCCGTGTCAGTAGTTCTGTCAAAAGCGAACATTTCCCCTTAAGATTTTTCTGGCAACGCAGTTGGCGATACACTAGCCTAGACCTACAACCTTTGAGCGCAGACCCGGACGCCATGACGATAATAAAAGCTGCTGTATGCCATGAATTCGGTGCCCCGCTGGTGATTGAGGACATCAAACTCAGCGCACCCGCCCGAGGCGAGGTAGAAGTCACACTGGCAGCGGTTGCGGTGTGCCATTCCGACATCTCCTACATGGATGGCGGTTGGGGTGGCAGCCTGCCTGCCGTCTATGGTCATGAGGCTGCCGGTCATATCAGTGCACTCGGTGATGGTGTTACCGGTTATCTACTGGGCGACACGGTGCTGGTCACTCTGATTCGAGCCTGTGGCGCCTGCCCAAGTTGCTCCATTGGCGTACCAACGCAATGTGGTACACCGTACGATCGTGACACAGGGCCTGTGAGCATGCCCGATGGGACAACCTTGCAGCATGGTCTGGCGTGCGGTGCTTTTGCAGAACGTGCCGTGGTTGATCAGAGTCAGATCGCCGCCATTCCAGCCGATCTGCCGATGGATGCCGCATCATTATTGTCGTGTGGTGTGGTGACCGGTGTCGGTGCGGTAGTTAATACAGCGCGTGTCAGACCCGGACAGAACGTCGTGGTGATAGGTGCAGGCGGTGTCGGCCTGAATGCCATTCAAGGTGCAGTCATCGCAGGTGCTGCAAGAATCATTGCCATCGATCTACTGGCAGAGAAGCTTGAAGTGGCTAGAGAGTTCGGTGCCACAGATGTCATGTTGGCAACCGATCCCAAACCTTGGCGTGCCTTGCGGGAAATCACTTCAGGCCGCATGGCTGATGCCGTGTTTGTTACCGTTGGCGCGATTCCGGCGTTCGAATCAGCACCGCGTCTACTTGCACCATCCGGTAATGTGTACATCGTTGGTTTGCCACATTCAGGTGCCATGGCAAGCTATGAACCCGTGGTGTTGGGAGCGTTGGGTCAAGGCATGAAAGGTTCAAAAATGGGCGACGTAGTGCTTGTGCGGGACATTCCATGGATGATCGATCTGTATCAGCAGGGACGATTGAAACTTGATGAGCTGATTTCTGCGCGTTGGCCGCTTGAGCAGATCAATGAGGCGATAGCCAGTACACGTTCGGGTGCGGCCAGACGCAACGTCATCGTTTTTAACAACGAATGAAGCTCCAGGATCTTGACGTATTCATCTCGGCACCGCCAGCGCCAGGCTGGGGTGGACGATACTGGATCTTCACCAGACTAACTACCGACGATGGGTTGGTGGGCTACGGCGAAGTCTATGCATCTGCGGTTTCGCCCGAGGTTATGACCCATGTGATCGAGGATGTGTTCGAACGACACCTGCACGGTGAGAATCCGGAGAACATAGAAATAATGTTTCGGCGCGCCTATTCTTCCGGATTCACTCAACGGCCAGACCCCACTGTCATGGGAGCCTTTTCGGGGCTTGAAATTGCGTGTTGGGATATTCTCGGCAAGGCGAGAGAAAGACCCGTGTGGGCGCTGTTGGGTGGCAAGATGAATCATCTGGTACGCGCCTACACTTATCTATACCCATTGCCGCATCACGATATCGATAACTTCTGGGTATCACCTGACCAGGCTGCCCAGTCTGCCCTGGCAGCTGTAGAGCGTGGCTATACCGCGATCAAATTCGACCCCGCAGGACCATACACGTTGCGCGGTGGCCATCAACCTGCCATGTCAGACATCTCACTCACAGTGGCGTTCTGTAAAGCCATTAGAGAAGCCGTAGGCGATAAAGCCGATCTGTTACTTGGCACACACGGTCAGTTCACCACCGCTGGCGCAATTCGTCTGGGCCAGGCTCTGGAGCCTTACCACCCGCTCTGGTTTGAAGAACCTATTCCACCGGATAACCCGCTTGAGTTCACCAAGGTGGCGAATGCGGTCCGTATACCGATTGCCACCGGTGAACGCTTGAGTACTAAAATGGAATTTGCCACGTTGCTGCGCACAGGTGGCGCAGCCATACTGCAACCCGCACTGGGTCGGGTCGGAGGAATCTGGGAGGCGAAAAAGCTTGCTGCCATCGCGGAGGTGTTCAATGCCGAGATCGCGCCCCATTTGTACGCAGGGCCTGTTGAATGGGCTGCAAACATACAGCTAGCTGCGTCAATTCCGAATTTGCTGATGGCCGAAACCATCGAAACGCCCTTCCACGAAGCACTAATTAACAACACGATCAAGGTGGAGGACGGATACATCGTGCCATCGGATGCACCCGGGCTTGGCATCGAATTCAATGAGAAACTGGCCAGGCAGCATCCTTACACCGGCAAGGAGCTGCATCTACAAATGCAGGAAGAGCCGTGTGATTATCGCAGCGAGAATAGGTTTACATGAGGTGCGCCGCCTGTTGTTGATTAACAGTTCAACACGATGGTTGGTAGTCGCAGCTGGTACTTGGTTCAGTGAATTGCCATGCAAAGAAATACTCAATGCGACACTCATAGCGTTTGTCTGCAATTCGAACTCGATAATGCTTGCCTATCGAACACTGCACATCAGCGTAGCGTCAGTTGCAATCACGTCACTGTCAACACGTAGTAGTTTTTCTTGCCTCTCTGCAGCAGCACAAATCGATCATTGATCAGGTCATCGACGCCAAGCTTGCATTCCTCATCGATCTTCTTTTTGTTGACCGATATCGAGTTTTCCTTGAGCGCACGGCGTGCCTCGCTGTTGGATTTCAGGAACCCGGTATCCGCCGACAACGCATCAATGATGTCCAGCCCCTTAGTGATGACCGAGCGCTCCACACTGGCCTGTGGCACACCATCGAACACATCAAGAAACGTTTGCGTATCCAGCTTTCGCAAATCATTCGTGGTTGCCTGTCCAAATAATATCGTGCTGGCAGTGATGGCTCTTTCAAGCTCAGATTGTGAATGCACCATGGTCGTCACCTCCGAGGCCAGGCGTTTTTGCAATAAGCGCTGGTGTGGTGCTTCGCGATGTTCGGCTATTAATCCATCAATGGTGGGCTCATCAAGGAACGTAAAGATTCTGATGTACTTCTCGCTATCTTCATCGCTGGAGTTCAGCCAGTACTGGTAAAACTTGTAAGGCGAGGTGCGAGCGGGATCAAGCCAGACATTGCCCCCCTCGGACTTGCCAAATTTTGACCCATCGGACTTGGTTATCAAAGGGCACGTCACCGCATAAGCCTTGCCCTGTCCGATTCTGCGCACCAGCTCGGTGCCGGTGGTGATGTTACCCCATTGATCACTACCGCCCATTTGCAGGGTGCAATGGTGAGTTCGGAACAGATGCAGGTAGTCGTAGCCTTGCACCAACTGATACGTGAATTCTGTGAAGCTCATGCCGCCGGACTCTTCTGTGCCAGCGGTAATCCTGTTCTTCACCGAGTCTTTGGCCATCATATAGTTAACGGTTATGTGCTTTCACACATCGAGAAT
>CAYGSW010000298.1:0-7067 GCA_964352535.1 uncultured Granulosicoccaceae bacterium | reverse complement strand
CCGTTGTTACGAGGAAATATGGCAAAAATATCGCGCTCTCGGGGGGCCGCCTTCGGTACGATCAGCTTATTCTCGGACAGGCTCCTAAGCACCCTGACAACCTTCGGCTTGCAGCTTGCTTGTTTTTTTACAGAACGAACCGTCAGTCACACGATCATAAACACTCACACACCGGATATCTACGAATGGCCTGGAATGACACGCGCCCCTTATCTCCGCATCTGCAGCACTACAAGCTGCCTCTAACGGCCTACCTATCCATCGCTCATCGAGCGACCGGTATAGTCAACAGTGCGGCTATCGTATTGCTGGTGCTGCTTATAGCCAGCGCTGCAGGCACACCTGAGAGCTATGCATTCATGTCGGGTATTGCCAACTCCTGGTTTGGCAAACTTGTGCTCTTTGGTTTTACTATCACCCTGTACTACCACATGGCCAACGGCATTCGGCATCTGTTCTGGGATGTAGGTCGAGGTCTGGATCTTGAGGACGCCAAGAAATCGGGCAATGTCTGCGTCATTGCTGCAGGCGTATTATCTGTTATCACCTGGATGGTGGCACTCGCATCATGAGCAACTTTCGCACACCGCTATCACGCGTCAAAGGTCTGGGTTCCGCCAAGGAAGGGACTGATCATTTCTGGTTGCAACGCCTCACAGCGATTGCTCTCATCCCGCTGGTACTGTGGCTGGCGTTTTCAATCGCAAGATTGCCCAGTATGGATTACCTGGCCATGCGTGAATGGCTGTCACAGCCATTCAATGCCATTGTCATGATTTTATTCATGACTGCAGGCTTCTACCATTCGCGGCTAGGACTGCAGGTAGTCATTGAAGACTACGTCAGTGCTCACGCACCCCGTACTGCCGCCATCATAGGCGTAACTTTCATCGCAGTTGCGCTGGGTGTAACAGGCGTTTTCTCCGTGCTGCGAATCGCATTCGCCGGCTAATCCGTACCGATTGACAGGTAAGCAAACTAAAAAATATGACAAACGCATACAAGATTATCGAGCACAACTACGACGTCATTGTGGTGGGTGCAGGCGGTGCAGGGTTACGCGCAACACTTGGCATGGCCGCAAAAGGACTGTCTACAGCCTGCATCACTAAAGTGTTTCCTACCCGTTCCCACACGGTTGCGGCTCAAGGCGGCATGAGTGCGGCCCTTGGCAACATGGGAGAGGACCACTGGACCTGGCATATGTACGACACCATCAAAGGCTCCGACTGGCTGGGCGATCAGGATTGCATTGAGTACATGTGTCGTGAAGCCATGCCAGCAGTGATCGAACTGGAGCACTTTGGCGTACCCTTTTCACGTACCGACGAAGGCAAGATCTACCAGCGTCCGTTTGGCGGAATGACAACACACTTTGGGGAAGGCACTGCACAGCGCACCTGCGCTGCAGCGGACAGAACCGGCCATGCCATCCTTCACACGCTGTATCAGCAATCCCTCAAACACAAGGCGGAGTTCTACATAGAACACTTTGCCACCGATCTGATCATGGATGACGGCGTATGCCGAGGCGTTGTATCGCTCGACCTTGCCACCGGTGAGCTACACAAGTTCCGTGCTCACCAGGTGGTGCTTGCAACCGGCGGCTGTGGCCGTACCTACTTTTCCGCCACATCGGCGCATACATGCACCGGCGATGGCAATGCCATGGTGCTGCGAGCCGGACTGCCATTGCAGGACATGGAGTTCGTGCAGTTCCATCCCACAGGCATCTACGGGGCTGGCGTGTTGATCACTGAAGGGGTACGCGGAGAAGGCGGTTACCTGACCAACAGTGATGGTGAACGCTTCATGGAGCGGTATGCGCCAAACGCGAAAGATCTGGCGTCACGTGATGTTGTCAGTCGATCAATGACCATGGAAATCAACGCAGGCCGGGGTGTTGGTGCCGACAGCGATCACATTTACCTCAACCTGCAGCACCTGGGTAGTGACGTGATTGAGAAACGACTGCCGGGTATTTCCGAGTCGGCAAAGATTTTCGCTGGTGTGGACGTCACTAAAGACCCTATCCCGGTGATTCCAACAGTGCACTACAACATGGGAGGCATACCCACCAACTATCATGGCGAGGTTGTCACGTTGAAAGATGGGGACCCTGATACCGTGGTACCTGGACTCATGGCTATCGGTGAGGCAGCGTGTGTATCGGTGCACGGCGCTAACCGCCTCGGCAGTAACTCCTTGCTGGATATCGTTGTGTTCGGACGAGCGGCCGCAATCAGAGCTGCCGAAATCGTCAAACCGGGGGCTCCCCATAAGCCATTGGGCGAATCAGCCATGGAACCCGTTCTTGGTCACCTCGATCGAGTTCGTAATAACACGGGGGAGACACGCACAGCAGACGTCCGCGACCGAATGCAACGCACCATGCAGAAGCACTCAGCCGTATTCCGAACCGGTGAAAGCCTCTCTGAGGGTATCGACAAAATGCGCGGCATCGTTGATGAATTTGATGATGTAGTCGTGAATGACAAGAACCTGATCTGGAACACTGATCTTGTTGAAACTCTGGAGCTGGAGAATCTGCTGGCTCAGGCTCAGACCATCATTCACGGTGCTCACAACCGCCCCGAGAGCCGTGGTGCCCATGCACGCGATGATTTTGAAGAACGCGACGACAAGGACTGGATGAAACACACATTGACTTGGACTGACGAAAAGGCCAATGTGACCATCGACTACCGTCCAGTTCACATGTACACCCTTACTGACGAATGTGAGGTCATACCCCCTAAACAGCGTGTCTACTGAATTTTACGCAACTGGCCCTGGCTACTGGACATCAGTGCCAGGCGGCAGCATCAGATAATCTGACTCGCTGCCGCTGTAAGGCGTAACCTGCTGGCTTTAACTGGCCTGCAAACACGAAGGAAACTCGAAAAACATGGCAGAATTTTCCCTACCGGCTAATTCGATCGTAAAAAAGAATGGCAAATATTTTGCGGCACCAGAAGGTGCGGTAAACACCCGCACTTTCAAGGTCTATCGCTACGACCCGGACAACGGTGAGAACCCTCGCGTTGATACATTCGAAGTGGATGTCGACAATTGCGGGCCAATGATCCTTGATGCCATCATCAAGATTAAAAGCGATATGGACTCCACCCTCACCTTCCGGCGCTCTTGCAGAGAAGGTATATGCGGCTCATGCGCTATGAACATCGACGGCACCAATGGGCTGGCTTGCACCACATCCATCGCCGATATTGAGGGCGATATTACGATCTATCCATTGCCACATCAGCCGATCATCAAGGATCTGGTGTCGGATCTGACCAACTTCTACGCTCAGTATGCCTCGATTGAGCCGTGGCTGAAGTCTGACACCCCTGCTCCGCCAAACAGTGAGCGGCTGCAATCACCCGAAGACCGCGAACGGATCGACGGTGCGTATGAATGCATTTTATGCGCATGCTGTTCAACCAGCTGCCCAAGTTACTGGTGGAATCCTGATCGTTACCTTGGCCCGGCGGCCCTGCTCGCATCATACCGCTGGTTGGTCGATAGCCGCGATGACGCCACGGGTGAGCGACTGGATGAACTGGAAGACCCGTTCAAGCTCTACCGCTGCCACACCATCATGAACTGCGCTCAGGTTTGTCCGAAAGGCCTTAACCCGGCGAAAGCTATCGCTGAGACCAAGAAGATGCTGGTTCAGCGTCGTTTGTAATCGATGAACAACGCCGATACTGCAACACTATCGAAGCTGCGCTGGCGTTGCCGGCGCGGTATGCGCGAGCTGGACGGGGCCATGCTTGCCTATCTGGACAACCACTATGTGCAGGCATCAGACGCAGAGCGTGCCGATTTCGTAGCGCTACAGGACATGCAAGACCCTGAGCTGTTCAGGCTTGTGAGCGGCAAGGCCAAGGAGGCCCGTTATCAAACCATTATCGACAAGATCACTGCCTCACTCAGTACTACGGCCAGCGAGCAACGCTGAGCTGCCAGCACCCGACCGGACGGCGCAGACTGACTGTCCGGTCTGGGTATGCGAACTTCTGCCTAGCCGCACTCATCAATGTCTGCTGGCGCTCGTCATTGTGCTGGGTTTTGTCGCGGTGTGGATCAGCCCGCTGCCAGCAGTTTTACAAGCGCTTATTGTGCTTGGTGTATGCGGATCCAGCCGGGTGCAATGGCGCAAGCTATGCCAGACCAAAACGCTCTACCACCACGGTGGCCCCGACAACACGGTCAACCAGTGGACATTGGTGAGCCGCGACAGTGGCCCTAACCTCGATGCTCATCTGCAAAACGAGGGATATCGAAGTGCAAACCTGTTGGTACTGGTTTTCAAACCGGACAATGGCGCTGCAGCAATAAGAATACCCGTCTGGTCGGATTCTGTGTCCGCGATGCAGTTCAGTTACCTGAATGCACAGTTGATGTTCAATACTCGAGACAAACGTTAGTGCTACGCTACCACACTGATGTAGTGTAACGAGGTAAGTTCAACGTGAAGCAACCGATCTACCTGGGCGTTAATGTCGACCATGTGGCCACTATTCGAGAAGCTCGTGGTGTGCGCTATCCTGATCCTGTGCATATCGCGTTGCAGGCAGAACTTGCCGGCGCAGACAGTATTACCATGCATCTGCGCAAAGACAGACGACAGGTACAGGATCACGACATCGAACGGTTTGTTGCCAGTGCACAAACCAAATTGAATCTGGAAATGGCACCTACTCAGCAGATGGTTGAACTGGCACTGCGTTTTGGTCCCAGAAATGTCTGCTTTGTCCCCGAGAACCGGCAGGAGCGCTCAACAGTTCACGGGATCAATGTTATCGAAAACAGCAGCGAGCTGGAAAGTCATGTCGCGGCTGTTCAGGCTGCAGGTATCAGCTGTGCTGTCTTCATCGATCCGGACGAGCACCAGATAGAAGCCAGTGCCAGACTTGGCGCTGCCACCGTGGAACTCAACACAGGCTTCTTCTCAGCCGCTGCTACCCCTGTCGAACGCAGCACTGAACTATCACGTGTCATGTCCTGTTGCGATTACGCGTTTAGTCTG
Source organism: uncultured Granulosicoccaceae bacterium (assembly GCA_964352535.1). Taxonomy (GTDB): domain Bacteria; phylum Pseudomonadota; class Gammaproteobacteria; order Granulosicoccales; family Granulosicoccaceae; genus Granulosicoccus. The sequence continues at coordinate 2,029 of CAYGSW010000298.1, read as the reverse complement.
GGGCTGACGGTTAATGCGGGGCACGGTTTGCATTATGACAACGTACAAGCGATTGCTGAAATCGAGAGTATCAACGAATTGGGTGTGGGCCATAGCGTTGTTGCGCGTGCGCTGTACGCAGGCATACCAGCAGCGGTGACAAAAATGAAACGCCTGATGGTGGAGGCGCGCCATCGATGACAGTGCGGGTTGTCGTATGATTGCAGGTATCGGTATCGACCTGGCCACGCTGAGTCGTGTATCAGCCACTCATCAACGCTTTGGTAGACGCTTCGCCGAACGTTTTCTGCATGAGAAGGAGCTTGAACACTATGACGCACACAAATACCAGGATCGCTTTCTGACCAAACGTTTTGCCGTCAAGGAAGCTGCAGTCAAAGCCCTGGGCACCGGCGAAAGAGCTGGTGTGCTGCTCAAGGACTTTTATCTTGAGCACGACGAATTGGGCAAACCGCTGCTCAGAGTCAGCGGCAAAGCCCGAGAACGTTGCGACAAGCTGGGTATCAAGGGCTTCTGGGTCAGTCTTAGCGACGAAGGCGATACCGTGGCGGCCTTCGTTGTTCTGGAAAAACTGTAAAACCGGGTCGTCAAAAAGAAAACCGCTATTGGTCACGCATCCTGTACACGCGAACATAATCTACAACCAGCGTGGCTGGATCCGGGGTTGTCGCATCAGGAGCCCCGGGCCAGACACCACCCATCGCAAGGTTCAGCACCAGATACATGCTCTCTGCTGGCACGTTGTCGCCAATGATTCTGTAACTGGGTTGATCATCCAGATAGTAAAGCAGTTCGCCCGGACTCCAGCGCAACCCCAGTGTACGAAACTCATCCGACAGGCCATTCACTTCTACTTCCTGTTGACCCGGTGAACGCAAGTTACCCTCAGAATCCAGATAGTTGTAGTTATGGAAGATGCTGTCAGGTTTTGAGCCATCGTACTCGAACACATACACCTCTGGATTGAGCCCTTCAGTGTCTGAACCAAGCAGCCACAGTGATGGCCAGATGCCGCGTCCTGGCTGTAACCTGACTCTGGCTTCGACATACCCATAAGTGATGTCAAAAAGATTTCTTGTGGTCAGCATACCCGACAGATACGCTTGTTCATTGGCAGAGGCTCGCTGTGATTCGGTAGTAGGCGTTGCACTGATGGTTAAGTGCTCGCCATCAAAACTGAATGGACTGGGCAGCGAGTCCTCACCATTGGTTTGGGCGTCCACATAAAATTGCAGCTGGTTGTAGACAACGGTGTCCGAACTCCACAGCGAGGTTCGCCATTTGGCAGCATCAACCGTATCGCCCTGAAATTCGTCAATGAAGGCCAGCTCATATTGAGAAAGATCAAGATCAGCAGGCGGTGGTAATCCGATGTCAGGATTAGCAGGTTCAAGCTCTGGTAATGCCGATGCTGCGATGGCATCGTCAAGCTGTTGATCGTGGATCTCTTCAAGGTCGCTCTCACCACAGCCGACAAGCATTGCCATCAACAGGCTCGCCACGAGTGCCTTGCTTACTATCATGTTACCGGTTTTCATAGTCAATGCCTGTTTAGTAGTAGTAACGAATACCGATACCCAAAGAGTCATTGTCGCCAATTTCAAATCGCGACATGACATCCAGACGTGGTGTCACGTGGTAATAACCACCACCCATGATGGTGGCATCACCTTTGAAAAAACTGCTGTAACCAACACCGCCCTTGAGTTCAAATTTGTTGTTGACAACAAACCGACTCATCGCTCCCAGATAGAGACCACTGTCTGAGGAAGTCACCGTGAGTCCTGGTGCTCGCGTCTCATCGGATAGTTCAAAGCTACCGTGCTCTACACCGGCTAGCAAAACCAGAGTCATGCGTGTGGCTGAAGCAGGTGTTACATGGTAGCCGCCACCTACCATGATTTCGTGAAACGTTTCAGTCACACCGAGCTTGCCCACAAAATGCATGCGCGATAAACGCTGTGCACTACCTTCCAGCCTCATGCCATTGCCGCCAATGTCGTAGCTGGTAGGCAGTGCTTCCACGAAG
>CAYGSW010000297.1:0-7082 GCA_964352535.1 uncultured Granulosicoccaceae bacterium | reverse complement strand
CAGCGGCCCAATCCGGCACCATCTACGAGATTGGCCGTAGCGAGCCTGTAGAGTTCCCGCCGGAGCTTGCTAGCCCTTCATGACCCGGGCTCGATGCTCCTGTGGGCTTACACCGCGAACTCTCTTGAAGGCCTTGCTTAGGGCGAACGGAGTGCTGTAGCCAAGCTTGTGAGCGACCGTGCCGACGGTCGCATCAGACTCACAGAGCATGTCGGCGGCCAAGGCCAGCCGCCAACTCGTCAGGAACTTCATCGGTGACTCTCCGACAACGTCTTGGAACTGGCGAGCGAGGGAAGCACGGGAAACGCCGACTTCTTTAGACAGCTTGTCCAGCGTCCAAGGATGCGCCGGCTTGTTGTGGATCGTCTGGAGTGCGCGGCTGACAACTGGATCGCTCTGGGCCCTGTACCAGGTTGGCGCCTCAGCCTCCGGTCGAGTGAACCAGGCGCGTAGGACAGCGATGAGCAAGAGGTCAATGAGCCGATCGAGTACGGCAGCTTGACCCGGGACCTCCTTCGTCATCTCTTCACAAAGGAGCGCGACGAGTGGTGAATCCCACGTCTCGTTGGAGAGTGACAAGACGGGCGGCAGAGCGCGCAGCAATCGATCGCTGATGTCGCTCGTGGACTCGTAGGCACCGACGAGCATCAGCGTCGACCCGTTCGGATCGTTGCCCCAGGTGCGGACGCCGTGCATCAACTGGTCCTCGACCGACTCGCCGTCAAGATTGCAGCAGCGCTGGCCCGGATGGATCACGATGTCGGGCTCCGTCCCTGGGTCGTCCGCGACGTTGTAGTGATCCGGGGCGCGGGTCACGGCGACGTCTCCGACATCGAGCCGCACCGGTTCACCGTCGTCCGGTACCACCCAGGCATGCCCGCGCACCATCGCCAGCACCGTGATGGGGGACTCTGCGAGAATTCTGAGCGACCACGGAGGTGTCATCAAGGTGCGGAGCGCAAAGGCACCACGCGCACGCGGTCCGTCGAGGAGCCCTCCAAATCCGTCCATGGCGTACAGGATACAGGCTGAGACGATTGGACATGAGACTGAGTTCCTGAGCGATGGCGCAACCGGTGGTTTCGTCGGATTATCCCTGCGTGCCCTGTGAACGGCGGGGCGATGAACACCAAACCCAAGGAGGCTGTCATGCAAGAGAACAATCGAGAAGGAACTGTATTGGTGATCGGGGCAAGCGGGAAAACCGGGCGCCGGGTGACCGACCGACTGATCGCGAGGGGGCGTCGGGTTCGACCTGTCTCGCGCTCAACCGACCTGCGTTTCGACTGGCAAGACGAGGCAACCTGGGGTCCCGCGCTTGACGGAGTCGAAGCCGCCTATATCACCTACTTCCCTGACCTGGCGCTGCCCGGCGCAGCAGAGACCGTCAAGTCCTTTGCTCACCTCGCGGTCGAGCGTGGTGTCCTGCGGCTTGTCCTGCTTTCGGGAAGGGGAGAAGCTGGGGCTCAGAAGGCCGAGCGCTACCTTCAGGAGTCCGGCGCCGAGTGGACGGTGGTGCGTTGCGCGTTCTTCAACCAGAACTTCGATGAGAACTTCGCAGATTCCGTGCGCAACGGAGTCATTGCGATGCCCGCGGGCGACACGGCGGAGCCGTTCGTGGACGCTGATGACATCGCCGACGTGGTCGTGGCTTCCTTATCTGACGACCGTCACATCGGAGAGCTCTACGAATTGACCGGCCCCCGCTTGCTCACCATTGCACAGGCTGCCAATGAGCTGGGCGATGCGATAGGCCGCGAGGTGCGGTACATCCCGGTGAACTCCGAAGACTTCGGTGCCGAGCTGGCCGCGCACGGGATGCCTGAGCAAGACGCGACACATCTTGCGGAGCTCCTCGCGGAGGTGCTCGACGGTCGCAGCGCTCATCTCAGCGACGGTGTGCAGCGCGCGCTCGGACGCGCCCCGCGAGACTTCGCGGACTACGCACGGGATACCGCAGCAGCGGGAGCATGGGACCTGGGAGAAGGCGGGCAATGACTGCCCTGACCATCCTTTGCGCGGTTGGCGCGGCCGCCGCATCCGGCGCCTTCTTCACTTTCTCGAACTTCACGATGACTGGTTTGAGGCGACTTCCACCAGCTCACGGTGCCGCCGCAATGCAGGCAATCAACAAGGCTGCTCTATCCCCGCTGTTCATGTTGCTGTTGTTCGGAACTGGCGCAGCGTGCATCGCGTTGATGGTGCTTTCCGGGATGTGCATCGGCGAGCCTGGCTCCACCATGCGGCTCGTCGCCGGTGCGATTTACGTCGTCGGGGTCGTGCTGACCACGGTTGGGTACCACGTCCCGCGAAACAACCGGTTGGATCGCATCGACCCTGAGAGCTCGGAGGGGGCTGAGTACTGGGCCGTGTACCTGAAGGAGTGGGTCTCCATGAACCACGTCCGTTCGATAGCGCCTTTCGTATCGGCCGTGATGCTCACTGTCTCATTGACCGTGGGCTAGCGGTTCAGCCTCGCACTCGCTCGCAGCGGTCACGGCTCTTGTCGAGCAGTACCGTCCATTTCGGTGATACGCGGAAGCTCTCTACATAGGTGTTCGGTCAACGCACGCACAACTGGCAGGGAGCCCCGGTTTGTCGGCTTGAGGAGGCTGATCTGTGCGTCGGCGGCGAGCCAATCCGGAAGCACGCACACAAGCTCTCCTGCAAGCAGCTCCTGGCGGCAGACGTAGCCAGGAAGAGCCACAATCCCCAGTCCTGCGGCACTGGCCTTCTTGAGGGTCGACATGTCGTCGCTGCACAGTTTCGGACGAAAGTGCACGGTGTAGTGTGCGTCCTTGGGCCCGCGTAGGGACCACTCCCCGAGCGCACGGCGCCAGCCGACCTTCAGGCCCACGTGACTACCCAGGTCTTCTGGGGTCGCGGGGGTCCCCGCGCGTTCAAGGTACGTCGGGCTGGCGAACAGGAACCAGGGTGCTCGTGCAGCCGTGCGCTGGATGAAGCTCGAGTCTGGAAGGGGACCGACATGTCCACGGAGAGCGATGTCCAGACCGGCTTCGACGAGGTTCAACTGCTCGTTGGTGACGTTCTGGATCACCTCGACACCCGGGTTCTCCAGCATGAAGCCAGTGAGGATGTCGCCGAGGGCGTACCGCGCCATGCCCACCGTGCATGAGAGGCGAACGCGTCCCGAGAGGGAATCGGTGTGGCACCGGACTTCCGCTTCCGCAGCCTCCATCTCGTCTAGCGCGGTGCGTGCACGACGGTAGAACGCCTGTCCGACATCGGTGACCACGAATTGGCGCGAGGTCCGCTGGATGAGGCGCACGCCGAGCCGGTCCTCGAGCTGCCGTACGTGTCGGCTGAGCAGGGACTTCGGCAGGGCGAGGGCTCTTCCTGCCGCCGCAAAGCCGCCTTTTTCCACGACGTGGACGAAGTAGAAGTAGTCGTTGAGGTCGAGCTCCATTGGTTTCCCCTGTCGTTCCATCTGGGGAACGCTGGGTCCCTATTCTCCCACTTCTCAGCCCGCTTGTCGTTTCTATGTTCGTGGCAGATCGAATTCCAAACCAGGAGAACCTGTTATGACCATCAAGATCACAGCCATCTGCGGGAGCGTCCGTCCGGATAACGCCACTTCCAAGGCCTTGGGCCTTGTGCTTGACGAGCTCGCAACCCATCCCGATGTCGAGGTGACGCCCGTCTTCCTCGAGGAGCTGGACCTGCCCCTGCCCGGTCTTCCGGCGCGCAACCCGGAAGCCCTAGAGCGCCTCCAGAGGATGGTCGAGGACTCCACGGGCGTGTTCCTAGCCTCGCCCGAATACCACGGGGGCGTGAGCAGCCCGATGAAGCTCGCGATCGACAACCTCGGCTTCCCGAGCAAACTGGCGGGCAAGCCCGTCGGACTTCTGGGTGTAGCTGCCGGAGGCATCGGGGCGATCAAGTCCCTGGAGCAGCTGCGTGGAATCTGCGCACACGTTGGGGCGCTGGTCTTGCCAGGGTCCGTGTCCGTGGCCCAGGTTCACCGAGCGTTCGATGAGCAGGGAGTGTGTCGGGACGAAGTGGTCGAGAAGCAGGTCCGCGGTTCGGCCACGGCTCTCATCGACTACATCCGCAGCGCGGTCTGCCCTCGCGGCCACCAGGAAGCCATGACGCGCAATGTCGCCGAGCCGTCGCCAGAGGGCCATGAGCAAGAACCGAGGGCCCGCCGAAGGAACACCCACACCTCCTTTCGCGACGCACGAGCTGAGTTCGAGCAGGCCTGGAACCAGGCGGGTCACACGAGGATCGAACCGGACGCAGTCGATGTGAACCTGATCCTGGGGGAGTCCTACGCGATGGACGACGGCTTTCGACTCACCGGGCAGATGCTTTGGGACGCGGAGGTCGCGAAGGCCTGGGACCCCGGCACGTACATTTCCGGAGTGGTCCTTGAGGGCAAGTCGTGGGGGCGCAAGACGCTCACTGACGGTAAGCCGTGGTTCGTACGCTCGAGCCGGCAGGTGGCCTGGAAGGCGGGAACCGAGCCCGGCGTGGTTCTCGAAGAGGTTTACCTCGATCCCTCTGGCCGTTCGGTGATCTTCTTCGGCCGTTCGGAGCTGATAGGGCCCGACGGCGTGCCCGTGGAGGCCGCGGCGGATCAACCCCTGTTCCATGTTGAGCACGCGGTCACCGGCACGGAAGAAGAGCCCATGAACCGCTGGCGCATCGTGCACCTGACCGAGTCCGAGGATACGGCTCTCATCGAGCGACAGGTGAAGGAGGGTTCCTCGGGATGGCTCATCGGCTTCCTCTCCAAGTTTGTCGAGCTCGAGCTCGATCGGAAGCTGAGCCCGCTCGAGGCTGAGCAACCTGTTGGCCAGCAATGAATGGGGCGTCGCAGGTACCCGTGACTGCGGTCTTCAAGCGCAGAGTCCGCGCTGGGTCCGAGGCACGTTACGAGGACTGGCTCACCGGGATTGCGCAGGCAGCTGCGCGGTTTGCGGGAAGCCAAGGGACCACGATCCTTCGGCCGACCGAAGGGGGCTCCGAGTACGTCGCGATCACGCAGTTCGAGACCGCGGAGTCCCTGAACGTCTGGCTGGGCTCCGCAGACAGGAAGAGTTGGATGTCGGAGCTCCGGACCATCGACGTTTGCCACGCGGACACCTCGACGCTTGCGGGCATGGAGCGCTGGCTCACCTTCTCCCAAAGCGAGCGTGCTCTCCCGCCGCGCTACAAGACGGCCGCGCTGGTCCTGCTGGGTCTCTATCCGCTGCTGCTTGTACTCGATGTCGTGCTGGGCCCGCTGCTATCAGGCCTTCCTCGGCCGGTGGGTTTGCTGGCTTCGCTGTTGGTGTCCGTGTCGATCATGGTTGGGAGTGTCCTGCCCTGGCTCACACGGATGTTCCGCGGGTGGTTGCACCCCTGTGCCCCTCAGGGAGCACCTCCCGCTGGTGAATTAGAGATGATCCGAAGCGAGACAGGCTCTCAGTCGCTGAGTCGGGCGACTGGAGAATGCCTTGACTCTCCTGCTTAACAACCAGGGGACTCTCCGTGTGACGCGCCAGCTGCGTAGGGCTCAACTCGTCGTCGCGCCGACGCTGGGTGCTAGCTGCTCCATCATGCCCATTAGATCCAAGATCTCCCATTCGTCGGCGATCTTCCCATCGCGAAAGCGGCTGATGACTACAGCACGAGCGCTGAATGTGCGTCCCGACGCGGCTAGCCCCATGAAGTCACCTTGGTGCGTACCAGCAAGACTGCAATCGAGCACGGTCTTATCGCCGCTCTCTAGGACATCGTGGATGGAGAGGGACAGGTCGGGGAAAGCGCTCCGGTAGGCACGGAACATGGTGGCGAGGCCGTCACGGCCGTGAACCTCTTCGCCCGGGCTCCGGTAAACGTAGTCGTCATGCACTAGTTCGTGGAGCACATACTCATTCCCTTCGTTGATGAACTCCGTGACGAAGCGGCGCAGGGTTTGGACGTTGGGCTCTTTCTTGCTCTGGATCGATTTCATAAGACACTCCTTTGTTTTGGCGTGTCATCAAGAATGAGGAGGTTGCGAGCGTCGTTCTTGGCCAAGGACGACAGATTTCGTGCCCACGACGACAATCGGGTCAGGACCGAAGCGACAGGCGATAGGCGCGAGGAGTCTGCTTGTGCCAACGCTTGAAGGCACGCGTGAACGTGCTTTGCTCGGAGAACCCCGTCAGGAAGGCAATCTCGACGAGCGTGTAGTCGGAGTTCCGCAGCAACCGTGTTGCGAGATCCCTGCGGGCCTCCTCTGCGAGCTTCTGATAGGCAAGGCCAGCGTCGGCCAACCGACGCTGTAGCGTCCGGCCGCTCATGGCGAGACGCTGCGCTGTCTGGGACAGAGTAGGCACTCCTTCGCTCAGAGCCTGGGCAATCTCTGAACGTACCCGCCGTTCGAGCCCGCCATCTACCGGCAGTTCGCTCAACGCGCGGTCGAGGTGAGCATCAAAGAAGTGAGAGATGCAGACATCCCCCAGGCGGTTGGGGTGGAGCAGGAGCTTGTTGGAGACCTCGAGCGCATCGCGCTCTGCGTCGAATCGGATTGGGCATCCGAAGTGATCCTCGAATAACGAACGATCCACCGGCGCTGCGTGTGCTACGTGCAGCGCTTCTAGAGAGAACTCAGCGGTCGAGACTTGGCGACTGAGCGCCATCGCAGCAGCCAAAGCAAGTTCAACTGTCATTTGCATACCGAGACGATTCTGGTAACCCGGAATGACCTCCATGAAGCTGGTTCTCTCCCCCGGAACCACGCGGAAGTTGGCGATGCTGGTCACGACACGGCCATAACGCTCGACTCGGGAGAAGGAGCCCGCCAAGTCAACGGCTGATTTGAAGGCCAGTCCGAATACTCCGTACTCGTCGCAGCGCACCGACGCCCCGACACGCACACCGATATCCCGGCCGCTGGGCGCGTTGTGCGCGACTTGCTCCAAGAGCTCGAAGAACGCGGTGTCCGGTATCATCTCCTCCGGGTCAGTCGGCCTGTCCGAAGCGCCACAGAGAGACTGCAGTAGCGCGTCGTCCGCGCCCGCCATCCGAACGACTTTGTGCGCGAATAGTGCCGAGATCCAACCCATGCGTTAGTCCCCCGACGACTCCGCTTG
>CAYGSW010000296.1:0-7084 GCA_964352535.1 uncultured Granulosicoccaceae bacterium | reverse complement strand
ACCACTAGCCGGCGCCTCGCTCGATCTGCACCCCAGGGAGCCGCTTTCTCCGCTGGAGATTGTGTACGTCATATTCAAGGTACCTGCTGAGGCATTTGCTGCCACATTGTCAAGCTGAACCAGGTATTCGCCGCCTGCTGATATTTCAATATACGCACCTGCGGTGGTCCAATTAATTGGAAACAGATCTTCGTCATCTCCAAGAAATCCACTACCGTTGGCGAAAAAACCCAGCATCGTCAACTCCTCGACTCCCCCTGCAACAATTTCGGTACAGATCCAGAGTGATTCAATCGAATTTTCTGTGGGACCATTTAAAATTGCCGTGGTATCGACAGCGCCTGAGACAGGCGGCTGCGAAACGGGAGGCTGTACGACCGGTGGCTGTGCAATAGGGGGCTGCGCGATCGGTGGTTCCTGGAAAGGAGGTTGCTGGAGGGGCGGCTGCGACACGGGGGGATCATTTTCAGGCACCGTAGACGGATTGCTCACGGGTTCAAAAGGGTTTACGACGGGGTTTTCCTGTTGAACAGGATTTTGTGTGTTCTCAGCCGATTCCTGCTCAAGGCAGCCCGTCAGAGCCAATGAGGAGAGTGCGATTAAGGTAGGCAGTTTGTAGTACATGCGAATATCCCTGTTTTTCTATGAGCAACGTTTGGTGCAAGCCTGACTGAGTCGTACCCGCTTACAGTGATTAACGAACAGGGGAATTTTTTTTAACGCAGTTCTTGAAAAAATGTGTGAATAAAGCCTTGAACGATTTACACAACACACGAAAAGATCAGGATTAAAATGCGCGACTGAGCTAACACGTGAGCATACAAGCACACGCAAGCTTGTAAACGAGCGGACCGGATTGGGCGTTTCGAGAATATTTCGGATTAAAAAACAGAATATCCGGTACGCTCTGCAAACAGTCGCAATGCTTCAGTAGCCGCCACCGAATTACCAGAATCACCCAAAGCCGGTGACCACGCACATACGGCCATCTGATTGGGCACTATCGCAACAATACCGCCACCGACTCCGCTTTTTGCAGGCAATCCAACTTCAAAGGCGAACTCACCAGCACGATCATAGGTACCACATGTGAGCATCAAGGCGTTGATACGACGCGCACGCCGCGGTGTAACGATCATATTGCCTGTTACCGGTTGGCATCCATCACACGCTAAAAATGCAAACGTCTGCGCCAGTTGAACGCACGATGACACGATTGAGCACTGCTTGAAATAAACATCAAGCACCTGCTCCACAGGGTGTCGCAAATTACCAAAACTCTTCATCAGATTTGCCATAGCCTCATTGCGGAAGCCCGTTGCTTTCTCTGACGCCGCAACGTCACTGTCGATGATCGGTACAGTGCCAGTCTGCTGCTCGATAAAAGTCAAAAGATGTTGCAAGGGATTATCATAAGCCTCCAGTAAGGTATCTGCCACCAGAATGGCACCAGCGTTAATCAGAGGGTTACGGGGCACACCACGCTCATGTTCCAGCTGTACCAATGAGTTAAAAGGATCACCTGACGGCTCCAGTCCAACGCGCTGCCATAATTGCCGACCGTGATGATCAATGGCAAGTGTCAAGCCCAGGACCTTTGAGATACTTTGAATGGAAAACGTAGTTTGCGCATTACCTGTGTGGAAGGTCTGCCCCTCTTTGGTATGCACAGCCAGACCGAACTGGTGAGGATCAACGCACGCCAGAGCGGGAATGTAGTCCGCCACTTTTCCCTGGCCTACCAAAGGAGCAACCGTAGTTGCAATTTCATCTATGATCGATTGCAATGACATATTCGACGTGTCCGGGGTGACACCGTACAAAGAAGAAAAACTGTGCAGATCATCACCATGATGTAGACAATCACCTTAACATTGCAAATTATCAAAATCGTAGATATTCAGACGTGAATTACCTACCTGCAGGGAACAGACAGATAACTGTATTTAGCACTTTTCACAAAGATTTGTGTATGACGTAAATAGTACAAGAGAAAATGGGAATATCCTTGCACCCACTACGTGCCAGCTCTGTGCGGTGATCACCTTGGGCCAGAACTAATTATCAGCTTGGCCGGAATATGTATAGAACAGTCGCGTGATATCTTTCAACGCATCATGAATAAGGAAAGAAAATATCCGGTTCACTAAGTCAGTACTCACGAAAGGAAGGGATCGTCTATCGATGTACATACTCGTTCCACTGATGTTCGCCGGGTCTACGACCACTAGCAGCCCAGCTGAAGCCCCGGCGCAGAGCGGCACCCTGTCGTGCAGCGTTCAAACCTCGGCCGCACTGGCAAAATGGGGAAGTATCAACCACCACCGGCTAAAGCCGGTGGTCTGGGGTTACGGCTAAAGCCGGATCAGTCGGCACAAGGCCGACCATAGGCCATGCGCTCAATACTCGCTCTCGACCTCGATGCATACTTGCTCTCAGGATGGGTAGAAAGCTCCCGTCTAAAGACGTGGGGTTTCCTGATCCCCTATCGGGGACTCTAGAACCAAGCCACTTCAATGCTAGTTCATCGGCCAGCACAGATCCTACATCAACCCCCGCTCCGCCAACGATGTCTGCACCCCCTGTCCAATAATCAAATGATCCAGAACACGAACATCGATCAACGCCAACGCATCCACCAACTTTCGCGTTAACCGCACGTCAGTATCACTAGGCTCCGCCACCCCACTTGGATGGTTATGCGCAAAAATAACCGCCGCCGCATTCAGCTTCAAACACTGTTTAAGCACCTCCCGCGGGTATACAGCCGCACTGTCAATCGTACCAGTGAACAGCTCCCTATATTCAATGACGCGATGCCGGTTATCCAGAAACAATCCACTGAATACTTCATGCCCGAGCCCTGTCAAATGCAATGACAGGTAGTGACGCACATGCTCGGGAGAGCTCAGTACATCGCCGTGCATGACAGTTTCAAACACATGGCGGCGTGAAACTTCAAGCGCTGCTTGCAAAGCGGCATAACGTGCATGCCCCAAACCCGGACTCTTACAAAACGTCTGTTGCTCGGCATTGAGTACAGCACCCAGAGAACCAAAGTGTTTGAGGGTGTCACGTGCAACTTCCACCGCGCTTTTACCAGCAGTGCCTGTTTGCAGAAAAATGGCGAGTAGCTCTGCATCGCTTAGAGCAGCAGCGCCAAAGCGCAATAGTTTCTCGCGCGGGCGTTCGGCCAGTGGCCAGTCCTTGATGGTCATGATCAGCATCCTTGTGATCGGTTAAAAAGTGATAGTAAAACATGGATAGTCAGCATGAAGTAGCTGTACGTGCCATTCATCTGATCATTCTGTGACCCTCCCCTCACCTTCATGCACAACATTACCAGGCCGAGCACAAACACTCTGGCCACCAAGTACAACAGGCCTTTGTTACAGATATTCAAACCCAAAAAGTCACATATGAAAAACCGGCTCACGCTCGATTGCCGACCACATCTTCATTTACCGATTCAAACAACAGCGCTTGTCGGTCGTCTGCATGTGCACAGTAAAATACGACAACCTTTCCTGTCACATAGTTATCGCAAGCTACAAACTGATAACATCACATCATGACAGCATTACGCGACAAAAATATCCTGTTAGGAGTCTGCGGCGGAATAGCCGCCTACAAAAGCGCCATTCTGGCCAGAAGACTGATCGAAGCAGGTGCAAACGTCCGGGTTGTCATGACAAGCGGCGCGCAATCATTCGTCCAACCCATGACGTTTCAGGCGCTGACGGGTAACCCCGTGCACACCAGCCTGCTGGACGCCGAGGCAGAGGCTGCAATGGGTCATATCGAACTGGCTCGCTGGGCCAGCATTATTCTGATAGCACCCGCCACTGCCAATACACTGGCTCGACTGGCACATGGATTTGCAGACGATCTGCTCAGCACAGTATGCCTTGCCACTGAGGCCCCGATAATTGCAGCCCCTGCAATGAACCGTCTGATGTGGCTGAGTGCTGCAACGACACACAACTGCAAGGTGCTTGGAGAACGCGGAGTCCACTTTATCGGCCCCGCTGAAGGTGTTCAGGCATGTGGTGAGACTGGCGCTGGACGGTTGCTGGAGCCCGAGCAGATTCGTGACCAGCTAATAGCGCATTTACAGGATGAGTCTGAAAGCACCGTCCCAGCCGATGGCCCCATTACCGCACTCTCTGGCAAGCACATTCTGATAACGGCGGGGCCCACTCGCGAAGCCATCGACCCCGTTCGGTTCATCAGCAACCATAGCTCAGGGAAAATGGGTTTTGCCATCGCTGAAGCAGCGCTCAGCATGGGTGCCAGGGTCACGCTGGTGGCTGGCCCGGTGTCACTGAGCGTTAACGATGCCGTTCAGCGAATTGATGTGGTATCCGCTAAACAGATGCTCGAAGCCGTTATGCAAGCAGCCAGCAGCTGTGATGTATTCATATCCGTGGCTGCAGTGTCCGACTACCGACTTGAACATGTCAATGAACAGAAAATCAAGAAGACTGATGATCACATGCAGCTGACGCTGGTTAAAAATCCAGATATTCTCAAGCAAGTTGCCAGTATGGAAAAGCGACCATTTTGCGTGGGTTTTGCTGCGGAAACTGAAAACGTGGAAAGTCATGCCCGTGCAAAGCTTGCTCGCAAAAAGCTGGATATTATCGCCGCCAACCATGTCGCCCAGCCCGGCAACCCTGTCTTTGGCAGCGACACCAATGCTTTGGATGTGTACTGGCCCGAAAATGATGGACACCAGACTATTCACGCTGCCAGCAAGTCACGAGTAGCCCATTCCTTACTGAAAATTATCGCTACACAACTGAGCAAATAACCCGAAAGGTCTACAAGGATGAAGAGTATTGACTACACAGTCGTAGACCCGCGTATCGGGGACACTATTGCATTGCCACACTACGCTAGCGAGGGTTCGGCCGGGCTGGATCTGCGCGCTTGTCTGGATAGCACATTAACGTTACAGCCAGGTCAAACCAGCCTGATTCCTACCGGAATTTGCATTCACATTGCCGATCCTGGCTATGCAGGAATGATCTTGCCGCGTTCTGGCCTTGGCCACAAACACGGCATCGTACTTGGCAATCTGGTCGGGTTGATTGACTCGGATTATCAGGGTCAGCTGTTTGTCTCATGCTGGAACCGGGGTAGTGAATCGTTTGATATAGAGGTGGGTACTCGAATAGCACAGCTGGTCATCGTGCCAGTAGCGCAGGTCACTTTCAATCGCGTTGAACAGTTTTCGGACAGTGAACGTGGTGAAGGCGGATTTGGTTCTACCGGTCAGGTTTAGAATCACCTTCTACAGGCTCTGCAAGCATCGTTCTCTGCGATCATCGACATAGTTCTGTCAGAAACATGAATTCAAACTTAGTGGTCCGTCAACCTGATAATGTCGATATTATCAGGTTGACGGACCACTAGCTAAAATACCCTTATTCCATAGCGCCTGAATAACTCAGTATTATCTGCTCTACCTGATACCGGGTACTCTCTACCGAAGCTTTTCGTGTTCAAAAATCGACACCCGCACACGTAACGGATATTCAGAACGTCTGATCACAGCCACAACTGCGCTAAAATGCGTGGCAAAGATCCCATTGGTCCACTGGCACACTCAAACATGAACATTTCTCCCGATATTTTTCGCGCCTACGATATCCGTGGAGTGGTTACGGACAAGCTCACGCCTGCTGCGGTTGAACATATCGGACGAGCATTTGGCACCGAGTGCGTGGAGCGGGATATCGCTACCGTGGTAGTGGCGCGCGACGGGCGTCTGTCTGGCCCGGATCTGATTGCAGCGCTGAGTCGCGGCATTCAGAGTACCGGAGTGAACGTTATCAGCATCGGCATGGTCCCCACACCGGTTCTGTATTTTGCCACCTATCATCTGGGTACTGGCACAGGCATCATGGTGACAGGCTCTCACAATCCACCAGAATACAACGGCCTGAAAATGGTACTGGGTGGAGACGCCTTGTTTGGCGAAGGCATAACAGCGCTTTATACACGCCTGACGGAAGGTAACATCGCCACTGAGGATACCGGTAGCTTTGAAGAGCAGGACATTCTGCAAGACTACCTTGATCGCATTACAGGTGATGTTAAGCTGGCAAGACCCATGAGCATCGCCTTTGACTGTGGTAATGGTGTAGCAGGTGCAGTAGCACCACAAATGTTCGAAGCACTGGGCTGCACAAGTGACGCTCTATTCACGACCGTAGATGGTACATTCCCCAATCACCACCCTGACCCTGCCAAGCTTGAAAACCTGGAAGATCTCATTGCACTGGTCAAAGACAAGGAACACGAAATTGGCCTGGCCTTTGATGGCGACGGTGATCGGGTGGGTGTTATTGACGATAAAGGTAACGTTATCTGGCCCGACAGACAGATGGTCCTGTTTGCGCAGGATGTTCTGGAACGCAACCCCGGTGCACGTATCATCTATGACGTGAAATGCTCCAAGGTTCTTCCCGCCGCTATAACTGCTGCCGGCGGCGTACCCGACATGTGGAAAACCGGGCACTCTTTCATCAAGGCTCGTATCAAGGAAACCGGTGCTCAGCTTGGCGGTGAGATGAGTGGCCACATGTTTTTCAAGGAACGCTGGTATGGCTTTGATGATGCATTGTATGCCGCTGCCAGACTGCTGGAAATCCTGTCCAGGACCGATCGCAAGGCCAGTGATATTTTCGGAGAGATACCCAACAGCATCAATACGCCAGAGCTTAATGTCGTCCTGAACGAAGACGGTGCACAGCACGCATTCATTGAAAAATTCGTGGCTGGAAGCACTTTCGAAGGCGCCTCTCTTACCACCATCGACGGTGTTCGCGCCGACTATTCTGACGGCTGGGGGCTGGTGCGCGCATCAAACACCACTCCGTCACTGGTTATTCGCTTCGAAGCAGACACCAATGAGGCCCTGGAGAGAATTCAGTCTGAGTTTCGCAAAAACATGCAGGCTGTCGACAGCAGCATCGCCCTGCCTTTCTAATCCGTTCTATTTGCGAAACGACCAATCCCTTCCAACTAGTAGTCCGTCAACCCGAAATATTAGGATTCAGCGGGCCTGTCTGTGTTC